>CAZDOQ010000015.1:0-25977 GCA_964507035.1 uncultured Lachnospiraceae bacterium | reverse complement strand
GGATGGTCAACTCCGGCACCGAGGCGGTGATGAGCGCCATCCGGGCGGCCCGGGGATTCACAGGCCGGGACAAGATTGTGAAGTTCAACGGCTGCTACCATGGACACAGCGATGGCCTGCTGGTGAAAGCCGGTTCCGGGGTCATGACTGCCGGAGTGCCGGACAGCAGCGGAGTACCTGCCGGCTGCACCCAGGACACCCTCACGGCAGACTACAACAGCCTGGACAGCGTGAAGGAACTGTTCCGCCGGTATGCGGGACAGATTGCGGCGGTGATTGTGGAGCCGGTGGCGGCCAACATGGGCGTGGTGGTTCCGGCCCCGGAATTTCTGCCGGGTCTGCGGAGACTGTGTGACGAGGAGGGAAGCCTTCTGATTTTTGACGAGGTGATCACCGGGTTCCGCCTTCAGGCGGACGGGGCCCAGGGCTTCTTTGGGGTGCGTCCGGACCTGACCACCTTTGGCAAGATCATTGGCGCCGGGATGCCGGTGGGAGCCTACGGCGGACGCCGGGAAGTGATGAGCGTGGTCTCTCCGCTGGGTTCTGTATACCAGGCGGGTACCTTGTCCGGCAATCCGGTGGCCATGGCCGCAGGCTACACCCAGCTGTCCCTGCTCCGGGATCATCCGGAGTGGTACGGGGAACTGAACCGGAAAGCGGCGCTGCTCTTTGATGGGCTGCAGCGGCTGTTGGATACCTATCAGGTGCCGGCAGTGTTGAACACTGTTGGCTCCCTGGGCTCCGTGTTCTTTACAACGGAGCCGGTGCGGGATTACGCCAGCGCCAAAACCGCGGACACCCAGGCCTTTGCCCGGTATGCCAACTGGATGTTTGACCATGGGATCTACGTAGCGCCGTCCCAGTTTGAGGCCATGTTTGTGTCCATGGCCCACACGGAGAAGGACATTCAGCAGACCCTGGACGTGGTGGGAACGTATTTGAAGGGGTAAGACGCCATAAAGGAATACCATTTCCGGAACAATCAGCGTTTCCGGGAACCGGTCATCCCTCCTCCAGCGCTTCCCACTGGGCAAAGAGATGTTCTGTCTCCGCCCGGATGGCTTCCTGCTCCTGGTTTAGTTCCATGCACCGGGAGACGTTGGTGTACACGTCCGGTTGCGTCAGCAGTTCGTCTATCTCGGCGGACCGTTTCTCCAGGGCGTCGATTCGCTCTTCAATCCGTTTCATATCGTTCTGGCGCTTCCGCTTCCGGGCCTGCTCCTCCTTCTGGGCTTTCCAGTCGGCAGAGCCGGAGTCCTCGGAAGCGGCGGGCTGGCCTGTAGGCTGCGGGGCCGGTTTGGCGTAGGCAGCGGTCAGTTCCCCTTTCTTTTCCAGATAATAGTCGTAATTTCCAATATAATTTATAAAGGATTCCCCGGTGAGTTCCAGGATCCGGGTGGCGGTCTGGTTCACAAAGTACCGGTCGTGGGACACGTAGAGCACGGTGCCGGTATAGTGGGAGAGGGCCTGTTCCAGAATCTCCTTGGAGGTCATATCCAGGTGGTTGGTGGGCTCGTCCAAAATCAGAAAGTTGCAGGGGGAGAGGATCAGCTTGGCCAGGGACATGCGCCCCCGCTCTCCGCCGGACAGCTCGAAAATCCGTTTGAACACATCGTCCCCGGTGAACAGAAAAGCGGCCAGGGTGTTCCGGATGGTGGTGTTGTTCAGGTGGGGGTAGGCGTTCTGGATTTCCTCAAACAGCGTGTTGGACTCCTCCAGAAGCTGCTGCTCCTGGTCATAGTAGCCGATGGCCACCCGGGAGCCCAGGGTCACGCTTCCGGTATCCGGTTCCACCAGGCCGTTGATGATCTTGAGCAACGTGGTTTTGCCGGTGCCGTTGGCGCCGATCACCGCCACCCGTTCTCCCCGTTTGATATCCAGATCCACATCCCGGAACAAGGTGTGGCTGCCGTAGGACTTGGACAGATTCCGGATGGCCAGCACATCGTTGCCGCTGACTTCGTTGGGCTCCAGGGTGAAGAACATGGAATCCTTTAACTCCGTGGGCTTTTCCACCCGCTCTATCTTGGCCAGGGCCTTTTCCCTGCTCTCGGCCCGGCGGATGGATTTCTCCCGGTTGAAGGAGCGGAGTTTGGCGATCACTGCTTCCTGGTGCTTGATCTCCTGCTGCTGATTGAGATACTGGCGGAGGGCCGCCTCCCGGAGCATCTTTTTCTTCTCTGCATAGGCGGAGTAGTTGCCGGAGAAGGTGGTGATCTTGCCCGCCTCCACCTCTATGATCTTGGTTACAATCCGGTCCAGGAAATACCGGTCATGGGCCACCACCAGCACGCTGCCGGGATAGTTTTTCAGATAATTTTCCAGCCAGGCCACCGAGAGAATATCCAGGTGGTTGGTGGGCTCATCCAGCAGGAGCAGGTCCGGCTTTTCTAAGAGCAGCCGCCCCAGGGTGACCCGGGTCTTCTGGCCGCCGGAGAGGGTCTCATAAGGTTTATGGAAATCCTCTTCCCCAAAGCCCAGGCCTTTCAGGATGCCGGTGACCTCGCTTTGGCAGGCGTAGCCGTCTTTTTGCTCAAATTCGTGGTTCAGCCGGGCATAGGTCTCCATCAGGGCGGTAAGCTTTTCCCCCTGGACGTTTTTCATCTGCCGCTCCAGCTGGCGCATCGCCTGCTCCAGCCGCAGCACGTCCTCCTTGGCCACCAGGACCTCCTCATAGATGGTCCGGTGGGCGGACAGGTCCTGGTGCTGGGCCAGATAGCCCAGGGTCTTTCCCTTGGCCAATACCACCTCCCCGGTATCCGGGGCCAGTTCTCCGGTGATGATCCTTAATAAGGTGGATTTTCCGGCACCATTGATCCCCACAATGGCGGCTTTTTCTTTGTCTTCTATGCGAAACGTGCCCCCGGAAAACAGGGGTCCATCCAAAAAGCTTTTGGAAAGATTGTGACAGGACAATACCATGGTCAATTCCTCCTCCTAAAAGGTCTGCCGGCAGGGGCAGGCCCATGTCCCAGTATACTGGAAACCGCACAAAACCGCAAGTCTTTTCCCGGCGCGGGGGCGTTTCATTTCGCAGAATGGGATTGACAATTTTTTGCTAAATTATTATAATAAATGCGGAACAAATGAACTGGAGCAGAGAGAAAGGAAGGTGTCTCTTTTTGCAGCAAAAACAGATTTCTGCCGCTGTCATTAAGCGGCTTCCTAGATATTACCGTTACCTGTCGGATTTACAGGGGGAAAACGTGGAACGGATCTCCTCGGATGAACTGAGCAAACGGATGGGAGTCACCGCTTCCCAGATCCGCCAGGACCTGAACAATTTTGGCGGATTCGGCCAGCAGGGCTACGGGTACAATGTGGAGTACCTGCGGACGGAGATCGGAAAGATCCTGGGACTTGACAAAGTCCACAATATGATCATCATCGGCGGAGGCAACCTGGGGAAAGCGCTGGCCGGCTACGCCGATTTTGAGACCAAAGGGTTTGTGATCAAAGGAATCTTTGACTCCAACCCGGAACTGGTGGGCAAGAAAGTGCGGGATATTAAGATCATGTCCATGGGCGTGCTGGAAAACTTCCTGAAGGAGAACGATATTGCCATTGTAACCCTGACCATCCCCAGAGACCAGGCGGTGCAGGTGGCCCGGGAAATCTACGGCTACGGGGTCCGGGCCATTTGGAACTTTGCCCACGTGGATCTGAATTTGCCGGAGGATGCGTATGTGGAGAATGTACACCTGTCCGAGAGTTTGATGCAGCTTTCCTACCGGCTGAATTTCAGAAAAAAATAGCGGGAGGAATCTATGAGATTTTTGACGGACGCGTTGGAAATGCAGGGCATGGACCGGTATTCCATAGAAACCATTGGAATTCCGTCTCTTGTGCTCATGGAGCATGCAGCGGCGGTCACCGTGGAAGAGATGCGAGGGTGCCTGAAAGGGCAACCCTCGATTCTTATAGTCTGCGGAACCGGAAACAACGGAGCGGACGGCCTGGCCATGGCCAGAATGTTGGCGGGCCAGGGACTGAGGGTGCAGGTGGCGGTGGTGGGAAACCAGATGAAGGCCACCCAGGAGTGGAAGATACAGGCGGAGATTGTAAGCCGCCTGGAAATTCCTTTTGTGCACCAGGAACTCACTGCAGAATATATTATAACAAACCGGATTTCCGTGGTGGTGGACGCCCTGTTTGGCACCGGGCTTTCCCGGATGGTCTCCGGCGCCTTCCAGGATGCGGTGGACGCCATCAACCGGTCCGGCGCCTATGTGGTGTCGGTGGATATCCCCAGCGGCATCTCCGCCGATTCCGGGGCGGTGCTGGGGTGCGCGGTCCGGGCGGATCTGACCGTAACCTTCCAGTGTGAAAAGCTGGGCATGGCTCTGTATCCGGGGAAGGAACATTGCGGCCAGACGGTGGTCCGGGACATTGGGATCCCGACGGTGAGCCAGCGGGCGGTGGACCCCAAGGCGTTTACCATGGATGAGTCGGACCTGGATCAGATGCCGGAGCGGCCTGCCTGCTCCAACAAGGGAACTTTTGGCCGGGTGCTGGTGATAGCCGGGGCCAAAAACATGGCCGGAGCGGCTGTTTTAAGCGGCCGGGGGGCCTACCGCAGCGGCGCCGGACTGGTGCGGGTGCTGACGGTGGAGGAAAACCGGGTGATCCTGCAGACATCCCTGCCGGAGGCCATCCTCACCACCTGCTCCGGAACGGAACTTCCCCTGGATGTGCTGGAGGAGGCCTGCAGCTGGGCCAAGTCCATTGTCATAGGGCCGGGACTGGGCATGGGGGATTACACCACCAGCCTGCTCCGTTATGTGCTCCAATACCATAAGGTGCCGGTGGTCATAGACGCAGACGGACTCAACACCCTGGCGGCCCACCGGGAAATGCTGGACCTGCTGGGGGAGGATACGGTGCTGACGCCCCATCTGGGGGAGATGTCCCGGCTCATTGGCATGCCGGTGTCCCATATCACCATGGACCTGCCGGAGACGGCCCGGACCTTCAGCGAGCGGTACGGGGCGGTGCTGGTGATGAAGGACGCCAAAACGCTGGTGGCCGGAGGCGGCAAGCGGCTTTACGTGAATACCTGCGGAAACTCTGGCATGGCCACCGGTGGCAGCGGGGACGTTCTCTCCGGCGTCATAGGAGGACTGCTGGCCGGGGGCATGGAACCCTTTGAGGCGGCGTCCTACGGCGTGCTGCTCCACAGTCTGGCTGGTGACGCGGCGGCGGCGGAACTGGGAGAACGGGCTGTGATGGCAGGCGATATTGCACGGAGGATACCATGAGATACTGCGAGCGTGTCAGGGCGGAGATCGACCTGGGAAAAATAAGAGGAAATCTGAGACGGATACGGGAGCAGATGCCGGAGGGGACCAAAGCCTGCGCGGTGGTCAAGGCGGACGGATACGGTCACGGCGCTACCGCCGTGGCCCTGGCCCTGGAGCGGACGGCGGACTTTTTTGCGGTGGCCACGGTCCGGGAGGCCCTGGACCTGCGGGAAGCCGGGGTGGAAAAGCCGGTGCTGATTTTGGGCTATGCCTGGCCGGAGGATTATGAGGAGTTGATCCAAAACCAGATCCGGTTCACCGTCTTTAAGGAAAAGGACGCGAAGGAACTTTCGGAACTGGGAGGCCGGCTGGGAATCCCGGCTCAGATCCATATCAAGGTGGACACCGGGATGCACCGGATCGGCTTTCCGCTGACAGCGGAAGCGGTGGAGACGGTGCGGCGGCTCCGGCGGCTCCCGGGGCTTTCGGTGGAGGGGATCTTCACCCATTTTGCCCGGGCGGATGAGGCGGATAAGGCCTACACTTACCGGCAGCTTGCGGCGTTTCAGGAGTTTGTCCGCCGGGTGGAAGAGGGGGAAGCTTCCATTGCCCTGCACCACTGCGCCAACAGCGCCGCCGCCATGGAGGTGCCGGAGGCCGCCATGGATATGGTGCGGGTGGGCATTGCCATGTACGGCCTTTATCCTTCCGATGAGGTGAGCCGCAGAATCCCTCTGGAACCGGCCCTGGAGTTAAAAAGCCAGGTGGTCTATGTAAAGGATGTGGAAGCCGGGGAGGGGATCAGCTACAATCACATCCGGCATCTGGACCGGAAGTGCCGGGTGGCCACCATCCCGGTGGGCTACGGAGACGGATATCCCAGACTTTTGTCTGACAAGGGATATGTGTTGATCCGGGGGCAGAGGGCTCCCATTTTGGGCCGGGTCTGCATGGACCAGTTGATGGTGGATGTGACGGAGATCCCGGGGGCCTCCGAGGGAGATACGGTGACGCTGGTGGGAGCGGACGGGAAGGACCGGATTCTGGTGGAGGATCTGTCTGCCCTCTGCGGCCGGTTCAACTACGAATTTGTATGCGCCCTGGAGCGGCGGGTCCCGCGGCTGTACCGGGATGAGGAAAGGGACGCCGGCACAGATGAACAAAGCCAAGCTGCCCGCCCACGTAGAGCCGAACGTCTACAACTGCAATATGGTGCAGGATTCGGTGGTTCTGATGGAGCAGCTGCGGACGGTGGACAAAAGACGGCTCTGGACACATAATCTGCCCGGGGACTTGCAAGATGGGATACTCTATGCTATACTTGAAAAATCGTTGATGCGAAAAGGACGGCTGTCAGACAGTGCTTACCCGAACAGGGGAGATCACTTTCCCCGGAAGGCAGGGACTGTCTGACGTTATGTCCAGCGGAAAAACAGAACGCAGGAAGGAGAACCTTTATGTCCGGACATTCTAAATTCGCCAACATAAAGCATAAAAAAGAGAAAAATGATGCGGCCAAGGGGAAGATCTTCACCCGGATCGGCCGTGAGATTGCGGTAGCCGTCAAGGAGGGCGGCGCGGACCCGGCCAACAACAGCAAGCTGCGGGATGTGATTGCCAAGGCCAAGGCCAACAACATGCCCAACGACACCATCGACCGGAGTATCAAGAAGGCCTCGGGAGACGGGGGCAACGTCAATTACACGTCGGTTACATACGAGGGCTACGGTCCCAACGGCACCGCCATCATTGTGGAGGCCCTGACGGACAACAAAAACCGGACCGCTTCCAACGTTCGGAACGCCTTCACCAAAGGCGGCGGCAACGTGGGCACCCAGGGCTGCGTTTCCTTCATGTTTGACCAGAAGGGGCAGATTATCATCGACCGGGAAGAGTGCCCCATAAACGGGGATGACCTGATGATGGCTGCCCTGGATGCCGGCGCGGAGGATGTGGTGGAGCAGGAGGACAGCTACGAGGTCCTGACCAATCCGGATGATTTCAGCGCCGTGCGGGAAGCCCTGGAGGAAGAGGGCGTGCCCATGGTGCAGGCCGAGGTGACCATGATCCCACAGACCTGGGTGGATTTGACCGATGAGCAGGATTTGAAGATGATGAACCGGATCCTGGACCTGCTGGATGAGGATGATGACGTTCAAAATGTCTACCACAATTGGAATGAATAAGGTTGCTTTTTAGAAACACGGGCGTTTCATGGGCCTGTTAAAGGAACGGGGCATCCTGCACAACTTTAAAAAGGGACGTTGCCGCAGAAACGTCGGGAGGACGCGGCGGCGTCCTTTTTTCTTCACAAAACTTTAAAGAAATAGCTCTTGCGGCGGGAAGGACTGGTAAGCTATAATATTATTTTAGATATATAGGAGAGATGCAGAGAGCCTGTTGTGAAAGGGCGGATAGAATGAGAAAAAATGGGAAATGGATTCTGCTGATGCTTTGTCTGCCCGTCCTCCTTCTGTTGGCAGCCTGTTCTTCAGAACCGGTGGAGGAGGAACTTCCGGAAGAGTGGGTGAACTGGCAGACCCGGGAAGCGTCCCGGGCCGCCGGGGAGACCGGGGAAGCGGCGCTGGATGAAGCGGCGGTGCTGGCTCGGGGCATTTATGTGGATGAATTGTACATAGGAGAGCGGACCGTGGCGGAGGCCCGGGAACTTCTCACGGCATATCAAACAGAACGGGGGGCCATCCAGATTACGGTGCGCTGGCAGGAACAGGAGTATTCCACCACGCCAAACGACCTGGGACTGGAATGGAACATCGACCAGCTGCTGCTGCGGGCAGTGCAGCTGGGAGAGCGGGGCGGCCCCCTGCGCCGCTACCGGGACCAGCAGGATCTGGCTTACGGGACCCTGGTCCTGGAGCCGGAAAAGACGTTGAACGAGGAAACGCTGGCGGCGTTTGTGGCTTCCATGGCGGAGGAGAACGACGTGGCGCCGATCAACGCGGAGATCACATACACCGGAACGTTAAACGTCACCCAGAGCGCCACCGGCCTGGCCACCAACCAGACGGAGACGGCCAACCAGCTGCGGGGGCTGGCGCTGGAGTCCTATGGGAACACGGAGATGGACGCGGTGGTGGAGGTGGCGCAGCCCCACTATACCACAGAGGCCCTGGAGCAGATTCAGGAGGAGATGGGCCTCTCCTACACAACGTATGTGCAGGAGGGGGAGAGCCGGACAGAACGGGCTACCAATGTGGAGGTGGCCACGGCCTATATTGACGGCACGGTGCTGCTGCCCGGGGAGTCGGTGTCCACCAGCGAGCTGATGCGGGAGCGTACGGAGGAAAACGGCTACCGCCAGGGCACCCAGTACAACAACGGAGAGGTGGAGGACGCCATTGGCGGGGGGATCTGCCAGGTGTCCACTACCCTGTACAATGCGTTATTGAAGGCAGAAATCCAGGTGGATGAGCGGTATCCCCATTCCATGGTAGTCAGCTATGTGGATCCGGGGAAGGACGCGGCCATCTCGGAGGGGTATAAAGACCTGTGTTTCACCAATGACAAGGAGTTTCCCATCTATATCTGGGGCGTCGCCGACGGTAGCCGGGTCACTTTCCGGGTCTTTGGCCAGGAGACCCGACCGGCCAACCGGGAGGTGACCTATGAGACGGTGGAGTTGTACCGGAATCCGCCGGAGACGGTGACGGTAGAGGATCCTTCTCTGCCTGCGGGAGAGGAGGATTTTACCGCTGGCTCCCCGGAGATGGAGGTGGAGTTGTGGAAGATTGTGACGGTGGACGGAGAGGAAGTGGAGCGGACCCGGCTGCACACCGACTACTATGCTCCCATGGCGGCCAAGCGGATTGTGGGAACCGGCTAAGCCGGTGAAAAAGGCAAGACGGATGCCAGCGAGTATGAGACGCCGGGCCAGGTGGATGCCCGGGTGCTTGGAGATATCGCATCTTTTATACAGGAGAATGCCGGCCTATGAGCGAACGGGAAAAGTGGGAGGAGGGGCTGCGCCCCCTCCCCCTTTGTCAGTATGAGTTTTTACCGGCAGAGCAGGTGCCTTTTTCAGAGAAGGTGCGGGAGATTTGCCGCCGGGAATGTCCCCGGTACGGCAAGAGTTGGTCCTGCCCTCCGGCGGTGGGAACGGTGGAATCCTGCCAGAAACAGGCGCTGGGCTACCAAAAGGCCCTGGTGTTTACCACCGTGGCGGAGGTGGAGGATCCGGAGAATTTTGAACAAATGCTGTCTACCAGCCGGGAACATCAGCAGACTGCCCGGAAGGTGAAAGCTTTGGCGGAACAGCTATACGGGGACGTGCTGCTTCTGTCCTCCGAATCCTGCGGGGCCTGCGCCCAGTGCGCGTATCCGAAGGCCTGCCGGCAGCCCAAACGGATGATCCCCTGTATTGAGAGTTACGGGATTGTGGCGCCGCTTTTGGCGGAGCAGTGCGGGATAGAGTTTTCCTGGGGGACCGGTACCGTGACCTGGTTTGGGCTGGTGTTTTTTGGACATGGGGCGGTGAGGCCCAGGCAGCAGGCCGCCGGTGGGCCAACCGGTGAAGGGGCCCGGAGGAAAACGGAGGAGCATATGAACACGACAAGAACGGAAGAAATGGAGATCAATCTCCAGGCCATGCGGAAAATGACGGCGCTGTTAGAGTGTCTGGAAACCTATGGGTACCGGGCTCATCCCCTGGAGGTGTATCTGGTGCGCCTGCTGTTCTGCCTCTTTGCCAACGACGCGGGCATTTTCCCGGAAGGATTGTTTTCCGCCTATCTGGGGGCCTCCCGGCTGGACGGCGGGGATCTTTCCGAGCGGCTGGCGGCGCTGTTTCAAATTCTGGACACACCGCAGGAGGACCGGAGCGATCCGGATCCGGAGTTGGCCCGTTTCCCCTACGTGGACGGCAAGCTGTTTGCCGGGGCGCTGCCGGTCTACTCCTTTGACGGGACCTTTGCCGGTCTTTTGGAAGAGTGCCTGAAGGTCCGGTGGCGGTCCATCTCCCCGGCCATCTTTGGCGCCATGTTTCAGGAGATCATGGACCAGAAAAAACGGCGGGAGTGGGGGACCTATTACACCTCGGAGGAGAACATTGAAAAGCTGATCCGCCCGCTGTTTTTGGACGGACTGGAGAAAGAACTGGACGCCTGCCGGGGAAACCGGCGAAAACTCCAGCGGTTTCACCAAAAGCTCCAGGAACTCTGCTTCTTTGACCCGGCCTGCGGCTGCGGCAACTTTTTGATTGTGGCCTACCGGGAACTGCGCCGGCTGGAACTGGCTGTGCTCCGGGAACTGTACGACACCTCTCAGCGGGTGCTGGACGTGGACATGTACTGCAAGGTGGATGTGGGACAGTTCTATGGCATTGAGTATGAACCCTTTCAGGCCCAGATTGCCCGGGTGGGCATGTGGCTCACAGACCATCAGATGAATCTGGAAGCGGCGGATTTTTTTGGCATGTGCTATGCGCGGATCCCGCTGGTAAACTCCGCCAAGATTGTCCAGGGAAATGCCCTGGACCTGGACTGGGAGCAGGTGGTGCCCCGGGAAAAGACGCCGTACATCATTGGCAATCCCCCCTTTGTAGGGGCCCGGCTCATGAACCGGGAGCAAAAACAGGATCTGCGCCGGGTGTTTGTGGGTATGCCCGGAGTAGGGAATATGGACTATGTGACCGCCTGGTACCGGAAGGCGGCGGCCTACATGGCGGGAACGGACATGCAGGCGGCTTTTGTGTCCACCAACAGTATTGCCCAGGGGGAGCAGGCGGGGTTGCTGTGGAACTGCCTGACCCATGACTTTGGCATGGAACTGGACTTTGCCTGGCGTTCCTTTGTCTGGAACAACGAAGCCCGGGGCCAGGCCAAGGTCCACTGTGTGATCCTGGGTTTTTCCTCCCGGGAAAGGAAGAAAAAAGGACCCAAGCGCCTCTTTGGGGAGGCGGGATGCCGGGATGTCTCCCATATCAATCCCTATCTGGCGCCGGGGCCGGACGTGTTTTTAAAAAGCCGGCGGAAACCGCTGTGGCCGGTACCTTCCATGGTCTTTGGCAGCATGGCCAACGACGGAGGCCATCTGCTGCTTTCTTCGGAGGAGGCGGAGGCCATCCGTTCCGCCTGGCCGGAGGCGGCCCCCTGGATCCGCCGTTTCTGCGGTTCAGTGGAATACATAGAAGGGCAGGAACGGTACTGCCTGTGGCTGAAAGGGGTGGAGCCGGAGGCCTATGCCCATATCCCGGCGGTGAAAAGCCGGGTGGAGGCGGTGCGCCGGTTCCGGCTGGTAAGCCAGCGGGAGGCCACCCGGAAACTGGCGGAGTGGCCGGAGCTGTTTGGGGAGATCCGCCAGCCGGAGGAGGGCAGCTATATTTTGGTGCCCCGGGTCTCCTCGGAGCACCGGCCCTATATTCCCATGGGATTTCTGCCGGCGGAGGTCATTGCCAGCGACGCAGTGTTTCTGGTGCCGGAGGCCTCCTTGGTGCTCTTTGGGATTCTAGGTTCCGCCATGCACATGGCCTGGGTCCGGGGTGTGGCGGGGCGGTTGAAAAGCGACTACCGGTATTCGGCCTCGGTGGTCTACAATCACTTTCCGTTCCCGGACCTGGAGGCGGAGACCGGGGAGGTGGAGCAGGCGGCGGAGGCGCTGTTGGCAGTGCAGGAGCGGCTGCAGCCGAAATGGGGCGCGGCTCTCTACGGGGCGGACACCATGCCGGAGGCGTTCCGGCGGTCCCACGCCCGGCTGGATGAGGCGGTGGACCGGCTGTACGGGCAGGTCTTTTCCGGGGAGGAAGAGCGGCTGGCCTTTCTCTTTTCCCGTTACCGGGACAGGTCCCGATCCCAGGACGGGGCCTGGTGACCAAGAGGAGGCCGGAAAGCGTTGACAGAGACAGAGACCTGGCAGGGCCGGGCAGTGGGAGGAATGAACGTTGGAACAAATTCGTTTGGATAAATTGCTGGCGGATGCCGGCTACGGCAGCCGGAGCCAGGTGCGCCAGCTGATTCGGAAAGGGCAGGTGACCGTGGACGGGGCGCCTGCCAAGGGAGGAGAACAGAAGGTGAATCCGGAGACGCAGCGGATTCTCTGCGGCGGCCAGCCGGTGGCCTACTCCCGCTACGAGTATTTTCTGCTGCACAAACCGGCGGGGGTGGTCTCGGCGGTAACGGACGCCCGGGACAAGACGGTGGTGGAGCTGATTGAGGAGCCCAAGCGCCGGGACTTGTTCCCGGTGGGGCGGCTGGATAAGGACACGGAAGGGATGCTTTTGATCACCAACGACGGCGGCCTGGCCAACCGGCTGCTGCTGCCGGGACACCATGTGGAGAAAACCTACTATGCAGAGGTGGACGGGCCGGTGACGGAGATGGACGTCTCTCTTTTTTCCCAGGGACTGGATATTGGAGAGCCCCGGAGAACGCTTCCGGCCAGGCTTTTGATCCAGGAGAGCGGCCCTTCCCGCTCCCGGGTGCAGCTGACTATCACCGAGGGAAAGTATCACCAGGTGAAGCGGATGTTCCAGGCGGTTGGCCGCCGGGTGCTGTATTTGAAGAGGATTTCCATGGGGCCTTTGCAGCTGGATCCGGATCTGGCGCCGGGCCAATACCGGAAACTGACCCGCCAGGAAATAGAGGCGCTGAGGAATATAGCAATCGAAAAACGGGACTGAGCGTTTGCTCAGTCCCGAATCAGCTTTTTCAGGTCAATGTAGAACCGGGGGTAGGAGATGCTGACACAGTCCTTTCGGGTGATGGTGATCTCCCCCTCGCAGTTGAGAGCGGCAATGGAAAAACTCATGGCGATCCGGTGATCGTTGTGGCTGTCGATGACGGCTCCGTGGAGGGGGCGGCCGCCGTGGATGATCATGCCGTCCTCCGTCTCCTCAATGTCCGCGCCCATGGCCGTCAGGTTTTCCACAATCACCCGGATCCGGTTGGATTCCTTCACCTTCAGTTCCGCCGCATCCCGGATGATGGTGGTGCCTTTGGCAAAGCAGGCCAGCACCGCGATCATAGGAAGCTCGTCTATGAGTTTGGGGATGATGTCTCCCTCTATGGTCACGCCCTGCAGCTCCGAATGGCGCACCACAATGTCCGCGCAGGGTTCCCCGCTGATCCGCAGGTTCTCATAGGAGAGGTTGGCCCCCATCTGCTTACAGACCGTCAGCATTCCGTCCCGGGTGTGGTTGATGCCCACATTCCGCAGCACCACCTCTGAACCCGGTACAATCAGGGCGGCGGCTAAAAAGTAGGCGGCGGAGGAGATATCCCCGGGCACGTCGATCTTCTGGCCGTACAACTCCTTGACTCCCTGAACCGAGGCGGTGGTGCCGGAGGAAGAGACCTTGGCGCCGAAGGCGCTGAGCATCAGTTCCGTGTGGTTCCGGGAGAGGGCCGGCTCTGTCACAGAAGTTTCCCCCTCGGCGTAGAGCCCCGCCAGCAAAATGGAAGACTTCACCTGGGCGGAGGCCACCGGGGAATCATAGTGGATGCCCGTCAGGGACTGGCCAGTGATCCGCAGGGGAACACAGTCGTTGCCCAGCACAGAGGTGATGTTGGCTCCCATCATGGAGAGGGGCTTGATGATCCGGCGCATGGGACGGGATTTGAGGGAGGAATCCCCCACCAGGGTAGACGTAAAGGACTGGGCGGCCAGAATCCCGGAGAGCAGCCGGGTGGTGGTGCCGCTGTTGCCGCAGTCCAGGATCTGGCTGGGGGCGGACAGGGCCCGCAGGCCGTTTCCGTGGACCAAAATCCGGTCGTGGGTGCCCTCAATGTTGACGCCCATCTTGGAAAAGCAGGCGATGGTGGACAGGCAGTCAGCGCCCCGGAGAAAATTGTTGATCTCGGTGGTGCCGCTGGCAATGGCGCCCAGCATGACGCCCCGGTGGGAAACAGACTTATCCCCGGGGACCTTGATCTCCCCGTGGAGTCCCTTCTTGATCTTGTATATCATGGTCATGACCTCGCATTCTGTATCGAGTTTGATCTTAGCACGTTCATTTGGGAAGGTCAATACTTTTTTGGGCGCCGGAAGTACCCGTCCATTTTTATCGCTAATTTCCGAGAATATTTTGGAAATCTTATTGAAATTCCCGTTAATTTTTAGTAAAATACAGAAAGGGTATTCCGATACATTGAATACAAATATTGAAGCAGGAGGACTTGAATTATGAACGCTTATCAAGCAAAACAAATCCGAAACGTGGCTGTACTGGGCCATGGCGGCTGCGGAAAGACCACAATAGTAGAAGCCATGGCGTACATCACCGGTGTCACTAACCGGATGGGAAAGATTTCGGATGGGAACACCATCAGCGACTTTGATAAGGAAGAGATCAAGCGTCAGTTCTCCATTGGCGCCAGCGTGGTGCCCATTGAGTACAACGGCATGAAATTCAATTTCCTGGATACGCCCGGATACTTTGATTTTGTGGGCGAAGTGGAGGAAGCCATGAGCGTGGCGGACTGTGCGGTAATTGTGGTCAATGCCAAGTCCGGCGTGGAAGTAGGAACCCAAAAGGCCTGGGAGATCTGCAATAAGTACAATCTGCCCCGGGTTATTTTTGTCACCAATATGGATGACGACAACGCCAGCTACAAGAACGTGGTGGCACATCTGCAGGTGCTCTACGGCGGCAAGATCGCCCCGTTCCATCTGCCAATCCGTGAGAATGAAAAATTTGTGGGCTTCGTCAACGTGGTCAAGATGAAAGGCCGCCGGTTCACGGAAAAGAGCCAGTATGAGGAGTGCGAGATCCCGGAATACTCCATGGAAAATCTGGAGAAGGTGCGGGAAACCCTCATGGAGACCGTGGCGGAGACCAATGAAGAATATATGGACCGGTATTTTGCCGGGGATGAGTTCACCTATGATGAGATCCGTTATGCCCTGCATCACCATGTGCACAGCGGCGACATGGTTCCGGTGCTGGTGGGAACCGGCATCAACGGCAACGGCTGCCTGATGCTCTTGGAGATTTTGGAACTGTTCTGCCCGGGACCGGATCAGGGCTATATCAGCGGCGAAAACACCAAAACCGGAGATTCCTTCTCCGCCGACTACAACGAGGAGAAGCCTTTCTCCGCCAAGGTGTTTAAGACCCTGGTGGATCCGTTTATCGGAAAATATTCCTTGATTAAAGTCTGCTCCGGCGTTTTGAAGGCGGACAGCGTCGTTTACAATGTGAACCGGGAGACGGAGGAGAAAATCTCCCGCCTGTACGTGCTCCGGGGCAAGGAGGCCATTGAGGTGAAGGAACTCCGCGCCGGGGATATCGGCGCCATTGCCAAGCTGTCCGTGACCACCACCGGCGACACTCTGGCCACCAAGGAGACGCCTGTGGAATATGACAAGCCGGAGATCTCCGTGCCCTACACCTATATGGCCTATAAGACCAAGAACAAAGGGGACGAGGACAAGGTGGCCGGCGCCCTCTCCAAGCTGATGGAGGAGGATCTGACCCTGCGCCATGTGAACGACAAGGAAAACCGGCAGCTGTTGCTCTACGGTATTGGGGAGCAGCAGCTGGAAATTGTGGTCAGCAAACTGCTGAACCGGTATAAAGTGGAGGTTGAGCTGGAGAATCCCAAGGTTGCGTACCGGGAGACCATCCGGGGCAAGGTCAAAATTCAGGGCAAGCACAAGAAGCAGTCCGGCGGCCATGGCCAGTACGGCGATGTGACCATTGAGTTTGAGCCCTCCGGCGATCTGGAGAAGTCCTACGTGTTTGAGGAGAAGATTGTGGGCGGCGTGGTGCCCAAGAACTACTTCCCAGCGGTGGAAAAGGGCATCCAGGAAATGGTTGCCAAGGGCCCTCTGGCCGGATACCCCATTGTGGGCCTGAAGGCCACCCTGGTGTTTGGTTCTTACCATCCGGTGGACTCCTCGGAGATGGCCTTTAAGCTGGCCACCATTCTGGCGGTGAAGAACGCCTTTGCGGATCCGGCCTCCAAGCCAGTGCTCTTGGAGCCCATTGTCTCCCTGAAGGTGAAAGTGCCGGATAAGTTTACCGGCGATGTAATGGGAGATCTGAACAAGCGCCGGGGCCGCGTGCTGGGCATGAACCCGGACCACAGCGGCAACCAGATCATTGAGGCGGATGTGCCCATGTCCGAGCTGTTTGGTTACAACACGGACCTGCGGTCCATGACCGGCGGCATTGGCAGCTACTCCTATGAGTTCAGCCGCTATGAGCAGGCGCCGGCGGATGTGCAGGCCAAGGAGATTGCAGAGCGGGCGGCGGCCAAGGACGCCGAGTAAGGCGGCAGCGGATGCTGCGGGAAACATCCTCAAAAAAGGAAGCGGGGAGCGGCGGAAACGCCGCTCCTTTTTCCGATTTTTTCCGGGGGAGGGACTTGATAGCCCCCAAAAATCGTGCTATACTTACGTCATTGTGTTACATATAAGCCTGCCGGAGCGGCGGGCCGGATATAGTGTGACAGGAGGAGGAAGCAATGGCAGTACCTTATAACCACAGAGAGGTGGAAAATAAGTGGAGAAAGCGCTGGGAGGAAAAACCGGTGAATCCCAAGGACAGTAAGAAACCCAAATATTACTGTCTGGATATGTTCCCGTATCCCTCCGGCAGCGGCCTGCATGTGGGCCACTGGAGAGGTTATGTGATCAGCGACGTGTGGAGCCGCTACAAACTGATCCAGGGCCATTATATCATCCACCCCATGGGATGGGACGCTTTTGGACTTCCGGCAGAGAACTACGCCATCAAGATGGGCGTTCACCCGGCCCAGTCCACGGCGGAGAATGTAAAGCATATCAAAGAGCAGATCAACCAGATTGCTGCCCTTTACGACTGGGACATGGAGGTGAACACCACCGATCCCCATTTCTACAAGTGGACCCAGTGGATTTTTGTCAAAATGTTCAAAGCCGGTTTGGCCTATGAGAAGGAGATGCCCATCAACTGGTGCCCTTCCTGTAAGACCGGCTTGGCCAACGAGGAGGTTGTGGGCGGCGTCTGCGAACGCTGCGGCAGCCCGGTGACCAAGAAGAACCTGAAGCAGTGGATGTTAAAGATCACCGCCTATGCGGACCGGCTCTTAAACGATCTGGATAAGCTGGACTGGCCAGAGAAAGTGAAGAAGATGCAGACCGACTGGATCGGCAAGTCCTACGGCGCAGAGGTAGACTTCCCGGTGGACGGCCGGGAGGAGAAAATCCGGGTGTACACCACCCGTCCGGACACCCTGTACGGCGCCACCTTCATGGTGCTGGCCCCGGAGCACGCTCTGGCGGCCGGACTGGCCACTCCGGAGCAGAAGGAAGCGGTGGACCAGTATATCTTCCAGGCTTCCCACAAGTCTTCTGTGGACCGTCTCCAGGATAAGGAAAAGACCGGCGTGTTCACCGGCAGCTATGCGGTGAACCCCTTAAACGGAGCCAAGATTCCCATCTGGCTGTCCGACTATGTGTTGGCGGACTACGGCACCGGCGCCATCATGTGCGTGCCGGCCCATGACGATCGGGACTTTGAGTTTGCCACCAAATTTAACATTCCCATCATCCAGGTCATTGCCAAGGATGGGGTGGAAAATCCCAACCTGACGGAAGCTTACACCGGCAGCGGCATTATGATCAACTCCGGGGACTGGACCGGCATGGATTCCGAGGAGATCAAGCAGAAAGCGCCGCTGTTCCTGGAGGAGAAAGGCTTGGGCAAGAAAACGGTGAATTACAAGCTGCGGGACTGGGTGTTCAGCCGCCAGCGCTACTGGGGAGAGCCCATCCCCATTGTTCACTGCCCTCACTGCGGCGCTGTGGCGGTTCCGGAGGATCAGCTGCCGGTGCTGCTGCCGGATGTGGAGTCCTATCAGCCCACCGGCACCGGCGAATCGCCGCTGGCGGCCATCACCGACTGGGTGAACACCACCTGCCCTCAGTGCGGCGGCCCGGCCATGCGGGAGACCAACACCATGCCCCAGTGGGCCGGTTCCTCCTGGTATTTCCTGCGCTACGTGGACAACAAGAATGACAAGGAACTGGTCAGCCGGGAGATTGCGGATCAGTATCTGCCGGTGGATATGTACATTGGCGGCGTGGAGCATGCGGTGCTGCACCTGCTGTACTCCCGGTTCTACACCAAGTTCTTGTGCGATATCGGCGTCATTGACTTTGACGAGCCTTTCCATAAGCTGTTCAACCAGGGCATGATCACCGGCAAGAACGGCATTAAGATGAGCAAGTCCAAGGGCAACGTGGTTTCCCCGGATGATCTGGTGCGGGATTACGGTTGCGACTCCCTGCGGATGTACGAACTGTTTGTGGGTCCGCCGGAACTGGATTCCGAGTGGGATGAGAGAGGCATTGACGGCGTGTACCGGTTTATGACCCGGTTCTGGAACCTGGTCATGGACAACAAGGACAAGCATATCCCGGCCACTAAGGAGATGGAGAGGATCAGCCACCGGATGGTCAACGACATCACCAGCCGTCTGGAGAACTTCAGTCTGAACACGGTGATCAGCGGCTTTATGGAGTACAACAACAAAATGATCGACCTGGCCAAGCGGGAAGGCGGCATAGACCGGGAGACCCTGGAGACCGCAGTGATCATGCTTTCTCCCTTTGCTCCCCATATGGCGGAGGAACTGTGGGAGCAGCTGGGCCACACGGACAGCGTGTTCCATCAGGCGAACGGCTGGCCCAAGTGTGATCAGGAGATGATGAAGGACGATGAGGTGGAGATTCCGGTGCAGGTCAACGGCAAGACCCGCTGCGTCATCAGTCTGCCTGCCCATGTATCCAAGGAGGACGCCCTGAAGGCTGGCCAAGAGGCGGTGGCCTCCCGGATCACCGGCAAGATTGTCAAGGAGATTTTTGTCCCGGGCAAGATCATCAACTTTGTGGTAAAATAAGGGCAGCTGCCGTTTGCTCCCACCGCCTCCAGCTATCCGGATGCGGTGGGAGCAGACGGTTTCCGCCAACTATGAAGGCTTTGCCATTGCGGACGCCTTCTGCACCGTGTTGGTGATCTTCAGATCTCCGTCCACGCAGTCCACGTTCAGGGTCTGGCCAGGTTCCACGTCCCCGGCAATAATCTGTTTGGCCACCAGAGTCTCCACCTTCCGCTGGATAAACCGCTTCAGCGGACGGGCGCCGTAGGCCGGATCGTAACTCTGGTCGATGATGTAATTCTTGGCCGCATCGGTGACGGAAACGCTCAGTTCCGGGCCTTTCAGCCGTTCCTGCAGGTTCTTTAGCATCAGGTCCACAATCTGGTGGATCTCGTTCCTCTGCAGCGGCTTGTAGTACACAATCTCATCCAGCCGGTTTAAGAACTCCGGACGGAAACTCTGCTTCAACAGGGCGTTCACCGCGTCCAGAGACTCCTGCCGGATGGTGCCGTCGGGCTGAATGCCTTCCAGCAAATAGTTGGAGCCCAGGTTGGATGTGAGGATGATGATGCTGTTCTTAAAGTCCACTGTCCGCCCCTGGGAGTCGGTGATCCGTCCGTCGTCCAGCACCTGCAGCAGAATGTTGAACACATCCGGATGGGCCTTCTCCACCTCGTCCAGCAGGATTACGGCGTAGGGTTTTCTCCGGACTGCCTCGGTGAGCTGGCCGCCCTCCTCGTATCCCACGTACCCGGGCGGCGCTCCGATCAGACGGCTGACGCTGAACTTCTCCATATACTCGCTCATGTCGATCCGGATCATGTTCTTCTCATCGTCAAACAGGGCCTGGGCCAAAGCCTTTGCCAGTTCCGTCTTGCCCACGCCGGTGGGTCCCAAGAACAGGAAGGAGCCAATGGGCCGGTTGGGGTCCTGAATCCCTGCCCGGGACCGGTGAATGGCCTCGGTGACCTTGGTCACAGTCTCGTCCTGGCCGATGACCCGCTGGTGCAGAATGTCTTCCAGCCCCAGCAACTTCTCCCGCTCGCCCTCCATCAGCTTGGCAACCGGAATCCCGGTCCACCGGGCCACAATCCGGGCGATCTCTTCCTCCGTCACCTTATCCCGCAGCAGATTGTCTTCCGAACTCTTGTTCTTCTCAGTCTTTTCCTCCTCCTCAGCCAGCTGGGAGCGGAGAGAGGGCAGTTTGCCGTATTTCAGTTCGGCAGCCTTGTTCAGGTCGTACTCCCGTTCCGCCTGTTCAATCTGGCTGTTGGTGGCGTCAATCTCTTCCCGCAGCTTCTGGACCTTGGAGATGGCCTCCTTCTCATTGTCCCATTTGGCCTTCATCTGGTTGAACTGCTCCCGCATTTCCGCCAACTCTTTCTGGACCTCATGGAGATGCTCCCGGGCCAGCTTGTCAGTCTCTTTCTTCAGAGCCGCTTCCTCAATCTCATGCTGCATGATCTTCCGGGAGATCTCGTCCAGTTCTGTGGGCATGGAATCCATCTCCGTGCGAATCATGGCGCAGGCCTCATCCACCAGGTCAATGGCCTTATCCGGCAGAAACCGGTCGGAGATATAACGGTTGGAGAGGGTGGCGGCGGCAATCAGGGCCTGATCCGTGATCTTGACGCCGTGGAACACCTCGTACCGCTCCTTCAGTCCCCGGAGGATGGAGATGGTGTCCTCCACCGTGGGTTCCTCCACCATCACCGGCTGGAACCGCCGCTCCAGAGCCGCGTCCTTTTCAATATACTGCCGGTACTCGTTGAGGGTGGTGGCGCCAATGCAGTGGAGTTCGCCCCGGGCCAACATGGGCTTTAGCAGGTTTCCGGCATCCATGGCGCCTTCCGACTTGCCAGCGCCCACAATGGTGTGAAGTTCATCAATGAACAGAATAATCTGTCCCTCGCTCTTTTTGATCTCCTCCAGCACGGCTTTCAGCCGCTCCTCAAACTCGCCCCGGTACTTGGCGCCAGCCACCAGGGAGCCCATGTCCAGGGAGAAAAGCTTCCGGTCTTTCAGGTTATCCGGCACATCCCCGGCCACAATCCGCAGGGCCAGCCCTTCGGCAATGGCAGTCTTGCCCACGCCGGGCTCGCCGATGAGCACCGGGTTGTTTTTGGTTTTCCGGGACAGAATCCGGATCACGTTCCGGATCTCATTATCCCGTCCGATCACCGGGTCCAGCTTGCTGTTTCTGGCCATCTCGGTCAGATCCTTGCCGTATTTATCCAGCACGTCGTAGGTCTCCTCCGGATTCTGGTTGGTCACCCGGGCGCTGCCCCGGATGGACTGAACCGCGTTCATATATTCCTTTTTGCTGATGCTGAAGGCACGGAAGACCTCCTTCATATCTTTATCCGGCATCTCCAGCAGGGCCATGACCAGATGCTCCACGGACACGTACTCGTCCTGCATCTTTTTGGCCTGACTTTCCGCCTCCACCAGCGCCCGGTTAAAGGGCTGGGAGAGATATTGCTGCACATCTCCGGACACCTTGGGATATCCGGCAATCACCTGATCCGTCCGGGCCAAAAGCTCCCGGGGATCAATGGTCATCTTGGTGAAGATCTGTGGAATCAGCCCGCTTTCCTGGGTCAACAGGGCGGATAGTAAGTGTGCCTGCTCAATGGCTGAATTCTGGTTGCGGATGGCAATGCTCTGGGCCTCCTGCAACGCTTCCAATGATTTTTGCGTGAATTTTTCGGGATTCATATCCGCACCTCCTATATGAGAATTAATTTATTCTGTAAATACTGTCGGTAGGCATCTTCCACCTGGATGGCGGCAGTAGCGGGACCATCCAACGCCGCAAAATAAGTTTTGATCATTGCGTCCAACATTTGTATATAGGAAGCAATGGTATTTCCCAGTTCCTCACTGGTCACCTCATCTTTTCCCGGCGGGAACATCAACTCCCGGGAAAATTTGCCGTCCGCAGTCTCCCAGGGAATTCCCTGGGGATAGTACCGGTGCAGGTAATGGTTTTCCAAGGTGGCCCAGATCTGGAAGAATTCTGTGAGAGACTGCATCAGCTGGGCGTTTTGGGTCCGGAGGGAAACCCTCAGCTTCCCCACCGCATCCTGGGGCGCCGCGTAGAGCTCCAGGCTGTAGCGGATGGTCGGTTTATATTTGTACCGCAGGGGACTGCGGATGGAAAGCATGCTGGAGGCCGGCTGGTTTTGGATCTGGAACGTCTCGTCCATCAGTTCCTCCAGGGAGGAAAAGATGTTCTTCATCCGTTTTTCCGGGGTAGACAGAGACACGTGTTCCGCCAGGATCTGATTGATCAGGTTGGAACGGCTGGTGCCCATCCGGCAGGCCAGATCGTCTACCGCCCGAACCACATCGTCCATCAAGACCAGACTGTATACGCTTTTCTTCATGGTATCTTTCCTCCTATCTGTGTCTCATTATAGCACGGCAACAAAAATTGTCAATAGCATTATATAATATTTAATGCAAATTATATAAAGTTTAGAGTCAGTTTATAGGCCGCAGGGATTCTACAGCCACTTCATTTTTGTTAATAGAGGGAAAAACAACTGTAATATTTGCTTCATAAACTCTTAAGGAAATCCGGGCGCGAATCTTAATTTCCCATTGGTATGATGTAGGTGTAATACGAGGGAGGATATGTTATGATTGGTTTTTTGGAGAGAGCAATTGAACTGCTGGGTTGGGCTTTTTTTGCGTTTTACTTTTACCAAATGGCTTACATTGCGGTTTCGCTGTTGTGGAAGCCCCGGGTACATAAGGCCAAGCTGCAGCACCATTTCGGGGTGCTGATCTCAGCCAGAAATGAGGAATTGGTCATCGGCCAGCTGATCCGGAGCATCCGGCAGCAAAATTATCCGCAGGAGCTCATTGACATCTATGTGGTGGCGGACAACTGTACGGACCGCACCGCCCAAGTGGCCCGGGAGGCCGGGGCTGTGGTGTATGAGCGGTTTAATACCCAGCAAGTGGGAAAGGGCTACGCCCTCAATGAACTGCTGCATCACATTGACCAGGATTATACCCTGGAGCACTGCGAGGGATATTTTGTGTTCGACGCGGACAACGTGCTGGACGAGAACTATGTGGCCCACATGAACGACACCTTTGACGAGGGGTACCGGGCCATTACCAGCTACCGGAATTCCAAAAACTATGACTCCAATTGGATTTCCGCCGGTTATGCCCTGTGGTTTTTGCGGGAGGCCAGGTATCTGAATCAGGCCCGGATGACCCTGGGCGCCAGCTGCTTTGTCTCCGGCACCGGCTTTTTGGTCCACACGGACATTTTCCGGAAGAACGGCGGCTGGAAACATCACCTGCTGACGGAGGACATTGAGTTCTCCACGGATACCATCTTAAGCGGCGGGGTTATTGGCTACAACAAGGACGCGGTGCTCTATGACGAGCAGCCCACCACCTTCCGGGATTCCTGGAACCAGCGGCTCCGCTGGTCCAAGGGCTTCTATCAGGTATTTTTCCGTTACGGCGGCCGTCTGGTGAAAAAGGTGGGAAGAGGATGTTTCTCTGCCTACGACATGCTCATGACCCTGGCCCCGGGTATGTTGGCCAGCGCCGTGCTGCTGCCTCTGGGTCTGCTGATGGTCCTGGTGGGGCTCACCGGGGACGTGTACACGGTCCGGGAGATGCAGCCGCTGATCAGCCAGGTGCGGATGTATGTGATCCAATCCTACGGCATGCTGCTGGCCATGGGCGCTTTGGCGGTGGCCACCGAGTGGAAGCACATCCATTGTAAGAATTATAAGAAGATCCTATACCTGTTCACCTTCCCCGTCTTCATATACACCTATCTGCCCATTTCCGTGGTGGCTCTGGTGCGCAAGATTGAATGGAAGCCCATCCGCCACAATGTAGTTCGGGATGTGCGGGATATCCGGATGCCCAACTAACCGCGTAAGAGCGGACCGGCTGGCCTCCTCTTTTTTCTATGTGGGAATTGCAGACAAAGGTTGCATATGGGAGAGCCTTTGATGTATACTGGAGATAACATCCATGGACCGGCGACTGGAGCAAAGTCTACGGGCATTCTACGGGCGAGGCAGCAGGCGGCGCAACAAAAGGACCTGCGCAGAAGATCGCGGAATATATGGGAGCGTACAGATGGGAATTTGCTATATTGTGGGAGCCGGGGACTTTGGGGACGGCACCATTAGGCCGGAGCCAGAGGACCTGGTGATTGCCGGGGACGGCGGTTTCCGGCACTGCCGGGAGAGAGGCATTCCGGTGGATTTGGCTGTGGGAGACTTTGACTCCCTGGGCTACCGGCCAGAAGCCCCGGAGGTAGTGGATCTGGCGCCGGAAAAAGACAATACAGACATGATGGCCGCGGTGGAGGAGGGGATCCGGCGGGGCTACCGGCGCTTTTGCATTTACGGCGGGACCGGGGGCCGGCTGTCCCACACCATCGCCAATTTGCAGATGATGGCGGAGATGGCGGGCCGCGGGCTACAGGCGGAACTGGTGGGTTGCGGCGCCCGGATGTGGGTGATCCGAAACGGCGAAATCCGGTTCCCGGCGGAGTCCCGGGGCTATCTTTCCGTTTTCTGCCTGGGAGATGCGGCGGAAGGGGTCACGGAGGAAGGTCTCAAATACTCTCTGTCCGGCTACCGGTTGGTCCAGGGGAATCCTCTGGGTGTCAGCAATGAGTTCACCGGCGTGCCCAGCCGGGTGGCGGTGGAACAAGGCACCCTGCTGCTGATTCAGGAGGAGAAGACATGCTGAAGACGGCGCTGGCCTTTTGGCTTTTGGTCCTGAATCTTTTGACCTTTGGGGCCATGGGGCTGGATAAGCGGAAGGCCCGGCGCAAGCGCTGGCGGATCCCGGAGAGGACCTTGTTTCTCCTGGCCCTGTTGGGCGGCAGTCTGGGCGGCCTGGCGGGGATGGCGGTTTTCCACCACAAGACCCGGCACAAAAGGTTTCAGGTGGGCGTTCCCCTTTTGTTTCTCCTGCAGGCGGCCCTGTTGGTCTGGCTGGAGTGGGGAAGCCTCCCGGTTCCGGCTCCTTGAAAAATCTGGCAATTCTGCTTATAATAAAACAACGAGGAGGAAACCCCTATGAAGTGCCCGTTTTGCAATGCGGAAGAGACAAAGGTCATTGACTCCCGTCCTGCGGAAAATTCCATTCGCCGCCGCCGCCAGTGTGAAGCGTGCGGCAAGCGCTTTACCACCTATGAGAAGGTGGAGACCATCCCTTTGATGGTGGTGAAAAAGGGCGACCGCCGGGAACCCTATGACAGATCCAAGCTGGAGGAGGGGATCATGCGTTCCTGCCACAAGCGCCCGATCCCGGTGACGGATATCAATCAGATGATTGATGAGATTGAGAACGAGATCATGGGACGGGAGGAGAAGGAAATCGCCAGCAGCGCCATCGGCGAGCTGGTCATGGAGCATCTCCGGAAGCTGGACGATGTGGCCTACGTGCGCTTTGCCTCTGTCTACAAAGAATTTAAGGACGTGGACACTTTTCTGCGGGAAATTGAAAAAGTGGCCAAGAGGAAGAACTGATGCTGGGGCGGTTCTATCCCAGGGAAGAGCAGAATTCTGCCTATGAGATCGACTATGCCCGGTTTTGGCAGAAGGGGTTCCGGGGGATCCTCTTTGACATTGACAATACTTTGGTCCCCCACGGAGCCCCGGCCACGCCGGAGGCGGTGGCCCTGTTCCGGAAGATCCACGCCCTGGGCTTTGGCACCTGCCTGCTCTCCAATAATCATGCCCCCCGGGTGGAGCCCTTTGCCAGGGCAGTGGACTCCGCCTGGATTTGTGACGCCCATAAGCCGTCGGTCCGGGGGTATCAGGAGGCCATGGAGCGGCTGGGCGCCAACCGGGATAACACCTTGTTTGTGGGGGACCAGCTGTTTACGGATGTGTACGGGGCCAACCGGGCCGGGCTGTACA
>CAZDOQ010000014.1:0-26663 GCA_964507035.1 uncultured Lachnospiraceae bacterium | reverse complement strand
GATAATTCTGCGGAAACTCAAGTCGGATTCTGAATTGCGAAATACCCCTTTCTGTGCTATGATAATGTCTATATGACCTGAAGCAGAGAGGGGTATTTTCATGGAAAATACGTCTGAACATACAACCAAAACCATCGCCGTCTCTTCCAAGCGCATCTGTCTGGGCATGTTGGCCCACGTGGACGCGGGAAAGACCACCCTCTCCGAGGCCATGCTCTATGGAGCCGGGGCCATCCGGAAGATGGGCCGGGTGGATGACGGAAGCGCTTTCCTGGACACCTACCAGCTGGAACGGGACCGGGGCATCACCATTTTTTCCAAGCAGGCTATGTTTTCCCTGGGGGATACCCGCGTGACCCTGTTGGACACCCCGGGCCATGTGGATTTCTCCGCGGAGATGGAGCGGACGCTGCAGGTGCTGGACTACGCAGTGCTGGTGATCAGCGGCACGGACGGGGTCCAGGGCCACGCAGAGACGTTGTGGCGGCTGCTGGCGCGGTATCAGATTCCTGCGTTTGTGTTTGTGAATAAGATGGACCAGCCGGGCACGGACCGGGAGGCTCTGCTGGCGGAACTGCGGAGGCGGCTGAGCGGCCGGATGGCGGATTTTGGACGCCTGGAGACGCCGGAGGATTGGGAAGAACTGGCCTGTTGTGACGAAGGGCTGATGGAGCGGTACCTGGAGCGGGAGACGCTGACCCAGCCGGAACTGGCCCAGGCCATCCGGCAGCGGCGTCTGTTCCCCTGCTATTTTGGTTCGGCCCTGCGGCTTTCCGGGGTGGAAGAATTCCTGCGGGGCTTGGATGCCTACACGGTCTGTCCCGCGTATCCGGAGGCTTTTGGGGCCCGGGTCTTTAAAATTGCCCGGGATGAGCAGGGAAAGCGGCTGACCTATCTGAAACTCACTGGCGGCCGGCTGCGGGTGAAGGACGTGCTCACCGGCCGGTGTGCCGGGCCGGAGGGAGATACGGTCTGGAAGGAGAAGGCAGATCAGATCCGCCTGTATTCCGGCGCCCGGTATGAGGCGGCGCCGGAGGCGGAGGCCGGAGATGTCTGCGCGGTGGTGGGCTTAAGCCAAACCTACCCAGGAGAGGGGCTGGGGACGGAGCCGGATGCCCGGCAGCCCATGCTGGAGCCGGTGCTCACCTATCAGCTTCAATTTCCGGAAGGGTGCGATGTGCACCAAATGCTGCCCAAGCTGCGGCAGCTGGAGGAGGAAGAGCCGGAACTCCATTTGGTCTGGGACCCGGAGGCAGAGGCAATCCGGGTGCAACTGATGGGGGAGATCCAGACGGAGATTCTCCAGAGCTTGATCCAGGAGCGGTTCGGCGTTTCCGTGACCTTTGGGGTCGGAAGCATTGTTTATAAGGAAACCATCCGGAACCAGGTGGAGGGGGTGGGGCATTTTGAACCCCTGCGCCACTATGCGGAGGTGCACCTGATCCTGGAGCCGGGGGAACCGGGCAGCGGCCTGGTGTTTGACTCCATCTGCAGCGAGGACCAACTGGACCGGAACTGGCAGCGGCTGGTGCTGACCCACCTGGCGGAGCGGGAGCATCCGGGAGTCCTCACCGGATCCGCCATCACAGATATGAAGATCACCCTGGCAGCGGGCCGAGCCCACGCCAAGCACACGGAAGGCGGAGATTTCCGCCAGGCCACCTACCGGGCCGTGCGTCAGGGGCTGATGAAGGCGGACTGCGTGCTGCTGGAGCCCTTCTATGCGTTCCGGCTGGAGATTCCGGCGGAGTTGGTGGGACGGGCGCTGACGGACATTCAGCGGATGAACGGTTCCTTTTGGGAGCCCCAGACAGAAGGGGAGCGGACGGTGATCGAGGGCAGAGCCCCGGTGTCTGCTATGCAGGAATATCCCCGGGATGTGATCTCCTATACCCGGGGACGGGGCCGGCTGTTCTGCCGCTTCCAGGGTTATCAGCCCTGCCAGAACCAGGAGGAAGTGATGGAGGCCATGGGGTATGACCCAGACCGGGATCTGGAGAATCCCACCGGTTCCGTCTTTTGTTCCCACGGGGCAGGCTGCCTGATTCCCTGGGACCAGGTGGAGGCGCACATGCACCTGGAGAGCGTCCTTCGGCCGGAACGGCGGAGGGAGGAGCCCCGTACAGCCCCGGCGGCCTCTGCTTCCCGGGACTTTGGGGCGGACGAGAAGGAACTGCAGGAGATCTTTGCCCGCACCTACCGGAATACCGGGGACAAGCGGCGGAATAGTTGGCGGCGCCAGAGCGCAGAAACATCCTACCGGCCAGGGAGCAAAGCAAAGGAGACGGAGCCGCTGCAGGAATATCTGCTGGTGGACGGCTATAACATTATCTTTGCCTGGGAGGAACTGCGGCGGTTGGCGGAGACCAGCATAGACGGGGCCCGGAGCCGGCTGATGGATATTCTGTGCAACTACCAGGGCTTCCGGAAGTGTACGGTGATCCTGGTCTTTGACGCCTATAAGGTGCAAAACCACGCCTGCGAGATCCTCGCCTGCCACAATATTCATGTGGTGTATACCCAGGAGGCGGAGACTGCGGACCAATATATTGAAAAAGTGGCCCATGAGTTGAGCCGGAAGTACCGGGTGACAGTGGCCACCTCAGACCGGCTGGAGCAGATCATCATCCTGGGCCAGGGGGCGGCACGGATGTCCGCCCGGGATCTGGAGGAGGAAGTCCGCCGGACGGAGGCGGAAATTCGGGAAACCTATGAGAAACTCCTTCCAAACGAGAGGAGCTATCTACTGGACCATCTGGTGGGAGAGTTGGCGGAACAGCTAGAACAACTCCCGGACGGCGGGGAACCGGCTAAGAAATAGAAGAGACAAGGAGGCATCGGATTAAATGAAATCTTCGGAAGAACTGCGGAGGCAGCTGCATGAGATACACCGGAAAAGCTATCCGGCTTACAAGTCCTTAAAGGGAGTCTATGATTTTGGCAGCTACCGGCTGTCCATTGACCATGTGCAGGGGGATCCCTTTGCATCCCCGTCCAAGCTGAGTGTGTGGATCTCTCACCGGCGGGCAGAGTTTCCGGCAGACACCTACCGGGAAAAGCACACCCGGGTGGCGCTGCAGGACTATCTGACCCGGCGGTTCCGGGCCCAGACGGAGCGGTTCTGTTTCCAGGCCAAGGGCTCTGGCAAAAGCGGTATGATCGCTGTCAGCAGCTGCGGTCAGGAGGTGCTGGAGCGGACTGCCTGCGAGATTCAAAAAGAGGGAATTTTAGCCCGGTTTGACGTGGGATTCCCGGCTAACGGCCGGACCATTCAGGCCCTGGAACTGGAAAAGATCCTTTTTGAGTTTCTGCCCCGAAGCGTGGAGCAGACCTTTTTCTACCGGCGGCTTCCGGTGACGGAGGTGCGGAAGGTGGTGGAGCTGGCGGAGGATCAGCAGGCCATCCGTCAGGCCCTGGTCCAAGAGAGGCTGGTGGCCTTTGTGGCGGACGGATCCATTCTGCCCCGGGAGAGCGGCGTCTCCGACCGGCCCATGAAGGACGGCCTGCCCTTTACATCCCCTGAATCCCTGCGGGTGACGTTAAATCTGCCCCATGCCGGGGCGGTGACCGGTATGGGCATCCGCCGGGGCATCACCCTCATCGCCGGAGGCGGATACCACGGAAAGTCCACGGTGCTCCAGGCCCTGGAGAAAGGTGTTTACAACCATATCCGGGGGGATGGCCGGGAGTTTGTGATGACAGACGAGTCCGCCCTTAAGCTGCGGGCGGAGGACGGCCGGAAGATCAGCGGCGTGGATATCTCCCTGTTTATCAACCACCTGCCCAATGGCCGGGAAACCCGGAATTTTTCCACCCTGGACGCCAGCGGCAGCACCTCCCAGGCGGCCAATATTATGGAAGGACTGGAGGCGGGGAGCCGCCTGCTCTTGATCGACGAGGACACCTCGGCCACCAACTTCATGGTTCGGGATGAACTGATGCAGAAGGTGATTACCCGGGACAAGGAGCCCATTACGCCGTTTTTGGAGCGGGCCCGGGATCTGTATGAGCAGGCGGGGGTATCCACCATTCTGGTGGTGGGAAGCTGCGGCTCTTACTTTTACATTGCGGATACGGTGCTCCAGATGGACAACTACCGGCCGGTGGATATCACGGAAGAAGCCCGTCGGGTGATGGCAGAGTATCCGGCGCCGGAGACCTCTGCCCCCGGCTTCCGGCTGCCCACGGCTAAGCGCCGGTTCCATCCGGGCAAGGCCACCCAGCAGCGGAAGAATTACCGGGGCACCGGCATGGTCACGGAGCGGCTGAAGATGAAGCTGTTGGGCAAGGATTCCTTCCTGCTGGGGAAGGATACGGTGGACCTGCGGTATGTGGAGCAGCTGGTGGACCGGGAACAGACCGCGGCGCTGGGCTGTATTCTCCAATATCTGAAGGAAAACCTGGAAGGGCAGGAGCCGGAGATGGAGACGGTGGTGCGCCAGGTCCAGGCCAAGATTGAGAAGGACGGCTTGGCATCCATCTGTGATCCGGCCCATATCCCTTTTGGCTTGGCCATGCCCCGGATCCAGGAAATCTATGCCTGCCTGAACCGGTATTAGAAGGAGGCGGCCGTGGATCTGCGAGAAAAATATATGCGGGCCGCTTTGAAGCAGGCGGAAAAGGCACGGCTCTTGGGGGAGGTCCCCATTGGCTGCGTGATCGTCTGCGGGGACAAGATTGTGGGGCGGGGCTATAACCGGCGAAATACCAGCAAAACCACCCTGGCCCATGCGGAACTGATTGCCATTGATAAAGCCAGCCGGAAGCTGGGGGACTGGCGGCTGGAGGGCTGCACCATGTATGTGACCCTGGAGCCCTGCCAGATGTGCGCCGGGGCCCTGATCCAGTCCCGGATTGACCGGGTGGTCATTGGCGCCATGAACCCCAAGGCAGGCTGCGCCGGTTCCGTGTTAAATATTTTGGAGATGCCGGAGTGGAACCACCAGGTGCAGGCGGAGACCGGCGTGCTCCAGAAAGAGTGCCAGAAAATGCTCCAGGACTTTTTCCGGCAGCTCCGGGAGCGGCTGAAGCGGGAGAAGGAACAGCGACGTTTGGAGTCGGAGGAGGAATAGCGGAGATATGGCTCAGATTCAGTTCGGCCGGAACAGCCGAAGCTTTGAAAAATTTTGCGATTGGTTTCACGTGGCCGCAGCGGCTGCGGCCATTTTGCTGGCCGCAGCGTCCTTCTGGGACGGGAGGCCTACCATGCGGTTTTTTCCACTGATCTTTTTGGATGCGGCGGCCTTAAACGGCATCCGGGCGGCTGCCCGTCTGCGTCTGGGCAGCGCCGGGGGCCAGCGCCTCTCCGGCATTGCTCTGGCGGTCCTTTGCCTGCTGCTGTTCTGCCTGGCAGTTCTCTGCGGAAAGGTGGTCTGGGATACGTGATGAAACGGGAAATTTTGACTTTACTGCGCCGCCGGGAGGACTATGTGTCCGGCCAGGAGATCTGCGAGTCTCTGGGCGTATCCCGGACGGCGGTGTGGAAGTGCATCAACGGTCTGAAAGAGGAAGGCTACCAGGTGGAGGCAGTGCAGAATAAAGGATACCGGCTGGCTTCCTCCCCAGATGTGCTGACAGAGGCGGAGATCGGCAGCCGTCTCACAGGAAGCTGGGCCGGTCAGACGGTGGAAGCCCATGAGCGGATCCGCTGCTCCACCAATCTGCGAGCCAAGCAGCTGGCGGATGCCGGCGCATCCCACGGGACGTTGGTGGCGGCGGATGTGCAGGAAAGAGGAAAAGGCCGCCGGGGCCGGGCGTGGCTTTCCTCCCCGCCGGGAACCGCCATTGCCATGAGCCTGATTCTCCGGCCTTCCTTTGCGCCGGTGAAAGCACCCATGCTGACGCTGCTGGCAGCTCTGGCCATGCGGGACGGGGTGGAGCAACTCTGCGGCCTGCGGCCAGCCATCAAGTGGCCCAACGACCTGGCCCTGAATGGGAAAAAGATCTGCGGGATCCTCACGGAGATGATCCTGGAGGCAGAGTATATTCAATCTGTGGTGGTGGGCATCGGCCTCAATGCGAATCAGACCGGGTTCCCGGAGGAACTGCGGGAGAAAGCCACATCCCTGCGCCTGGAAACCGGACAGCCGGTCCACCGGGCAGAACTGATAGCCCGGTCGCTGAAAGCCTTTGAGACCTACTATGAGACGTTTTTGAAAACGGAGGATCTCTCCGGCCTGCAAGAAACATACAATGGTTCCCTGGCCGGGGTGGGCGGCCCGGTGCGGGTGTTGGCTCCCAAAGGGGACTGGGAGGGAACTTCCCTGGGCATTGACGCCATCGGCTCCCTGCTGGTGCGGCGTCCCTCCGGCCAGGTGAAGAAGGTGGAGGCCGGGGAGGTCAGCGTCCGGGGCCTGTACGGATACGTGTGAGGACGGTATAGACCAGCGTTTAGAAGGACGGCGCCTGAGCCGTCTGTGAGGAGAAGTATGGAAGAAGAGAAAGTGGTGCTTTGCGGGGCCAACTCCTACGAGCAGAAATACTATTTTAATGAGGACTTTGCCGGCCTTCCGGAGCAGGTAAAGCAGGAACTGAAAATCCTCTGCGTCTTGTTTACGGAGGACGTGGGAGGGATTTTGACCCTGGAATTTTTGGAGGACGGCACGCTGACCTTGAACGTGACCCATGCGGACGGGGACTATCTCTTTGACGAGATTGGAAGCGAGTGGAAGATCCGCCAGATCCAGCGGGAGCAGGAGGAACTGATGGTGTCTCTGGAGCGGTATTTCCGGGTGGTCTTTCTGGGAGAAGACCTGGGAGAGGCTCCGGAGGAGGACGAGGAAGACCTGGGCGTTCCGGCGGACGGGGTGGACCTGTGAGATTGGGGGAATGGACCTGGGACCTCCCGGTGTTTTTGGCGCCCATGGCCGGGGTGACGGATCTGCCGTTCCGCCTGCTCTGCAAAGAACAGGGCTGCGATGGAATGTGTACCGAGATGGTCAGCGCCAAGGCTTTATACTATCGGAGCAAAAATACCGGAACGCTGCTTTTGACAGAGCCCCGGGAACGGCCCCTGGGGGTGCAGCTTTTTGGCTCAGATCCGGAGTTGATGGCGGAGATGGCCGCAAGCTTAGAAGATCGTTTTGACTGGATCGACATAAACATGGGCTGCCCGGTCCCCAAGGTGGTCAACAACGGGGAGGGCTCCGCGCTGATGAAGGACCCGGTCCTGGCGGGCCGGATTGTGGAGGCCATGGCCCGGCGGCTGAAAAAACCGGTGACGGTGAAGATCCGGACCGGATTTGACAGCGTCAGCCGGAACGCGGTGGAGGTGGCCAAGCGGCTGGAAGCGGCGGGAGCCACCGCGGTGACTGTCCACGGCCGCACCCGGGAACAGTATTATTCCGGCCAAGCGGACTGGGAGATCATCCGCCAGGTGAAAGAGACGGTGTCCATCCCGGTCATAGGAAACGGAGACATCTTCCACGGGGAGGACGCGGCCCGGATGGTTCGGGAGACCGGCTGCGACGGGGTGATGGCCGCCCGGGGCGCCAAGGGAAATCCCTGGCTGTTCCGGGAGATCCAGGCGGCTCTGGCCGGAAAGCCGGTTCCGCCGCGGCCTTCCGGGGCGGAGATTCGGGAGACGGTGCTGCGGCACAGCCGCCTGTTGGTCCAATACAAAGGAGAATATACCGCCATGCGGGAGATGCGGAAGCATCTGGCCTGGTACACCGCCGGCTTTCCCCATTCCTCCGCCCTCCGGGGCCGGGCCAATCAGATTGAGACCATGGAGGATTTACTGGGGCTGGTCCAGGAATACTTCCCGTGATATTTTAAATTGTCTTGTATATAAAACTATCGCTGCCAATCGCAATCTAAAATATTGGTATACACGAAAGACCGCAGAAAATGGCTGGTCGCATAATGTTGTAATCGAGTTAAAAACTGGAGTTTAAGGCTGAGGCCGATAAGATCATCAAGGAACGGTGGAGGATTGAGGTCGAACATTTTTCGTCGGGAATGACATTTGAATCTTGTTTTTACAGGGTTCGTCACGGCAGCAAACGTCCAGAGAAGAACGGGGGAATCTATGGTTTCCCGATGAGAGGCTGTCAGTGGTGTACCGGGGAACTAAAAAAGGAGGCAATCCGGTTGACGTCGAAGTCAAGCGGGCGCGGAGCCATCAGTTATATAGGCATCGCCGCCGCCGAGCCGAACTGATTCCACAATCTGACGGACACAAAGAAAAACCCTCTTGTAGAGGCTGGCTGGGCTGAGGCATATTACCGCCAGTGGTGCGAGGAAAAGGCAGAGCACCCGAAAGCAGAACAACAGGAGGAAAATATGAACGAACTTAATGTGTTTTCTGGCATTGATGTTTTGAAGATGGAAGAAAACGCTTTAGCCTCACAGCTTGTGAAAAGAGTTAGAGCGTACTTTCAGAACGAGGAACACCAGAAGGAATTTGAGGAATGGCACTTAAAGAAGTACGGCAAACCGTTTGAAAAAAGATGTTGCCATGAAGATAGAAGGGAACTGAAAGTGACAATATCAAAGGATGACAAAGGAGCAACTTAAAGAAACGCTCGAAAAGCAGCTGCAACTACTTTCCGAGCGCTCCCAAGAGGTGGTTCTTGAACGAGATTTGGCTTCGCTTTCTTCTGAAATGGTCAGAATCTGCGAGTTACTTCTGTTTTCTGATTAGGCCATTTTGCGTTCAATTTTTCGTGCTGGTCCGCCAGAATCTTGTTATACGCATCCCAATACATATTGTAAATATCTACCGGGGATTTGCCCGTCAAGTCCTGCGTTTTGACATAGAGCATTGCGATTTCTTGCTCTACAGAGGCCGGGAACGTTGACAGCTCAACGGCATTTGACATTGTGTCACCTCCTTCCTTTACCAGTATACCACAGCCGGGGACGGAGGCAAACAAAAAGGAGCACTGATGATCCTCGAACATGCAAAGCCCTTGGAAGAAAGGTGAAGTTTGAAGATGATTTAAAAAAAACCGGAAGAAGCTAGAAGATGGTCTGAATGCCTTTAGAGGCATGATGATTGCGGTAAATAAAAAATTCAGAAAGGGGGATAATCTATGTCGGTTGCGATTGAAGGGCTTGAATTTCAAATTGAGTCTGACTCTGACAAGGCGGCGAAAGGGATTGACGCGCTGGTAGAGAGTTTTGAAAAACTGAAAATCCGCTCCCACCAGACAAACCCAGAAAAGGGAACAAAACCAAGCCATAATCAGCCTGGTTTCGTTCCCTTTTCTCCTATCTATCGGTAAATGGAATAAAATCCTGGAAGGATTGGCGACGGGAACGGGGAATCCCACCGCCAATGAGCATAAAAAAGCTTTTTGACCACCCGAGGTGGTATGCTGGTAGTATAAAACACATATATGAATAAATCATGAACATCTTAAGAAAAATGTAAGAAAAAATACATTTTTTGTCAAGACCTTTTTTGTCAAGACAGCCGTGACGGAAAGGAATTTTTTCTCTCCCCGAATCATTTCGGCAGGATCCGATGCTCTGCCTGGCCAAGAAACCCCGGCAAATTGAAAACTTAAGAGAAAAATCATTTGAAAAAAGGACGGATTTGTATATAATAGAAACGAGACACACAAAAGGAGGTATGTGGTTCATGCTGTCTATGGACATTGGAATTGATTTGGGGACCGCCAGCATTCTGGTCTATATAAAAGGAAAAGGAATCGTCCTGAAGGAGCCCTCTGTGGTGGCTTTTGACCGGGACACCAACGAGATCAAAGAGATCGGTGAAGAGGCCCGGAAAATGATCGGCCGGACCCCGGGGAACATTGTGGCCATCCGCCCTCTGCGCCAGGGCGTCATCTCCGATTACGCCATCACCGAAAAAATGTTGAAATACTTTATCAAAAAGGCCATGGGCAAGAAGACGCTCCGGAAACCCCGGATCAGCGTCTGCATTCCCAGCGGCGCCACCGAGGTGGAAAAGAAAGCGGTGGAGGACGCCACCTACCAGGCCGGAGCCCGGGAGGTGAGCATCATTGAGGAGCCGGTGGCGGCGGCCATTGGCGCGGGCATTGATATTTCCAAAGCCTGCGGCAATATGATTGTGGACATCGGCGGCGGCACCTCGGATATCGCCGTCATTTCCCTGGGCGGCACGGTGGTCAGCACCTCCGTGAAGATTGCCGGGGATGACTTTGACGAGGCCATTGTCCGGTTCATGCGCAAGAAGCACAACCTGCTCATAGGCGAGCGGACGGCCGAGGAGATCAAGATCAACATTGGCTGCGCTTATCCCCGGCCGGAAATGCTGACCATGGATGTCCGGGGCCGGAATCTGGTCACAGGTCTGCCCAAAACCATGACCATTACCTCCGATGAGATGATGGAGGCCTTAAAGGAGCCGGCCATGAAGATCGTAGAGTCGGTCCACAACGTGCTGGAGCGGACGCCCCCGGAACTGGCGGCGGACGTTTACGAGCGAGGCATTGTCATGACCGGCGGCGGCAGCCTGCTGGGCGGGCTGGATGAGCTCATTGAGGAAAAGACCGGCATCAACACCATGATCGCCGAGGAACCCATGAACGTAGTGGCCATTGGCACCGGCAAATTTATCGAGTTCATTCACGCGGCCAAGAGCGACCGGGACAAGAAGTAATCCGGTCCGGGAAGCGGAGGCAGGAATGGAAACGGTCAAAGGGTATGTGGAGCATATCGTTTACCGGAATCCGGAAAACGGTTATACGGTCCTGGAATTGGCCACTGGCTCCGAAAACTATACGTTGGTGGGGATTCTGCCCCACGTTGGCGAAGGGGAACCGCTGGAGGCGGAGGGCACCTTCGTCACACATCCCAGCTATGGGGAACAATTTTCCGTGGAGCGGTATCAGGTGACCGCTCCCGAAGATGTAATTTCTATTGAGCGCTATCTGGGTTCCGGTGCCGTCAAAGGCATCGGCCCCCAGCTGGCAGCCCGCATCGTAAAAAAGTTCCAAGCGGACACTCTCCGCATCATCGACGAGGAACCCGAGCGCCTGGCAGAGGTCAAGGGAATCAGTGGAAACGGCGCCCGCCAGATTGCCGTCCAGGTGGCGGAAAAGCGGGAGCAGCGCCAGGCCATGCTGTTTCTTCAGCAGTACGGCGTCTCCCTGAATCTGGCGGTAAAAATATATGAGAAATATGGAGCGGAACTGTACAGCCTGGTCCAGACCAACCCATACCGGATTGCGGACGATATCCCCGGAGTGGGTTTTAAAATTGCGGATGAAATCGCCCAGAAAGCCGGCATTCTCACGGACTCGGATTTCCGGATCCGCAGCGGCCTCTATTACACCCTGATCCGGGCTGTGGGCGCTGGTCATGTGTACCTGCCCCGGACAGAGTTGCTGCGCCAGGCCTCTGCCCTGTTGGATGTGCCTGCGGAGAGCATGGAAAAGCACATTATGGATCTGGTGCTGGACAAGCGCCTGGTGGTGAAGGAGAAGGACGGAGAACCGGTGGTATACTCCGCCATGTACTACTACATGGAACTCCATTCGGCCCGGATGCTGAAAGATCTGGACGTACGGGGCCCGGCGGCGGAAGCGCCGCTGGAGGACTGGCTCCGCCAGATGGAGGCGGAAGAGGGCCTGGAACTGGACCCGCTGCAGCGGGAGGCGGTGCAGGTGGCGGTGGAAAACGGCGTCACTGTCATCACCGGCGGCCCGGGCACCGGCAAGACCACCACCATCAACACCATCCTCCGGTATTTTGAGAAGGAAGGCATGACCATCCAGCTGGCGGCCCCCACCGGGCGGGCGGCCAAGCGGATGACCGAAGCCACCGGCTTTGAAGCCCGGACCATCCACCGGATGCTGGAATTTATGGGGACCCCCGGAAAGAATGATGAAGCGGAAGACACCTCGGTCTATTTCCAGAGAAACGAAGCCAACCCGTTGGATGCGGACGTGGTGGTCATAGACGAGATGTCCATGGTGGACATTCACCTGTTTTACTCCCTCTTAAAGGCGGTGCAGGTGGGGACCCGGCTGATTCTGGTGGGGGACGCCCACCAGCTTCCCTCGGTGGGGCCCGGCAACGTGCTCCGGGACATCATTGAATCCGATTGCTTCCATGTGGTGCGCCTGACCCGTATCTTCCGCCAGGAAGAGGCCAGCGATATTGTGGTCAACGCCCACCGGATCCTGGACGGGGACTGGATCGACCCCAGCAGCCGGAGCCGCGACTTTCTTTTTGTGAAGCGAGACGAGGCCAACCGGATTATAAACGCTGTCATTGGACTGGTCCGGGACAAGCTGCCCGGCTACGTCCACGCCCACCCCTTTGACATTCAGGTCCTGACCCCCATGCGGAAAGGTGTCCTGGGGGTGGAAAACCTGAACCGGGTGCTGCAGCAGTTTTTAAATCCCCCGGATCCTGCCAAGAAAGAAAAGCAGTTTCCCCAGGGAATCTTCCGGGAGGGGGACAAGGTGATGCAGGTCCGGAACAACTATCAAATTCCCTGGGAGGTGCAGGGGGCCTACGGCATTCCCGCAGATAAAGGGGAAGGAGTCTTCAACGGAGATCTGGGGGTAATCCGGGAGATCAACCTGTTCTCTGAGGAGTTGACAGTGGCCTTTGACGAGGAGAAGCTGGTCACCTACAGCTTTCGCCAAGCGGATGAACTGGAGCTGGCCTACGCGGTGACGGTACATAAATCCCAGGGAAGCGAATACCCAGCGGTGGTGATCCCGGTGCTCACCGGCCCCCGGATGCTCATGAACCGAAATCTGATCTATACGGCGGTGACCCGGGCCAAAAGCTGCGTCTGTATTGTGGGAGTGCCGAAAGCCTTTCAGGCCATGGTGGACAACAGCGAGGAGCAGAAGCGGTACTCGGGCCTGGCCGCCTGTATCCAGGAGGTGGCGGAATGGGAGAGCGGAAGTTTGGATTCTTAGATTTGCTGTATCCCCGGCGCTGTCCGGTCTGCGGGGACGTGGCCATGCCCAAGGGTTTGTTGGTCTGCCCCGGATGCAGGAAGCGCCTCTCCTTCATAGAGGAGCCGGTGTGCAAACGCTGTGGCCGTGAGGTCCCGGCCATGGAGATGGAATACTGCCGGGACTGCGCTGCCCGGAAGAGGACCTTTGACGGAGCGGTGGCCCTGCTCCACTATGATCAGACGGCCCAAAAATCCATCGCCGCCTTCAAGTATGGAAGCAGGCCGGAGTATGCGGATTTTTATGGGGAGGAGTTGGTGCGCCGGTACGGGCGGCAGCTCCTCCGCTGGCGTCCTGAGGCCATTGTGCCGGTTCCGGCAGACCGGGCCCGCCAGCGGGTTCGGGGCTACAACCAATCCCAGGTGCTGGCGGAGCGGCTGGGGACCGCCCTGCATCTCCCGGTGCTCCCAGAGGTGCTGATCCGCAGGCACCACACCCGGGCCCAGAAGGACTTGGGGCCTGCCGCCAGGCAAAAAAACCTGGAGCAGGCCATAGCGGTGGCCCACTGGCCGCCGGGGCTTACCCGGGTGCTGCTGGTGGATGACATCTACACCACTGGCAGCACCGCAGAGGCCTGTACCCGGTCCCTCAAACAAGCCGGAGCCCAGCGGGTTTACGGGGTCTGGGTTTGTGTGGCGGGGGCGGAATAATCCAGCGTGAGGGTGAACATACCTTTATCCGGGAACGCTTTTACCACAATTCCCTTCTGCGCCAGCTGTCCTGGAGCCATGACATATCCCTTTCCGGAGGAAGAGGAGGAGAGCCTGGAGGAGGAGAGCGGTCGCACCAGCGCCCACAACGCGTTCATCAACTCCGTCCGCATTTCGCCCGGCTGCAGGGGGAGGCGAGAACCCAGTGGCCGGGACGGCTGGGGGAGGACCGCAAGCGGATCGGGGACCTTGCCTGCTACGTGTCTCTGTTCCTGGGCCTCATGGCCCGGTAACCCGGCCGCTGCTTTTTGGAAAAATCCTTCTTCCGTGGAAAAGACTCTTGGCCACCAGGCCGGGAGGAAGGGACCCCCATTTGGGGCCGGAGGGAACTCTGGACCATCTGACCGATTGGCGGGGCTTTCTGGCTAGAAATTTGGGCGTCTTGATCCTGCGTACCAAACGGGAGCGGGAGTATGAGGAGCACCAGGCGGCCCATGATCGAAACCCTGCACTATGTGCGGCGTGCTGGAATACTTTACATCCTATTTCCTGGAACTGATGACCGGTATGCGCTGGTGGGACTACAGCGGCTACCTCTTAAACCTCCACGGCCGGATCTGCGCCGAGAGGCTGCTGGTGTTCGGCGTGGGCGGACTGGCCACTGTCTACGTGCTAGCGCCTCTGCTGGACAACGGCATTCAGCGTGTGCCAGAGAAAAAGCTGGCGCTAATCTGCGTGCTCCTGGTGATGGCCTTTGCCGCAGACGCCCTGCACTCCCAGAAGTACCCCAACGCCGGAGAGGGGATCGACGCCAAAACAGACAGCCCGCTGCCGCCGGGTCAGATCCCCGGGCAGCAGCGGACAGCGGTCAAGGCATTTCCGTTCTGTCAGTCCACCCACGGGCGAATCCGGTACTCCGCCCCCACGGAGCGACAGATTTCCCGACACCGGTCCTCTTCCTCCGGCGTCAGGGTGGTCTCCACGGTGGTGAACACCACCTTGGGCACATACTGGGTGCAGTCTTTGGCAAACCGGAGCATGGCCTCATAGGAGCCTTCCCCAAATTTAGGGCGCACCAACTCCAGATACCGCGCCGGGTCCGGCGTGTTCAGACTGATGGAGACCGTGTCAATGAACCCCTCCAACAGCGGTGCCACCGGCTTTCCGTGGATCAGATCTCCCAGACCGTTGGTGTTGATGCGGATGGGCAGTGAAGGGAAATGCTCCTTGGCGTACCGGGCCGTGGCCAGCAGCACATCCAGAGCCTCCATGGGTTCTCCAAAACCGCAGAAGACCATCTCCCGGTAGCGGCTCATGTCAAACTTGGAAAACTCCGCCAGCACTTCCTCCAGGGTAGGGGTGTGCTCCAGCCACAGGCTGCCGGAATTTTCCATATGGTCCCGGCTCTGGCGCAGGCAGAAGGTGCAGGCACAGGGACAGCGGTTGGTCAGGTTCACGTACAGTCCGCTTCCCACTTCATACAAGATCGTCATCAAAATCCCCTCTTTTCTACTATTTTAACATGCTCAAAAACTCTTCAAAGCAGACCCCGTCTGTCAGGGGAAGGCCCATCTCCTCCGAGCGGATGATACATTTTTTGATGAACCGGGAGGCTTTCCGGACCGACTGCCGGAACGGCACCCCGTTCACCGCGTCCGCCGCCACAACGGCGGAAAACACATCCCCGGTGCCGGACCGCTGGGTCCCCACCCGATGGGTTCGGAGGATGAACGGCTCCTGCCCCTTTTCATAACAGAAATTGGCAATGAACTCTCCCTGGGGAATTCCGGTGATCACCACCCGCTCCGGCCCCTGGCGGCTCAGTTCCTCCGCCAACCGGGTCAATTCCGTCCGTTTCCAGTGTTCCTCCCGAAACGGCGTATCCGTCAGAATGCAGGCCTCCGTCAGATTGGGCGTCAGAATGTCTGCGTAGGTCACCAGCGTCTTCATTTCCTGGCACATTTCCGGGGTGTAGGTGGCGTAGGCCTTTCCGTGATCCCCCATCACCGGATCCACCAGGATCCAGCTGTCCAGCCGGCCAAACTCCTCCAGAAACCGGATGACCAAACGGATCTGAGCCCGGGAGCCCAAAAATCCGGTGCAGATCCCGGAAAACTGCAGGTCCAGCTTTTTCCACTCTTCCATATAGGGCAGCATCCGGTCTGTGTAATCCTCAAAGAAAAAACTGGGAAACCCTGTGTGGTTGGAGAGAATGGATGTGGGCAGCGGGCAGCACTGGATCTTCATGACCGAGATAATGGGCAGGGCCACTGCAAGGGAACAGCGGCCAAATCCGGACAAGTCGTTGATCACCGCGATTTTTTTCTGATGATTGTGCGAAACCATAGCTGCCTCCTCACTTTTTTCTCACCACCGGTTCCAGAATCCGCCGAACCTTGGCCTTCTCCAACAACGAGCCAGCCCCATAGAAAAGGACCATGGCAAAGATCCCCTCGGCCGTCAGCCCCGGAATCTGCGCGGCCCCTGCCGCCAGGCTGCCGGTGAGAATCACGCCTCCCACCACATATCCGGCCACCATGCTCAAAAGACCGGCGCAGGCAGCTAAGAAGGCGGACCCGCTCCCAAGAGGCTTCCCCGCCGCCAGTATCCCCACCGCAAAGCCCATCCAGGCTTTGATGAGCAGCGTCACCGGCACCCACTGGGGGTAACCCGTCAAGAGATCCGCCAGGGCGGAACCAAGCCCCCCGGCCACCAGTCCGGCTCCAGGGCCCAAAAGGACACTGACCAGCAGAATCACCGCGTCTCCCAGGTGGACGTAGCCCAGGGGAATGGGGATCTGAATGATCATGGTTCCCAGGCAGACCAGCGCCGTGGCCGCCGCCCAGACGCTCATCCGCCCCACTGTATGATCTTTCATCTCAATACCTCCTGAAGTGCCATGCGTGGTATGCTTTTACCTTTCCGGCACAGGCACTATCATAGAAGAAAATTGACCTTTTTAAAATGGCCAGTTTTTATTATTTTGACCAGTCCAGTTTTTCCAATACACGCTCCCATCTGGACCGGAAACTCCTGTCCCCGGGCAAACCGTGTGCAGGACCCCCGGCATAGGCCTGGGCCAATCCCCGGCTTCTCAGCAGGTCCCCAGGGTGTACGGGACCCCTCTGACGGTCAGGATCTGACTGGCTCCGTACCGGACCTGGCCAAAGGGCCAGTATGCCAGATACGGAATGATCTGAAGCGCCATCTTTTTAGGAGGGCTCATACAGTTCCCCTCTCGTTGTTCCGCCTCCGTCGGTTTTATTATATGTTTTTCCTATCAATAATTTAGTATGTCATAAAAATATTATTTTGTCCTTAAGAAACTCTGACTTTTTAAATCTTATACGGAGATTTCCTTGAAAAAGAATGGAAACCGAATTAAAATAGAAGGACTAACAAGGAAAGGTGGTATAGACTATGAAAGATTCTTCTTGTATTTTCTGTAAAATTGCCAACGGAGAGATCCCTTCCTCCACCATCTATGAAGATGATGACTTTCGGGTGCTTCTGGACCTGGGACCTGCCAGCCGGGGACACGCGCTGATCCTCCCCAAGGAACACTTTGCCGATGTCTGCGCCTTGCCGGACCAGTGGGCCGCCAAGGTTCTCCCCCTGGGCGCCCGGATCGGCGCCGCCATGAAAGAGGCCCTGGGCTGTACTGGATTCAACCTGGTCCAAAACAACGGGGAGGACGCTGGCCAGACCGTGTTCCATTTCCATATGCACGTGATTCCCCGCTACATCGGCGGCCCCCAGATAGTGACCTGGACACCGGGGCAAGCCTCCCAGGAAGCGTTGGCGCAGACCGCGGAAGCCATCCGAAACGCCCTTGCGTCCCACTAGACGCCTCCATTTGGCCCGGCAGAAACTTGCCGGGCCTGTCTGTTTTCTCTAACTTTTATCCGTCCTCCTCAATCACCTGCAACTCCAGATAATCAAAGTCCACCTGTTCCACAAAGCTGTCCTGGCTGAAACGGGTCCGGGCCCGCCGCTGAAATTCCCGGATATTGGCATCCAGCCAAATGGGAACGCTGAGATCAAACTCCACGCAAATTTCCCGGAGGGCCTCCAAAACCTTGGTGGTCCTGGTATCCCCGGAGGTGTTTTCCACCACCGTATCCCGGACCAGCCGGTTGCTCTTCCATATCTTTCCCCAAATCCTCATTCACCCAGCTCCCGTACTCTCCTCAAAAATTCCATTAAGCCCTGAAAATGTTCCGCCAGCTGCTCCCGTTCTGCGCCGCTGTACAGCTTCAGGGTTTCCCGCACCGGCCGCAGCAGCTGTTCAGAAAAGGCGCTCAGCCGCCCTTTCCCTTCCTGGGTAATATGAATATACACCAGCCGCCGGTTGGCCCGGTCATGGACCCGCTCCACATAGGTTTTGGCTTCCAGATCGTTGACCAGTTTGGTCAGCTGCTGCTTGGAAATCTGCAGTTCCTCCGCCAGATGGGTCATGGTCATGGGAGCCTGCTCCGTATGACTCAGCGTGTACAGCACAAAAAAAGCATGAGAATTCATCCGCCACTCAGATTCCGATGCGGCGGATTTTTTCAGGGTAAGCATAAAAGAAGAGAGGACATCAAAAAACAGGGGGGCCAACTGTTCGTCCTGTGTAGCGCTCATCACCGTCTCCTTTCCTCTGTTTGGCGTGCGTTCCTGCTACCCACATTATAAAGCATCCAGCCGAAATGTCAACCAATCCCCTAAAGTAAACAATTTATCTATCTTTCATGGATGAGAATTTTTTCGCCTTCGCTGGCCCGTGGTTCGGCTCCTGCCGGTGGGCCAGTTCATGGACGATCACACATTCCAGACAAGGCTTAGGCCGTGCGGCCCAGCACCACCTGGGAGCGGGCCGGGAAGCTGCATCCATTCCTCCGTCCCTTTCAAACGCCTGCCTCCGTTTCCGGCTGAAAATCCCGGGCCAACTCCGCCACGGCCCGGACGGCCGTCTCCACCTCTTCCTCTGTATTAAACCAGGAAAAACTGAACCGCACCGCCCCCTGTTCTGTGGTTCCCAGGGCATGGTGCATTCGCGGCGCGCAGTGGGCGCCGGGACGGATGGCAATGCCATACTGCTGGCTCAAGGCATCGGACACAGTACCTGAATCCAGATCCCAGAGGTTCAGCGCCACAATGGCAGCCCGCTCCGGGTCCTGAAAATCTCCGTATACCGTCACGCCGTCCACCCCGGAAACTCCCTGGTAAAACTGTTCCATCAACTGCTGCTCCCGCCGTCCAATGGCTTCCACTCCTGTCTCCTCCAGGAAATCCAGGGCCGCCGACAATCCCAAAATTCCATGACTGTTCAGGGTGCCTGCTTCCAGGCGGGTAGGGTACTCCGGCGGCTGCTCCTTCCGGTAAGACTGGACGCCAGTGCCTCCCACCTTCCAAGGGCGGATCTCCACTCCCTCCCGGATGCACAGGCCGCCGGTCCCCTGGGGCCCCATCAGCCCTTTATGTCCGGTAAAACAGAGAATGTGGATACCCATGGCCTCCATATCCAGGGGGATAGCGCCAGCAGTCTGGGAGGCGTCCACCATCAACAGCAGGTTGTGCCGGCGGGCGATCTCCCCAATCCGCCCCACGTCCAGCCGGTTTCCGGTCAGGTTGGAGGCGTGGGTGCAGACAATGGCCTTTGTCTCCGGGCAAATCTGCCGTTCAAAATCCTCATAATCCACCTGCCCTTTGGAATCCGCCGGTACAAAGCTCAGACGCACTTGCCGCTCCGCCTCCAGCCGGTACAGGGGGCGCAGGACAGAGTTGTGCTCCAGGTCTGTGCTAATCACATGGTCCCCCGGGGATAAAGCCCCGCAGATGGCAATGTTCAGTGCCTCTGTGGAGTTGGCGGTGAATACCACATGGTCCGGCCGGGTGCAGCCAAACAGCCGGGCCAGCTTGCAGCGGGTGTCATAGATGATCCGGGAGGCCCGCAACGCTTCACTATGGGTACCCCGGGAAGCATTTCCCATGGTCGTCATGGCCTGTACCACCGCGTCGATCACCTGCTTCGGTTTCTGCAGGGTGGTGGCCGCATTATCCAGATAAATCATTGCATCATCTCCAAAAAGGCCTCGATTCTAGTGGAGAGTTGGCCAGAATCGCTTTGGGAGTAATCGGTCTCCACCGTCAGGTGCGGAATCTGCAGCTGCTCCGCCAGCTGCCGGACGGAAAAACTCTCCACCGTATACGGGGTGCAGGCCTGCAAATCCACCTCAATGATGCCGTCCACCTGATATTCCTTCACCAGACGGGCCAGCAGCTTCATCCGCTTGGCATTGGGAGCCATCACTGCGCAGCCGATTTCCAGATACCGTTCGGCAATGGCCTTCACCATATCCTTCGCCTCTGTATCCACCATCTGGAATGCGGCTTTGATCCCGCTGCAGTTTTCAAAGCACACCGCCACGCCGCCGCGCTCTTCCAGGGTCTTTACCGTCTTCTGCAGAACGCCGCCAATGGGACAGCCGGTGATCAAGATCCGCTTGGCTCCGGCAAAGGCCGGTGCTTTGCCGGCCTGGACCTCCGCCTCCACGGTCTGTTTCAGATCCTTCATCCGGGAGATCCGCTGCTCCGGGTCAAAGAGGAAGCCGGATCCGTCCAAGGCTGTGTACAGCTGAACGCCGCTCATGGGCGGCGGCGCCTGCTTTTGCATCTCCATCAGTTGCAGCTTGGCTTTCCGCTCCCGGTTCCGCTGCCGGGCCGCCTCCCGCAGGGCCTCCTCGGTGATCTTCACGGAAAAATGTTCCTCCAGATAGTCAATGAACCGGCAAAGTTCCCAGGTCCAGCTCTCCAGGGCGTTCCCCTCCAGCCCCTGGGGCAGATGCAGCACGTAGGTGGGCTTCAGCTTTCCCAGCATCTCATACATCTTCTTTTTTCCATCGCAGGTGGTCTCCCCCACAATCAGATCAGAAAAATAGGTATAGGGGCACTTGTCCGACAAGGCAAATCCATAGCTGGATTTGATCAGGGGACAGAGGTTCTTGGGCAGCTGGGTCTCCGCCACCGGAATGGTTTCATTGCTCATGCCGCAAAGCCCCACGGAGGTGAAGCCGGCGGCGTCCAAAATTTCCAGAGGCGTAAAGGTGCAAAAAATGCCGGCTACCTTTCCCCCTTCCTCTTTTACCTGTTTCACCCGCAGAAAGCCCTCCTGTCTGGCCTCGCCAAACTCTGAGAAGTGCTTGGGAAGTTCCTGTACCATAAATATTTCCTCCTATCCTTGGTTTGCCGTGCGTTTCACGGCATCCAGTTCCGTCCGCCGGGCGCTTCTCATACGCAGAGGGCGGCCCCAATGGCGCCGGCATACCGTCCGTCCGGGCTGGCGCTGACGGGAATATCCAGGGTCTCCCCCAGGCGCTTCCTGAGATACTCGGACCCGCACAGGCCGCCGGTGAGGCACACCTGCTGGCCCAGAGAAACCCGGCCCGCCTGGGAAGCCACCTTCCGCACAATGGAATCCACCACAGCAAAGGCAATGTTTTCCTTCTTTTCCCCTGTTCCAATGAGGCTGATGACCTCCGACTCTGCGAACACGGTACACATGGAGCTGATGGTGGTACTGCCCCCTTCCGCCGCCAGGCAGCACAACTCCTCCGGGCCCAGCGCCAGGGTGTTTGCCATCACCTCCAGGAATCGGCCGGTTCCGGCTGAGCATTTATCATTCATGACAAAATCTTTCACCGCCCCGTTTTCTACCACAATCAGCTTGGTATCCTGCCCGCCAATATCCACCACCGTCAGGTTCTGGGTTCCATGAAGATAGCAAGCCCCCCGGCCATGGCAAGTGATCTCCGTCACACATTTGTCCGCATAAGGCACGGATACCCGGCCGTAACCGGTGGCAGCCACTGCGCAGTCCTCCGGCCGGATCCCCAAAGACGCCAGCTGCTCCCGTATCTGCCGGGCCGTATCTACACTGCTCCAGCCGGTGGGCTGGGACAGACGGTGGAGGAGTTTTTCTTCCCCGTCCAGCACCACCGTTTTGGCGCAGGTGGAACCAATGTCAATTCCCACTCTGTACTGCATGTCTCATCCCCACATTTCCAACGTCCGCATCTCCTGCCACCGGATGCCTGCTTCCTGCAGCCCTGCCTCCAGCTGCTCTTTTTCCTCCGGATCCGCCTTCCAGGCCAGGCCGCAGCCTGCGGTGATCTCCCGGGGAACCGGAATCAGCCGTCCCGGGAGTCCGTGGTCTTCGCAGTATTTTTCCATGGCCATAGCGTCTGTGGTGGCGGAAAAGGTGATCACCAACGCCGTTTTCTTCTCCCGCATCTCCTCTTTCCTTAAGGCCGGATGATCCGGGTGGCTCCGGCCAGCTTTTCCGCAATCTCGTACATATTGGTCACGCCGCCCACCTGAAGCTTCTCGCTGATTCCGTAGAAATTCAGGCAGGTGCCACAGGTGAGGATTTCTACCCCCTGAGCCTCCAGACTCTTTAGGTCTTCCAGGAAAGCGGAACCCTCTGTGGTCAAAAACGCTCCGCCGTTATAAAACAGAATGGTCTTGGGCATCGTTTCCATCTGGGTCAGGGCAAACAGATAGCTCTTCATCAGCGCCCGGCCCAATTCCTCGTTGCCCTCTCCCATACAGCGGGAAGTGATGACCACCACGGTGTTGGGCCGCTCGGCTCCGGCAGGCACCAGGCAGACTTCCTCCTGAGGCGCTTCCCCCTGGGCTGATTCCTCTGGCTCCGCTCCCTTCTCCTCTGCCGTTTCCTCCACCAGAAGGATGACCTTGAACTGGTTGGGACCCAGTTTTTCCATTTTGACCCCATAGCCTTTTTGGTTGGCCATTTTGGTCAGATTCTGCACTGCGATCTCATTGTCTACCAGGGTTTCCACTACCCCGGGACCGCCCATCTCCCGGATGGCGTTTTTGGTCTTGACAATCGGAATGGGACAAGGATCTCCCATGGCATTGACCTGTATCATTTCAAGTTCCTCCTGCCGCTATTTTTTCTTAAGAATAGCATACTTTTTTCCAGGTCTCCAATCATTCTTGCCGATAATTCTCTTCTGTTTATTGATTTTTTCTATGAATGCTAGTACAATCTACTTATATCTTTTTAACGAGGAGGGTTCTGATGGAATTCCGGCAGTTGGAAGTATTTGTCAGCACAGTCAATCACAAAAGTTTTTCCGGCGCGGCGGAGGATCTGTTTCTCTCTCAGCCTACTGTCAGCGCCCATATCCATGCGCTGGAAAAGGAACTGCGCCTGCCCCTGATTCAGCGCACCACCAAAAGTTTTCAGGTCACCAGCCACGGGCTGCGGCTGTACGACTATGCGGTGGCGCTGCTGCAGCTGCAAAAAAAGGCGGTCCGAGATCTGACGGACTGCGGCTGCCGGGAACTCCACATTGGCGCCTCCTCGGTACCCGGCCATTCCATTCTCCCCCAGGTGCTGGTCCGGTACCGCCAGTGCGCTCCGGATGTGCGGTTTTATATCACTTCCTCCGAAAGTCTGGATATTATTCAGAAGGTGGCGGACGGAAATCTGGACGCAGGCCTGGTAGGGACCACCGCAGACTGCGGCTGCACCTTCCATCCCTTTGCCTCGGACCAGCTGGTCATTGCCGCCCCCAATACGCCCCATTACCAGCAGTTAAAGCAAAACGGCGCGCCGCTTGCCACGCTGCTGCGGGAGCCCATCCTGCTCCGGACAGAAAAATCCGGCACCATGCAGGAGACAGAGCACTTCCTCCAGTCTCTGGGCATCTCCCCGGAGGAACTGAACCTGGTGGCCCGTATGAACGACGCGGAGGAGCTTCGAAGCAGCGTGGCGGCGGGCCTTGGGATCTCCATTCTGTCTGCCCGCATGGTCCGGGAGCCGGAGCGCCAGGGAAAGCTCCTGGTCTTTCCGCTGGGAGAATACGCCTGGGAGCGCCGGTTCTATGTGGTGCAGCGCACCGGCAGCCGGCTGTCCCAGGCTGCGGAGGAGTTTATTCAATTTTTGCTGGATTTGGCGGAGAAGGAGGCGCTGTAGCAAAACCTGCGCAAATTCAAAGAAAAACGCCGCTCCCGCAAAGCCTTGCGCCTCACGAAAATGGCGTTTACAGTGGGCCATTAGGGGCTCGAACCCTAGACACCCTGATTAAGAGTCAGGTGCTCTACCAACTGAGCTAATGGCCCGTACATCTCCTGTCTGTAACAGAACGGACTTTATTATACTCCATGTCCGCAGGAAATGCAAGTGTTTTTTTCACTTTTTTACTTTTAGATTTTATGCTTTCTTTCTGCGTTCTTTCTGCTTTCTTTCCATGGCTCTCTGGCCTGGTTGCCCGGGACGGCCATCTATTTACAGTTGTTGTTCAGCACGTCCCGGACTTCATCCAAGCACTTTTTGATACAGTAGGCCTTTCGGTCCCACTTGCCCATATGCGGGACCCTGACTTTCTGTTCCACCGGCAGCCGGGCAATCAACCTGCGGAGGGAGTTTCCTTCGGTCGGGCAATTAGCTTGCAGATGGGGTTTCCTTTCTGGGAAAACCGCGCCTCATACTCGGTGAGTACGTTTCCCTCTCCCATTTCGCTCCGGTGCAGATCTCTGGTGCTGCCCAGAAGCTCCCAGCCAGCCTCCTGCACTGACTCCAAAGAAAAGGTAAATAGATTCTGGTTATCCGTCTTGAATTCCAGAACGCCGCCCGGCGCCAAGATCTTCCGGTAGCGGTTCAGAAAGGTGGTGGAAGTCAGCCGCCTTTTGGCGTGCCGCTCCTTGGGCCAGGGGTCTGAAAAGTTCAGATAAATCCGTCCCACCTCTCCCGGTCCAAAGATTTCCTCCACTGCCTCCGCATTCATACGGACCAGAAACAGATTGGGAAGCTGCAACTCCGCCTGTTTCTGCACGGCCCGCACCAGCACGCTGGAAAACTTTTCAATGCCCAGGAAATTGCACTGGGGATGGGCCGCTGCCATCTCTGTCAAAAATTTTCCCTTTCCCATTCCGATCTCTATGTAAATCGGATGGGAATTCCCAAACAGGCTGCTCCAGGTCCTCCGGTACTGTTCTGGATTTTGGACCACATAGGGGCTGGCCCCAATGGCCTCCCGCGCCCCGGGCACATTTTTCAATCGCATCTCTTTTCTTATCCTCCTCCTGCCCATCCGGCGCCCGCCAGGCGGTCCCCGCCGGAACCTGCCGCCCCGCCGCCGTCCGGGGCATTCCTCGTCTATTCTACTGGAAAACCGTTTCCTTTTCCACTGGTTTTTTTGGTTCCGCTTTCGGTTGGCTTTTTGCGATTGAAAATCCTACCCATTTGTGCTATAGATACAGTCATACTGCCGCTTCATGCGGCGGCAAAGTTTGATCCGGGAGTGATCGCATGAAAAAATGTTTTGCGTCCATCTGCGCGCTGCTTATAGCGCTTTGTCTTTTGATACCCTCTTTTTCTGTCCAGGCAGCCGCCCAGGCAGATCCCCTCACAGACATCACGGGGCTTTCCGGCATGCCGGAAGCGCCCGATATAGAAGCCCCCAGCGCCATTCTCATAGAAGCCAAAACCGGCTCCATTCTCTATGCCAAGAATGCGGAAGAACAGCTTTTTCCCGCCAGCATCACCAAGATCATGACGGCGCTTTTGACCATTGAAAACTGCTCCCTGGATGAGACGGTCACCTTCTCCTACCGGGCCACCCATGAGCTGGAGGAAAACAGCAGCGGCATTGCCCGGACAGAGGGGGAGGAGATGTCTGTCCGGGACTGCCTGTATGCCCTTCTGATCGCCTCCGCCAACGAGGTGGCACAGGCGCTGGCGGAGCATATCTCCGGTTCCTTTGAGAGTTTTGCGGAACTGATGAACCAGCGGGCGGCAGAGCTGGGCTGTACCAATACCCATTTTTCCAACCCTTCCGGCCTCAATGATCCGGAACACTATACTTCGGCCCGGGATATGGCCCTGATTATGCGGGAGGCCGTGGACAACCCCACGTTCCTGAAGATAGCCTCCACTCCCCGCTACACCATCCCTGCCACCAATCAGCACAGCGAGCCGCTCCAGATCACCATGAAGCACCTGATGCTTCTAAACGGGGCGGACCACTATGAATACGCCGTGGCGGGGAAAACCGGCTACACGTCCCTGGCTGGCTATACCCTGGTGACATACGCCGTCAAGGGAGATATGGAACTGATCTGCGTAATCTTAAACGCTTCCACCGCCGAGTCCCGGTACGCCTGCACCCGGTCCCTGTTTGAATACGGTTTCAATCAGTTTCAGATGATATCCCTGGATCAGACTGGCAGCGCCCAGGGAACAACTTCCGGCAGCAGCCACTATCTGGGCAGCAGCCTGCTCTCCCTGACCACAGCGGAAGATGCCTGGCTTCTCCTGCCCTCTTCCCTCTCTCCCTTCGCCCTGGAGACCCAGGTCACTTGGGGAGATACCGCTTCCGGGGAAGCGTTGGCCTCGGTGACCTACTCCTATCAGGGAACACCGGTGGGCCGCGCCACCCTGATGGTGCAGAATGACCCCTACAACCAGTTTCCTTACAACGGAGCCGCCTACGGTCAACAGGGACGGGGCAATATCAGCATTTGGACTGTGGCAGCCTGCGGCGCTGCCGCCGTTCTTCTCCTGGTTTTGGGTATTCTGCTGTTCCGCCTGGTCCGGCGTAAACCAAACCGGCTTACTTTCCAAAGCGGTTCCCGCTGGAGAAAAAGCAGGAGGAGGCGTTACTAAACCGGCCTTTTCCCACTTTTCTCTTGTCCTTTTCTGTCGCTGTTTCATCTGTTTACCAAACTTCCCTGTTGACTTCTCCTCCTTTTTGGCATCTTATAAAACAATTAGGTTAACTGTTAAATGAGGGAGGGATTTTTAATGTGCCTGCGCCGGGAGATTTTGAATCCGCTGAAAAACGGCTGGCTTCCTGCCGGGGAAATTGGCGACCACTTTCCGGTGACCGCCGCCTCCATCTCCCGCCATCTCGCAGTCCTGCGGGAAGCGGACCATATGCTGCTCTGGATTACGAATTTGAAGGGAGAAGCCTGTCATGTGGCGTCCACATCCGGCAGATCTATCAACAAATTCCGGAAAAGATGGAAAAGCCGGATTCCTGATCTGTCTGTTGACAGCAGAAGTTTTCGCTTTTATAATGGAAACGCATATCCC
>CAZDOQ010000013.1:0-27790 GCA_964507035.1 uncultured Lachnospiraceae bacterium | reverse complement strand
ATGTGATGATTGCCAGCGCCAACGGCCGTCTGGCCCACAAGCCGGTTTCCGAGGGCATCTCCCCGGAGAAGGGAGCGGATGTCCACGGACCCACAGCGGTGATCAAGTCCTGCGCCAAGATGGACCACCTGCAGACCGGCGGTACTCTGCTGAACCAGAAGTTCACCCCGGCGGTGGTGGCCGGTGAGGAAGGCCTGAACCAGATGGCCAACCTGATCCGCACCTACTTCAACATGGACGGACATCATATTCAGTTTAATGTCATTGACCGGAAAATCCTGATCCAGGCCCAGCAGCATCCGGAGGACTACAAGGACCTGATCGTCCGGGTGGCCGGCTACAGCGATCACTTCCGGAACCTGAGCAAGGCACTGCAGGACGAGATCATTGAGCGGACCGAGCAGTCCTTCGCTTAAATGTGAACTCCTATAAAAATAACCGTATGACATGAATTTCTGCACACTCTTTTTCCCGTTTTTGTGCTATAATTATTCTGTCCTTTAGATTGCAAAGAAACACATCCGCATTTCTGGCAGCAGTGCAAATTCATTGCATTGCAGCTTGGCGTACTGTTAAGGAGGGTGAATATGAACAGAGAGATTGTAGCCCGGGATGGAAACTGTTTGCCGAAAGAAGAGTTGGAAACCGCTGAAAGGATGAGCCTGCATGTGCAGTTGGTGTATGAATGCCTGCGATGGACCCATGCCAGCCCGGACTCCGACGCGGCGCTGAGCCGGCTAATGGCCTTTGTGGGCGTGAAGTTTGGCTGCCGGCGGGTGTGTATTTTTGAACAGAATGAGACGGGCAGATATAGCAATACCCATGAGTGGTGCGCCCCCGGCGTGGCCGCCCAGAAGGAGTTGCGCCAGGACGAGTGTCAGGAGATGCTGGACTGGTGCAGTGATATCCTTCATCAGGGGCATGAGGTGGTTCTCCGGGACGTGGAGGACATCCGGGAGGATTACCCCATGTCCTATGCCGCCCTCCGTGCCCAGGGCGTCTGTTCATTGGCGATGACGGGATTGTGGAACAATGACCGTCTGCTGGGCTTTTTCGGGGCGGAAGACCCCTTGCCGGATGGATTGAACCAGATGTCGGTTTTTATGAAGATCGTCGGCAATTTTGTTTCGAGTTTTCTCCGCCAGCGAGATCAGATGGCCAAGCTGAAATATATAAGCTACCACGACCAGCTCACCGGTGTTTGGAGCAACAACAAGTTGGAGATGCGGATCAAACAGTGGAAAATGGTGAACAGCATGGGCGTGGTCTACTGTGACATCACCGCCCTGAAGCAGGTCAACGACACTCTGGGCCACGACGCGGGCGACATGGTGATCCAGCACTGCGCCCAGATGGTGAGCGAGGTGTTCGGCAAGGAGAGTGTGTACCGGGTGGGCGGCGACGAGTTTCTGGTCCTGTGCCCCAATATAGAGCGGGAAAAATTTTACACTCTGGTGGATTTGATGAAGCGTATCATTGCGGAGGGAAATCATCCCATGGCAGTTGGGTCGATGTGGACGGATCAGAAGCCGCTGGATCTGAACCGGGCCATCTCCCAGGCGGACGCGGACATGTATGAGAGCAAGCGGACCTATTATGCTCAAACCGACCCGGTCTCCGGGGAGCGCCGGGACCGCCGCCGGTCAGCGGTGCGGACTGACTGCTGGAATCCGCGCAGGCCCGCCCAGAGCGGGAAGGCTCAGACCAACAGTCAGCTGGAACGGTATCTGCAAAACAACTACTTTGACAGTGCGGTCCTGCTCCAGTCGGTGGGAGAGTCGGGAACCACCTGCTTCCTGTACTTCGGAGACATGCAGACGGGCATTTTTTACATCACCGATAACCTGCGGGATACCTTCGGCTTTGAGGGCAACGTGGTGCCTGATTTTATCAATGCCTGGGAGAGGCGGATCAGCAACCAGGAGGATCTGGAACTGTTCCGGCAGGATATACGGCAGCTGCTGGGGGAGAAGAAAGAGCGGCATGACCTGTATTACCGGGTGAGGGACCAGCAGGAAAACAACTTCTGGATTCATTGCCGGGGCCTGCTCCAGTGGGACGCGGCCCGGGAGAAGCCGCTGTTCTTTTCCGGCTGCGTCATCAGACAGGAACCTGACTTTGTGGTGGACATCAAAACCAACTTTCTCCGGGAGAACGCCGCTCTGTTCATGCTCGACGAACTAAAGCGGGATGGGGGTCTGAATATGGTAGTGGGTTTCAGCCTGAATCACTTCTCCGAGATCAATGAATCCCGGGGCCGGGACATCGCCGATGAACTGCTGAGGACGGTGTCCAACCGGCTCAATGAACATTTTGGCCATCGGGTCTTCTTTTACCGGCTGGATGGCCTGCGTTTTATAGCGGTGCCTGCCTCGGATCTCCAGGATGAGGATCTGGCCCAGAGTATCCGGGAGATCGTGCGGGAGAGTTACTGGGAGCGGGGCATTATCGTGCGCCAGCCCTGTTCCGTGAGCGTTCTCCGTCAGCCCGCCCTTGACAGCCAGACCACCCCTCAGTCCATCCTGGACACCGTCATGACCATGATCGTGCTGGCCAAGCACGCCCCGGAGCAGGAGGTGCGGGACATCCCCTCCAATGAGATTCGGCTGAAAAAGGAGCAGGCAGAACTGGTACTGGAACTCAACCGGAGCGTGATCAACGGCTGCACCGGCTTCCGCATCGTGATACAGCCCATCGTGTCCATCGCCGGCGACATCGTGGGCGGCGAGGCCCTGCTGCGCTGGGCCTACTCGGGGAAAGACGTCCCGCCTGACCAGTTCATTCCCCTGCTGGAGAAAAACAAGCTCATCCTGCAGGTGGGCCGGTGGACCTTTGAAGAGGTGGCCCGAATTTGCAAACGGATCGTCACCTGCCGGCCCGACTTCCCCATCGGGTTCAATGTCAGTTATCATCAGCTGGCCGATGAGGATTTCCCCGGCTTTATGGGCCAGACGCTGGAGCAGTTCGGGCTGGACGGTTCCCATCTGGTCATGGAACTCACCGAAACCCACTTCGACGAGACGCCGGAAAAGCTCCATCGCTTTGTGTCCAGCTGCAAGGGCATGGGCATGAAGGTGGTACTGGACGACTTCGGCAGCGGCTACTCCTCCCTCACCCTGCTGCTGCGCTATCCCGCCGACATCGTGAAGCTGGATCGCGCCCTGCTGGCCGAGATCACCCACTCGGAAGACAAGGCCAAGTTCATCGGCTCCATTGTCTATGCCTGCCACCAGTTCGGCAAGCGGGTGTGCATGGAAGGGGTAGAGACCGACGAGGATCTGTCCATCATCCGGCAGGCCCAGTGCGATATGGTCCAGGGCTTCCATTTCTACAAGCCCCTGGAGTTGCGGGACTTCTATCGCCTGCTGCTGTCCGATGACTCTGCCGCTCCCGTCCCCCAGACGCCCCAATCGTGACCAACCAGCCCCCAATGCCCTCTTCGCTGACAGCGGATTTAGCTCAGATAGGTCCCCTTGGGCTGCACGATCTTGGGGCGGTAGCCGTTTCTCTCCAGCATCTCCACAATCTCCTGCTTGTGCTCCGGCCCCTCGGCCTCCACGGTGATCCGAAGCTCCACCAGGTCGTTCCGGTTGATGCTGTAGAACTGGTTGTGGTCCAGGCGGATGATGTTGGCGTTTTGCCGGGCCAGCAGCGTGGCCACATTCACCAACTGGCCGGGCTTATCCGGCAGCAGCACGGAAACGGTGAAGATCCGGGACCGGGCAAACAGGCCGTGCTGCACCACCGAGGACATGGTGATCACATCCATGTTGCCGCCGCTGATGATGGAGACCACCTTCTTGTTTCTGACGTTCAAGTGGCGCAGCGCCGCAATGGTCAGCAGGCCAGAATTTTCCGCCACCATCTTATGGTTTTCCATCAGGTCCAGGAAGGCCACAATCAGCTCCTCATCCTTGATGGTGATGATATCGTCCACATTCTGCTGGAGGTAGGGGAACAGCAGGTCCCCCGGGGTCTTCACCGCCGTGCCGTCCGCAATGGTCTTGGCGGTGGGCAGAGTCACCACATGGCCCGCCTCCAGGGATGCCTTCATGCAGGCGGCCCCTTCCGGCTCCACGCCAATGACCTGGATCTTGGGATTCAGCATCTTGGCCAGCACGGAGACGCCGGTGCACAGGCCGCCGCCGCCGATGGGCACCAGAATATAGTCCACCGTGGGCAGTTCCTTGATGATCTCCATGGCAATGGTCCCCTGGCCGGCGGCCACATCCAGGTCGTTGAAGGGCTGGATCATGGTGTAGCCCTTCTCCTCCGCCAGATGCAGGGCGTGTTCGCAGGACTCGTCGTACACATCCCCGTACAACTCCACCTCCGCGCCGTAGCTGCGGGTCCGGTTGATCTTCATGAGGGGGGTCACCGTGGGCATCACGATCACGGCCTTGGCCCCAAAAACCTGGGCCGCATAGGCCACGCCCTGGGCGTGGTTGCCGGCGGAGGCGGTGATCAGGCCTCTGGCCCGGGCCTCCGGGTCCAGGGTACTGATCTTATAGTAGGCGCCCCGGACTTTATAGGCGCCGGTGTACTGCATGTTCTCCGGCTTCAGATAGACCTTGTTGCCGGTCTGCCTGGAGAAATACTCGCTGTAGACCAGCTTGGTCTCCGTGGTTACCTTGGTGACGGTCTCCGAAGCTTCCTCAAATTTTTCCAGTGTCAATTTCTCTTCCATGATCTGTGCCTCCTTACTCCTCGCCGAACAGCGCCTCCACAAAGGCATCCGCGTCAAATTTCTGTAAATCTTCGATCTTTTCTCCGATCCCAATGTATTTCACCGGAATCCCCAGTTCCGCCTGGATGGCCACGGCAATACCGCCTTTGGCGGTGCCGTCCATCTTGGTGAGAATGATCCCGTCCACATCCGCCGCCTCCATAAACTCCCGGGCCTGGGCCAGAGCATTCTGCCCGGTGGTGCCGTCCAACACCACCAGGGTCTCCTTGTAGGCATCCGCATACTCCTTGTCCAGAATCCGGTTGATCTTCTTTAACTCCTCCATCAGATTCTTCTTGTTGTGGAGCCGTCCCGCGGTATCGCAGATCAGCACGTCCGCCTTCCGGGCCTTGGCTGCCGCCACCGCATCGTAGACAACAGCCCCGGGGTCAGAGCCTTCCTTCTGGGCAATGATCTCCACTCCCGCCCGGTGGGCCCACTCGGCGAGCTGTTCAATGGCCCCCGCCCGGAAGGTGTCTGCAGCGGCCAAAATCACCCGCTTGCCCTGGCTTTTCATCTGGCTGGCCAGCTTGCCGATGGAGGTGGTTTTTCCCACGCCATTGACGCCCACCACCAAAATCGCCGACCGCTGCTCCTCAAAGGGGTAGGCGTTCTCCCCCACGTCCATCTGCTGTTTGATGGCGTCAATGAGCAGCTGCCGGCAGGCGGCGGGCTCCTTAATTCGCTGGTCCCGCACCTGCTCCTTCAGGCGCTCCAAGATCCGGGTGGTAGTGTGGACCCCCAGATCTCCCATGATCAAAATCTCCTCCAACTCCTCATAAAAATCCTCGTCAATGGCGGACGCGCCGCTGAACACAGAAGCAAAGCCGGAGGCAATGCTGCGGCGGGTTTTGGAAAGTCCTTCCCGCAGCCGGGCAAACAGCCCCTTCTTTTTTTGCTCGCACATATCCGAAAAACCTCCTCCCCTATTTTAGGATGCCAGACTGGGGTCTGTCAAGTCCACAGATACCAGGGCGCTGACACCCTTTTCCTGCATGGTCACGCCGTACAGCCGGTCCGCCATCTCCATGGTGCCCCGCCGGTGAGTGATCACAATGAACTGGGTATGGCTCTTCAGTTTATTCAGATACTCTGCGTACCGGGCCACATTGGGCTCGTCCAGAGCCGCCTCAATCTCATCCAACAGGCAGAAGGGGGAAGGCTTTAAGTTCTGGATGGCAAAGAGCAGGGCAATGGCCGTCAAAGCCTTCTCTCCGCCGGAGAGCTGCATCATGTTCTGGAGTTTTTTTCCCGGGGGCTGGGCGTTGATGCCAATGCCTGCCTCCAGCACATCCTCCGGCTCCAGCAGTTCCAAGGTTCCCTTGCCGCCGCCGAAGAGTTCCTGGAACACCCGCTGGAACTCCTGTTGGATCCGGGCAAAATTCTCCTCAAACTGGACCCGCATGGACACATCCAGTTCCCGAATGATCTTCTGGAGGCTTGCTTCCGCCTCCACCAGGTCCTGGTGCTGCCCCTTCAGGAATTCATACCGTTCCGCCACTTCCTTGTACTCCTCAATGGCGTTGACGTTCACCGGCCCCAGTTCCCGGATCTGGTTCTTCCGCTTGGTCGCCTCCCGGCGGACCTCCAGAATACTCCCCATCTCCTGGGGTTTCTGGGACTCCGCCTCCGAGGGGGTCAACTCATATTCCGTCCACAGGTAATCCACCTGTTTATCCAGCTGCTCCTCCAGCCGTTCCCGCTGATTCTGGAGCCGGATGGACTCTTTGTCCAGGTCCCAGACCCGGCCGTCGATCTCCGATTTGGCGTCAAAGAACTTTTTCTGCTCTGCCAGATCCGCCTCCCGGATTTTGGTCTTCTCTTCCAGGGTCTGGGAAAGCGCTGCCATGGAAAGTTCTGTCTGCCGGATCTGCTCCCGGATCTCCCGGATCGCCTGCTCCCGTTTTTGCACCTGCTGCGCGCCGCGCTCCCGGTTCTGGGTCAGTTCTGCCAGTTCCCCGGTAAGCTTTTCCGACTCCCGGTTCACCCGCAGAATGTTTTCCAGCAGGAACTGGTTCTTTTGGTTTAGGCCGGAGAAGGACACCTTGGCCTCCTCCAGCCGGTGGACCGCCGCCTCCCGCTTTTCCCGCTCCTTCTCCAGCTGCTTTTCCAGCCGGCTGATCTCTCTCTGGCAGCTGGCATCCTGGGATTCCAGATCCTCTGCCGCCTGCATCATTTGCTCTTTCTGTGCCTCAATGGCCTCAATTTTTTCCTGGAGTTTTCCGGCCTCCTCTTCCCGGCTCCGGTAGCCGTCCTGAATGGAAGTGAGAGCGTCCTGTTCCCGGTCCCGGCCCAGAATGGCCGTGTTCTCCTGGATCTGAACCTGATGAATGGACTCCTGCAGCCGGTCCGTTTCTGTACCGGCCTCCTGCACCGCCTTCTCCAAAGCCGCCACCTGGTCCTTGATCTGATCGTACCGGACCAGGGTCCGGCGGATCTGCTGCTCCAGATCTTCAATCTCCCGGCGCCGCCCCAGCAGGTTGCTGGAGTTCTTAAAAGCGCCGCCGGTGAGGGAACCGCCGGGGCTTAAGTATTCTCCGTCCAAGGTCACAATGGACAGGCTGTGGCGGTACTTCCGGGCGATGGCCAGGGCGTGGCCAATGGTGTCCGCCACCAGCACCCGGCCCAGCAAATAGGAGGCAATGCCCCGGTAGGCCGGATCTACCTGGACCAGCTGGCTGGCCACCCCCAGGGCTCCCGGCTCCCGGAGCGCCTCGGGCCGGGGAAAGCCCTCCCGGCCGCCTACGCTGGAGATGGGAAGGAAAGTGGCCCGGCCCAGCCGGTTCTTCTTCAGATACTCCACCATCTCTTTGGCCGTCTCCTCCGTGTCCGTGACAACATTCTGGATCCGTCCGCCCAGGGCCGTCTCCATGGCTACCTCGTATTTTTTCTCCACATGGAGCAGATCCGCCACCACGCCGATGATCCCCGGCACCTGCTTCTTTTTTTCCATGACCCGGCGAATGCTGCCTCCGTAGCCCTCATACCGCTCGGTGATGTTGACCAGGGATTCCAAACGGCTTTTTCGGGTGTGGTATTCCTGCTGGCAGTCTGCCAGTTCCCCGTTTTTCTGCCGCAGTTCCGCCTCCTTCTGCTTCCGCAGCCGGGCGTTATCCTCCTGCTCTTGGGCCAACCGGTTCAGTTCCCTTCGGATCTGCGCCAGTTTATGCTCCCAGTCCTCCACCTGCTGCCGCTTTTCCGCTTCCTCCGTTTTGGCTTTTAAGAGGAACTGGTGCAGCTGGCTCCGGTCCAGCCGGGCCTGCTCCAGCTGTGTCTCAAATTTCTGGCGGTTGGCCCCGATCTCCGCTTTCTGGTTCAGTCCGTCAATCTGCTGCTGTTTTTGGGCGTTCAGCTGGAACTCCAGGGACCGGATCACATCCTCCGTATCCGTCACCTTTTCCTCCAGCTTTCCCAGAACTTCGTCCGCCTGATCTAGCTGCCGGTTCAGTTTCCCTTTCTCCGCCACCAGCCCCTCTTTTTCCCGGGCCCGCTCCGAAAACTCCGCCTCTATGGCCTCCCGGCGGGCGGCAAACTGCTCCTCGCTGGTCTTGGCGGCCCGGATCTGCTCTTCCAGCACCCGAATTTGCCCCTCCAGGCTTTCCTTCTGGACCTTTTGCTCCGCCAGATCAGACCGGTGTGTCTCCATCTCCTTCTCCAGCGCTCCGCTCTTTTCTGACAGCGCCTCGTACCGGGTCCGGAGTTGCTCCGCCTCTTTCCGGCATTGATCCAGGTCCCCGCTTACAATGGAGAACCGCTCTTCCGCTGCTGTTAGCTTTCTCCGCCACTCGGCGGACTCCAGGAAAAAGGCGCCGATCTCCAAGGATTTCAATTCCTCCTTCAGGCGCAGGTACTGCCGGGCCTTCTCCGACTGCCGGGCCAGCGGTCCCACCTGCTTTTCCAGTTCGCTTAAGATATCCTGGACCCGCACCAGGTTTTGACGCTCGTCCTCCAGCTTTTTCTGGGCGATATTCTTCCGCTTCTTAAACTTGACGATTCCCGCGGCCTCGTCAAAGAGCTCCCGCCGGTCCTCCGGTTTGCCGCTCAAGATCTTGTCAATTTGGCCCTGGCTGATGATGGAGTAGCCCTCCTTGCCCACTCCGGTGTCATAAAACAGTTCGTTCACATCCCGGAGGCGGCAGTTGTTTCCGTTGATCAGGTATTCGCTCTCTCCGGACCGGTAAACCCTCCTGGCAATGGTCACATCCTCATAATCAATGGGAAGCAGATGGTCCCCGTTGTCTATGGTCAGGGCCACATAGGCATATCCCTGGGGTTTCCGGCTCTCTGTGCCGGAGAAGATCACGTCCTGCATATTGGAGCCCCGCAGCTGCTTGGCGCTCTGCTCTCCCAGGACCCAGCGGACCGCATCCGCCACATTGCTCTTGCCGCTGCCGTTGGGACCCACAATCCCCATGATCCCGGGCTGAAACTCCAGAACGATCTTGTTGGCAAAGGACTTGAATCCCTGGGCTTCAATCTTCTTTAGATACATGGTTCCTCCTGTCCTGTTTCAGGGCCTGAATGGCCTGATAAGCCGCCGCCTGCTCTGAAAGCTTTTTGTTCCGTCCGGTGCCGGTTCCGGCCAGCCGGTCTCCAATCCAGGCCTCCGATGTGAACAGCTTGTTGTGCTCCGGCCCCTGGGTTTGGACCAGTTCATAGCGGAGCGGCCCCTGCCCGCTGCTCTGGACCAGTTCCTGCAGGATAGTCTTGCTATCAAAAAAGAGCTTCTTGTGCTCGATATCATGGAGGATAAACCGCAACACAAACTCTTTCGCATTAGCAAAACCACCGTCCAGATAGATGGCGCCGATCACCGCCTCCAGGGCATCCGACAGCAGAGACGCCTTTTCCCGGCCCCCGGTCCGCTCCTCGCCCCGGCCCATAAGCAGGGCTTCCCCCAGGCCAATGGCCTCGGCACAGTCGGCCAGAGTGGGTTCACAGACAATGCTGGCCCGCAGCTTGGTCAGTTCCCCTTCCGGGAACTCCGGATACTTTCCGAACAGGAATTCGCTGGTGGAAAGTTCCAGCACCGCGTCCCCCAAAAACTCCAGCCGCTCATTGCACTGGAGCCGGCTCAGATGGTGCTCATTGACGTAGGAGCTGTGGATCAACGCCTGGCGCAGCAACTCCCGGTTGTGAAACCGGTATCCGATGGTTTGTTCCAATATTTCCATAAAACAAGTCCTTTCCTATTTCAGCCACCTAAAAGGCCGCCCGTTTTGCCAGGCGGCCCTTTCCGCTTGTACGGACCGGCAAAACTTCAGCCGGTCAGCTTCTGGATCTCTTCCATGGCGTCTCCCACCGTCTTGATGTTCTCCGCCGCTTCGTCCGGGATTTCCACACCCAGCACGTCTTCCAGCTGCATGATGATCTCCACCCGGTCCAGAGAATCCGCCTCCAGATCGTCCTCAAAGGACTTATCCAGAGTGATCTGATTCTTGTCGATCTTCAGGACTCCTGCAATGATCTCCTGTATCTTTTCAAACTCCATGTCTGCCACCTCCTTCTATCTCTAAAATGGACTGAATTTTCTGGGTGATGTTCTGCTCTTTAAAGGTGATGCACTGGAGGATGGAATTTTTAACCTCCTTGGCCTTGGCGCTGCCGTGGGTTTTGACCACCAGGCCGTTTAAGCCCAGCAGAGGCGCGCCGCCGTACTCACTGGCATCCAGCTTTTTCAGCGTCTTTTTCAGCGCCGGTTTGATCAGCAGGGCACCGATCTTGGAAGGGAGGCTGCTCATGAGGCTTTCCTTGATCATCCCCACCAAAGCGCCGGCTGTGCCCTCGTAAAGCTTTAAGATCACGTTCCCGGTAAAGGCCTCGCAGACGATCACATCCGCGTAGCCGTTGGGAATCTCCCGGGCCTCAATACTGCCGATGAAATGGATGTCCCGGCACTCCTTGAGGATGGGATACGTCTCTTTGACCAGGGCGTTGCCCTTCTCCTCCTCCAGCCCCACATTGACCAGGGCCACCCGGGGATGGGGAATGCCCACCACATGCTCCATATACAGAGAGCCCATGCGGGCAAACTGGACCAGATGGCTGCTCCGGGCGTCCACATTGGCGCCGCTGTCTATGAGCAGGGAAACGCCCTTGGTAGTAGGAATCAAGGTGGCGATGGGGGTGCGCTCAATCCCCCGGATCCGGCCCACCACCAGCTGGCCGCCCACCAGCACAGCCCCGGTGCTGCCAGCGGAGACAAAAGCATCCGCCTTGCCCTCCCGGACTAGCTTTTCCCCCACCACAATAGAGGAATCCTTCTTCCGGCGGACGGCGTGGACCGGAGGCTCTCCGGTCTCAATGACCTCGGCGGCGTTCACCACGGTCAACCTCTCTGGATCATAGGTATGCGCGGCCAGTTCCCGCTTTACCACCTCTTCCTGCCCTACCAGAAGCACCTGGATCTTTCCATTGGCCTGGACCGCTTCCACCGCGCCTTTTACCAACTCCGCCGGGGCATTGTCTCCGCCCATGGCGTCCACAGCCACTCTTGTAAACTCTTCCATACTACACTCCTGACTCTGCCCGTTTTTGCAGGCAGCTTCCCCCTCCGGCCCCTCCCGGAGAGTTTCATAGTTACTATACTAGATTCATCCGTAGAAATCAATGGTTTTCCGCACTTTTTATTGCCGCCTTTTATTCCCGGCCCGCTTCATTTTTGAGGATCCTTTTTTGAAAGACTTGTAAATAAAGTTTCCTTTGGGTTTACGCCACCGGCACGGCCTCTCCCAGGTGGAAGGAATAGATCCAGGTCTCCTTCACCGGCTTGCCCACGGCCCGGGCCAGCGCCTCCCGGTAGTAAATCAGCTGGCCCCGGTACCGTTTGAGCAGCGTTTCGGCAGACACCCGGTCCGTCTTGTAATCCACCAGAACCAGGCCGTCCGCTTCCTCCCAAAACAGGTCTATAATCCCCTGGACCAGTACCAGTTCCTCTCCGGCCTCCGGTCCCAAGATACGGGAAGCAGGCACTCCCATGACAAAGGGATGCTCTGTCTGCCGCAGTCCCCGGCGGTGGGCCTCCTGAACCCGCCGTCCCAGGGGACTCCGGTAAAATTTGGCAACGGCCTCCGGGATTCCCGGACTGATCCCGCAAACTCCTTCCTCCGGGTCCATCTCCATGGCGGCGGCCTCTTCCCGGACGGTCCGATTTACTGTTTCCAGATCCGTCCCTTCCTCCGGAGAAAGCCGCTCCAGCACCCGGTGATAGAGGGTTCCCTGCCGGGCTCCCGCCGCCGGATCTGCCGTCTGCTCCGGCCGCTCCCGGCGCTCCTCCGCCGGAGCGCTCCCGGCTGCCAGCCCCTGCGAACTGTCCTTCCGGAAAGCTTCCTTCTGTGAACCTGCCTCCAGCTGGGCGTGCTTCAGCTGGGAAACCGAGTAGGCGGAGGGAATCCGGGTGGCCGCCAGGGCCGGATACCGGTAGGCCAGACGCCGCTCCCACAGAACCTCCCGGTCCGGGTCGCCGCAGGTAACCCATCCGGCCGGGATGGCAGTGCGGAGCCACTGGTTCCGGCCCTGCCGCTCCACTTCCTCCTCCACCAGTTCCTGGCTGGTGAAGGTGCGAAACACCACTCCATGCTGATCCCGGACCAGAGCCATGAGGATCCAGTCCAGGTAGGAATTCCCGTCCTCCACCAGCCAGCCGGGCAGCAGTTGCTCCGGAAAGTTCTCCGCCATGGCGGCTTTGGCCCGGGCCTCCTCCAGTCCCTTGCCCGCCGCCGTCAGAATCAGCTTCTCCCGGGCCCGGGTCAGGGCCACGTACAGAATCCGCAGTTCCTCTCCCTTCACCTCCCGGACCATCCGGTCCGCCAGCACCTGTTTCCACAGGCAAGGGGTTTTTACCATCTGCTCCGTGTCTATCACATCCGAGGCGATGCCGCCGTCCTCGTGGAAAATCACCCGCTTTCTGGCATCCTGCAGGTTAAAGGTTTTGGAGAGCCCCGCCACAAAGACCACCGGATACTCCAGTCCCTTGCTCTTGTGGATACTGGTGATGCGCACCAGGTCCTCCTGGTCTGACAGAGTGGAGGCCGGGCCGTAGTCCACCTGGTATTTCTGGGCCTTTTCCATATACCGGTTGAACTGGAACAGGCCGTGGAGGCTGGTGTTTTCAAACTCCATGGCCTTCTCCCGGAGCATCTCTATGTTGGCCCGCCGTCCCTCTCCCCCGGGCAGAGCGGACAGGTACAGACTGTAAGCGGAGTCCGTCAACAGCCGGTCCAGCAGTTCGTGGATGGGCAGACAGGCAGCCAACTGACGGTAGTTCTCCAGCTGCTCCAGGAATGCCTGCATCTTTTCTGCATTCCACCGGCAGCAGCGGCTGTACAGGCTTCCGTCCTCCCCCAGCTGCTGCACGCCGTCTTCCTGGCCCGGTATCCCGGCCAGTTCCTCCTCTGAAAAACCGGCGAAAGGGGAAAGCAGCACCGCCGCCAGGGGGATGTCCTGCCGGGGATTATCCAGCACCTGAAGCAGACTCAGCACCACCTGCACCTCCGGCGCGCTGAAATACCCCCTCTTTTCCTGAGAGACGGCCGGGATCCCCATCTGATTCAGCTGGGCCGCAAAACTCTCCGCCCAGCCCTCAGTGGTCCGAAGCAGGATCACCATATCCCGGTACTGGAGCGGCCGGAATTCTCCTTTGGCCCCGTCCCAAACCTGCATGCCGCCGGGGGCCGTCAGTTCCCGGATCCTCTGGCCAATGACTCGGGCTTCCCACTCCCGCTCCTCCTCCCCCTGGCACTGGGCATAGAGAAGTTCCACCGGCTCTGTGTCCGGCGGATAGGAGGCTCCGGGATAGAGAGCCGCCTCCGGGGTGTAGGCCACCCCGCCCAACTCCTCCCCCATCAGCTGGTAAAACACATGGTTGATCAGGTCCAGAATGCCGGGCCGGGTCCGGAAGTTCCGGTTCAGATCAATCTTACGCTCTTTGGCGTCCTCCTGATAGGAGTAGGTGTTGTATTTCTCCAAAAACAGTTCTGGCCGGGCCCGGCGGAACTTGTAAATACTCTGTTTTACATCCCCCACCAGAAACAGATTGGGCTCGCCCCGGTGGATGCCGGAGATGGCGGTGAGGATCCGCTCCTGGATCAGGTTGCTGTCCTGGTATTCATCCACAGCAATCTCCTCAAACTCACGCCCCAGAGAAAAGGCCAATTCTGTGGGGCCGTCCAACAGTTTTAGGGCCCAGTGGGCCACATCCGAAAACTCCGCCAGGTTTTTTTTTCGCTTGGCGGCCTCAAAGGCACTGGAAAAGTCCTCTGTCAGCTGGATCAGCGCCTGCATAGGGGCGGACAGGCGACGGATTCCTGAAAGCATTTCCTCCGGGGTCCCCAGGCAGCAGCGCTTCTGCATCCGGGTCACTTCCTCTTTAACAAAATCCCGCAGGGCGGAAAGCCGCTCCTGAAGTTCCCGGGCTTCCTCCATTCCCCGTTTGGAAGGCTTCCTGGTAAATTTCACCTGGCTTAAAACCTGCAGCCAATCACAGAGTTCCTCCGGCAAAAGCAGAGAGTCCAACAGGTCCCGGTCTGCCAGAAACATGGGGCCGTAGGCGGCCACCACCGGTTCCCGGCGCACCTCTTCCAGGGCCCGGTCCAGCTGCTCTCTCAGGCTCCGGAGACGCCGCTTGTTTTCCAGCAGCAGTTCACCGGCCCAGGGAAACCGATCCAGGCTCTCCCAAACGTCTCCTGTTTCCGGATCTTCCCCAAACCCATGGCGGCATTCCTCCAGCCACTGATACGGGTAGGGTGCGCTTTGGGCAAAGCCGTAGAGTTGCAGAACCAGTCCCTCCAGCGCCGCATCCGTCTTCCCCCCTGCGTAGGCGTCCGCCAAGGCCAAAAAGGCAGGGTTCCGTTTTTGGTACTGCTCCTCCAGCAGGGCGGACAGCACGTCCGTCCGCAAAAGCTTCAGTTCCCCCTCCTCCCCAATGCGAAAGTCCGGATCCAGGCCCAGCAGGGGAAAATGGTTCTTCACCACCCACATACAAAAGCTGTCTATGGTGGAGATATGGGCGTGGGGCAGCAGGGAAAGCTGCCGCTCCAGCTGGGAGTGGCCTGCCTCCACCGCCGACTCTATGGCCCGGGTCAGCCGTTCCCGCATCTCCGCAGCGGCAGCCTTGGTAAAGGTGACAATCAGCAGCCGGTCCACATCCACCGGGCGCTCCGGGTCCGAGAGCCGGGAGAGAATATGTTCCACCAACACCGCCGTCTTGCCGCTGCCGGCGGCGGCGGCCACCAGCAGACTGCCGCCCCTAGCGTCAATGACTGCCTGCTGTGCTTCCGTCCATTTGGTTCTCATCCACTTCCTCCTCTCCGATCTTAGCCCAGATATCCGCCGCCTTCCACTCGCTCAGCTTCCGTGTTTGGTAACCGGGAAGCTTCCGGTCAAAGCCGCAGACTGCGCCAAAGCCGCAGAACTCACAGGCAGACCCTTTTTTCCGCTGGTAAGGGGCCGCTGCAATATCCCCCTCTAAAATTCCTTTTCCCAGTTCCTGGACCTTTCTTCGCACAAAACTCCGGAGCAGGCCGAATTGCTCTGCAGTGATCTTCTCCCCGGACACCGGCTCCATATGGGAGGCCGATTCTTCTTCTCCGTTGGTGAGGCCCTTTAACTGCAGGGCCTTCCGGCGCTTGGCGTCCAACTCCTCCGGGGTGGAGGCTTCGCTCCCGTCCACCAGGGGCTCCTCCACATGGTAATAGTAGATTCCAGCGGGGATCACTTTTTTTCCGGGATTCTGCCGCTCCACCATCTCCATCACCGCATCCAGATACACCGCCAGCTGCAGCTGCAGGCCGTGGTAGACCTCATTTAAATCCAGGGAAATGTTTCCGGTCTTGTAATCCACAATCTTCACATACAGCCGGTCTCCGTCCTGGCAAATGTCCAGCCGGTCCACCAGGCCCCGCAGGTACATCTGCTCTCCCTCTCCCAACTCCCAGCTCATCACCGAGGCCTGGCGGCCGTCAAAGGACAGTTCCGCCGCTGCCGGACGGAAATCCCCCGCCTTCCACTGCTCGCAGATAGCCCACAAGGTCCGGTCCGTGATCCGGCTCCAGCGAGCCAGATAGTAGGCGTTTTTGGCGGTGGTCTTTAAAATATCCGCTCCTACAGACCCGGCGGCGCTCTCAATACACCGGGCCGTCAGCTCCCGACGCTTTTCCTCCGTGATCTGTTCCGGAGCCAGGTTCTCTTCCCGCAGGCAGTGGAAGAAGGTCTCCAAAGCCTTGTGGAAAAAATTGCCCCGGTCTGCGCCGCCAAACTCATATTCCACCCGCTCTGTCAACCGAAGGCCATAGGTGAGAAACTGGGCGTAAGCGCAGGCCGCGTACCGCTCCAGCCGGGTCACGCTGCCGGAGAGCACATCCCCGTAGACGGCCCGGGATGCTGCCCGGCTGATCTTTCCCTCCGGCCGTTGGAAAAAGCAGCCGTCCAGAATCCGCTCCAACGCTTCCTGCTGGTCCGGCTGCCGGCTTAACAGCCGGTACAGAGAGAGCCACCAGCCCTCCGGCTCCTGCTTTCGCAGATGCCCGGCGCTTTTGGCCAGGGTCTCCCGGGCTGTCTCCAGACTGTAAATATCCCGTTCGTTTTCTTCCCAGGATAACTCCGGAAACAGACGCCGGATCTGGCCTGCCACCGAGGAAGGCTGCCGGGCCTCCCCGGAGCCGGACAGCTTGCTGGCGGAAAGCCACAGAATTTCCGAAGGCTTGGTCAGCACACTGTACAGGTAAAACCGCTCCATGAACGCCCGCTTTTTGGCGGTGGGAGCAAGCGTCACGGAAAGCTGCTCCAGCACATCCCGCTCCTCATCCGATAAAATGCCACCGGCCGCCGCCGGAGCCGGCACAATCCCGTCGTTGAGGCCCAGAAACAGCAGTGCCCGGATCTCGGTGAGACGGCTCCGCTCCAAGTCTCCCACCTGGACCTGATCCAGACAGGAGGGAATGGCGCCCAGCCGCACCTCAGCCAGCCCCGACTCCAGCACGTCCCCAAACTCCGCAAAGGAAAGATGCTCTTCCCCCAACAGCTGCTCCATTTTCCCAAATAGTTCCTCCAGACAGTCTCCGGCCTTCCGGAATTCCTCCCCCCGGCGCAGCTCACCTGCCGCCTCAAACTGTCCGGCCAGGGCTTCCATTTTTTCCGAGACCTGCAGTTCCAGGAGCAAAGCCCGGATCCCGGCCAGCGCCTCCGCCACGGTGCCCCGCATGGTTTCTCTCAGCCGGAACAGCGGCCCCACAGCCGCTTCCCGCAGCCGGTTCAACTCTTCAAAATCCAGATTTTCCTGTCCCCGGTATCCCCGGTCCCAGGTTTTGCGCCAAGCAGAAGCGCCCCGGCGGCCGGTGGCCCTCACATAATTGTCCAGCAAATCCACCTGTCTTCGGGTCAGTGGCGTAAGCCCTGTGCGCAGATAGCCGAACACCGCCTCGTAGGGGAAATTTTTCTCCACCGCTTCCAGGGCGCTGCGGATAAGTTCCGCCAAAGGATTCCCCAAGATCCCCTTTTTGGTGTCCATAAAGTAAGGAATATCCGCCGCCCGCAGGGCTTCTTCCAGGTAAGAGCGGTATCCAGCCAGATCCCCGGCCACCACCGCAATCTCCCGATACCGCCGTCCCTGATCCTGGACGAGCCGCTTGATCTCTTCCGCCGCCAGGGCCGCCTCCTCCCGGGGATTCTGGGCCAGATGCAGGGAGATCCCCTCCGGCCTTCCTTTCCAGGGGGCTTCCCCGCCATACCGGAACAGACGCCGCTCCAGATAGGCCAAGGCTGGACTTTGGGCAAACCGGACCGGACCCGTTTCACCGCAGGAGGCGTAAAACACCTCCACCGGCGTCTCCGCCGCCTCCGCCAGCTTCCGCACCCGTTTCACCGTCTGCTTGCTCACCGCAAAAAGCTCGTGCTCCTCCACCGGCTCCAGCGGGATCTCCTGGGGCAGGGGCAGCGCCAGGGAGACCAGACGGCACTGGCGGAACATCTCCTCCAGAATCCGGCACTGGATCGGGGTAAATCCGGTAAAGCCGTCCAAGGCCACCACCGCCCCCCGTAAGAAGTCCGCCTCCGGCAGAACCTTTGCCAAAATGGTCAGCAGTTCCTCCGCAGGAATGGTTCTCTCTGAGAGCGCCGCCTGAAACGCCTGGTAGAGCACCAGCAGATCAGAAAGCTTCCGGTTTAGCAGCGTCTGCCCGCCGGTCTGAGCGACCATTTGGCGCAGCTGCTCCTCCCCCACTCCGTACTGGTACAGCTCGCAGAGCATGGATTTCATGCGGCTCACAAATCCGGCCCGGCCCAGATTTTTCTGAAACAGCGTCAGATCCTCCTTCCGCTTTCCCGCCACCCGGCGCAGGAGCATGTTTTTTCCAATATCATCTAAGATCTGGAATTCCCCCATGCCCTTCTCCTCAAACACCCGGTAGGCCAAGCGCTCAAAGCTCAGCACATCTATGTTCAAAATGGCGTGAGACGGGTGCATCTGCACCAGTTTCCGCTGGGTCTCCATAGTAAATTGCTCCGGCACCAGGGCAATATGCCGCACCCGTGGATGGACCCCGGCGGAGGCAATCAGCTTCTCATACAGCAAATGGGTCTTCCCGGTGCCGGAAGCGCCCAGCAGCAGCTGCAAAGGCATACCAAACTCCTTTCCTCTCTTTGCCGTGCTTCCCACGGCATTCCGTTACACCCGGAGGGTGTTTCTTCACCATAGCAGAATTCACGGTTACCCGCCACCAAGCAGACCTGGAAATTTGGCAACCAACGGTTGCGGCGGTAAAACACTGCATTTTCAGCATATCACACCGGGAAGGAAGAGTCCAGATGCAATAATGAGGGCATCCAAAAACAGGACCCGCTTTCCAGCGAGTCCTGTCCCCTTTTGTTCTATTTTCTGTCCTCTTTCTGTTCCGTTTTATTCTTCCTCCAGTTTATTCTCCCTCCAGCAGGCTGCCGGCGGAACTCTTCAGAGCGTCCATGGCGGAGCGGATGGCCGCGAAGTCTGCCTCCGTCATCTTTTCCGGCTTTGCTTTCCGGAGAAGCCGCTGCAGATCCGCCATATCCCGCTTCACTTGGGCCTTGGTTTCTTTGCTCACGCTCTTCTTCTCCCGGCGCAGGGCCTGGTCCACCTGGAGCACCAGCCGTTCTCCCTCGTTCTTGATGTCCAGCCGCTCCTTCCGGCTGGTATCCTCCGCTGCGTACTGCTCGGCGTCCCGGATGGCCCGGTCGATCTCCTCCTCCGAAAGGTTGGAGCCGGAGGTGATGGTGATGCTCTGCTCTTTGCCGGTGTCTAGATCCTTGGCAGACACATGGACAATGCCGTCCACGTCAATGTCAAAAGTCACCTCAATCTGAGGCACCCCGGCCATGGCGCGACGAATACCGCTCAGCCGGAATTTCCCCAAACTCTTGTTATCCCGGGCAAACTGGCGCTCTCCCTGGAGCACGTTGATCTCCACGGAGCGCTGGAAGTTGGCCGCCGTGGAAAAGATCTGACTCTTCCGGGTAGGGATGGTGGAGTTCCGTTCGATCAGATGGGTGGCGATCCCACCCACGGTCTCAATGGAAAGGGTCAAAGGCGTCACATCCATCAGCAGAATCTCATTAAGCCCCGCCTCTCCGGCCAGCTTGCCGCCCTGAATGGCGGCTCCCAGTGCCACCGCCTCGTCCGGATTCAGGCTGTGACTAGGCTCCTTGTTCACCAAGCTGCGCACCTTATCCTGCACTGCCGGAATCCGGGTGGAGCCGCCCACCAAGAGCACACGGCCCAGATCCTTGTCTGTGAGTCCCGCATCTTGTATAGCGGTCCGCACCGGTCCGGCGGTCCGCTCCACCAGGTCAAAGGTCAGTTCATTGAACTTGGCCCGGGTCAGCGTCATCTCCAGATGCTTGGGGCCGTCCTTGCCCGTGGTGATAAACGGCAGGTTGATGGTGGTCTCGGTGGCGGTGGACAAAGCTTTCTTGGCATCCTCCGCCGCCTCCTGGATCCGCTTTAAGGCCATTTTGTCCTTGGACAGATCCACCCGCTCCGTGCGCTTAAACTCCTGCATCAGATAACCGGCAATCCGCTGGTCAAAATCGTCTCCTCCCAGCCGGTTATCGCCGGAGGTGGCCAGCACCTCAATCAGCCCTTCGCTGATCTCGATAATGGAAACATCAAAGGTACCGCCGCCCAGGTCGTATACCAGAATCTTCTGGGGATTCTCATTGTCCAGGCCGTAGGCCAGGGCCGCCGCCGTGGGCTCATTGATGATCCGCTTCACATCCAGACCGGCAATCCTTCCGGCGTCCCGGGTAGCCTTCCGCTGGGCATCATTAAAATAGGCCGGCACCGTAATCACCGCCTCAGTCACTGCCTCGCCCAGGTAACTCTCTGCATCTTTTTTCAGTTTCTGGAGGATCATGGCGGAGATTTCCTCCGGAGAATACTTCTTGCCGTCAATATTCAGCTTCTGATCGCTGCCCATCTGGCGCTTGATGGAGGAGATGGTCCGCTCGCTGTTGGTAACCGCCTGGCGCTTGGCCGGCTCTCCCACCAGCCGTTCTCCGTCCTTGGTGAAGGCCACCACGGAAGGGGTGGTTCTGGTCCCCTCCGCATTGGTGATCACCGTGGGCTTGCCGCCCTCCATCACCGCTACGCAGCTGTTTGTGGTTCCCAAATCAATTCCGATAATCTTACCCATCTGTCTTGTCCTTCCCTACGCTCGCCTAAAAGGAAGCGCATTTCCTATAGCTTTTGAAAATATCGGGAAAATGTCCCCAATGTATCCAGTTTATTCTCCTTCTTTTAACAATTTGTGTTTTGGCTCTAAATTTCTTTTAAAAATCATGAAATTTTTAAGAAATTATGGAGTCGTTATAAAAATTTCAGGGGCAGGCGTAACGCGTATGAGTCATGCCTGCCCCTGTTTGGAATTATCTATTTCCCGACATTCCTATTTATTTTTCTGATTCTATATGAGTTCCCTCCGGAACCACGTACCCGCATGCCTCACATTTCGTATCCTCTGTCACGGCTCCCTCCCGCAGGAACACCTCCATGGTTTTCCTACATTTAGGACAGTCCATCTCATGAATCGTCACATTCCGTCTTGCCTCCTGGCAGGTTTCCAACATAGCCATCTTGCATTCCTCCTCATAGATTGATTGTACAAACCAAATGCCAACCACCAACTAATTCTATTATAGCGTTCTGCCAAGAAAAAACAATACACAAAATACAAAAAACAAAGAATTTTCACAACAAATCCAGCAGCATTCCCACCGGCCAAAAGCTTTTGTACAGAAATTTTTCATGTCAAATCCGTCTCCCGGATCTGCCGCCGGACCTCTAAAATCTGGGAGGGAGCCACCGAAAGTTCCCGAACCCCCAGAGATAATAACGCTTTGGTGAAGGCCGGATCCCCCGCCCAATCTCCGCAGACGCCAGTCCGGATGCCGGCCTGTAAGGCCCAGACCGCCGCCGCCTCCACCAGTCTCCAGACAGCCGGATGGCATCCTTCCAGATACGGGGCCATCTGTCCGTTCTGCCGGTCCGCCGCCAGGGTGTACTGGGCCAGGTCGTTGGTGCCGATGCTGAAAAATTCCACCATTCCGGAAAGCCGTTCTCCCAAAAGGGCGGCGGCGGGGGTCTCCACCATGATCCCCTGCTCCACAATGCCTGTGGGAATTCCCTGCTCCGCCAGTTCCCGGCGGACCTGGACGGAGAACGCCAGCACCCGGCGCAGTTCCTCCACCCCGGAGATCATGGGATACAAAATAGCGGTCCGGCCATAGGCGCTGGCCCGGTAGATGGCCCGCAGCTGGGTCCGGAATACCTCCGGGTGGGCCAGACAGAACCGGATGCCCCGGCAGCCCAGGGCCGGATTGGCCTCCGGCGGAAATGCAAAATAGGGAAGCTGCTTATCCGCCCCTATATCCAGGGTCCGGATCACCACCCGCTTGCCTGCCATGGCCTCCGCTGCCCGCCGGTAGACGGCAAACTGCTCTTCCTCCGTGGGCCAGTGGTCCGCCTCCAGAAACAGAAACTCTGTACGGAACAGGCCGATTCCCTCTGCCCCCTGGGCCACCGCCATCTCCAGATCCTGCCGGTTCCCCACATTGGCGCACACAAAGACCCGCTGGCCGTCCCGGGTCACGCTGGCAGCCTCCCGGAGATGCCGCAATTCCTGATTCCGCTTTTCTTCCGCTTTCTGCCGCTGCCGCAGCCGGGCCAGCTGCTCCTCCGTAGGCTCCAGGTACAGGCAGCCCTCCTCCGCATCCAGGGCGGCCCAAAGCCCCTCCCACGCCGGCTCCGGATGCCGGTCTAAAGCCACCACCGCCGGAATATTCCGGCTACGGGCCAAAATGGCGGTGTGGCAGTACAGAGATCCCTGGGCCACCGCAAAACCCAAGATCTTACCGGAATCAAACTGGACCGTATCACTGGGGGCCAAATCCTCCGCCGCCAAGATACAGGGTTCTTCTGGAAGGGGGCCTCCCTCCTGGGAGGAGCGCTGCAAAATCCGCAGGACCCGTCCCGCCACATCCCGCAGATCCGCCGCCCGGGCTCTCCACTCCTCCAGATCCAGCGCCTCCAGCTGGCTGGCCAGCCGCTCCCCAGCCTGTTGCACCGCCCATGTGGCGGTTCCCTGCTCCTGCTCTATAAGGCGCTGGACCTCCCCAGCAAAAAGCGGATCCTCCAGCAGCAGCTGGTGGGTGGCAAAGACCATCGTCGCCGCCTCTCCCAGCTCTGCCCGGGTCTTCTGCTCCAGAGCGGAAAGTTCCTCCCTGGCTTTCTCACAGGCTTCCTGAAACCGCCGCTCCTCCTGTTTCGGATTCCGGCCCTCGCCCTTCTGTTCCGGGGCCTGGGCCTGCCGCCAGATATGGAGCCTTCCAAAAACAATGCCCCGGCCCACGCCGGTTCCATGACAGACTACCATACGCTCCTCTTTTTTTTCAACGCAGTGCTGGACGGAGCCTCCGCCCTCATGCTCACCGAAGATACCGCCGCAGGAATTCACAGACCGTTGACCACGTGCTCCGGCCTCTCTTCCCGGGCTACCCGCTCCAAATTTTCCCAAACCATCCGGTGGGCCCGAGTAAACGTTCCGGCGGTGATGCCTCCCACATGGGGGGAGAGAATCAACCTGCCAGGGCAGTCCGGAGGCAGGGAAGCCAGGGGATTATCCGCGGTTACCGGCTCCGGATAAAGAGTGTCCAGCCCTGCTCCCGCCACCTGTCCGGTAAGCAAAGCCTTCCGCACCGCCTCATGGTCCATCAGTTCACCCCGGGAGGTGTTGATCAGATAGGCTCCCGGTTTCATGGCGGCCAGAAAGGCCCCGTCCACCATGCCCTCTGTCTCCGGCGTCACCGGCACGTGAAGGCTCAAAAGGTCGCTTTCGGCCAGCAGTTCCTCCCGGGAAACCCACCGTACACCCAGCGTTTCCTCCTCCGCCGCGCTGGCCCGATGGCGGCTATAGTATAAAAGGGAGCAGCCAAAGGCAGCCAGCCGCCGGGCCGTGGCTTTTCCAATATCTCCCAGGCCGTAGATGCCCACCTGGCAGTCCCCCAGTTCCCGGATGCCGTCCACCATGCCCTTTTCTTTTACCTGGATCTGGCGGCCCTCCCGGACGGCCTGATCTCCGGCTACCACGTCCCGGAGCAGTCCCAGCATCAAGAGTACCGCCTGTTCCGCCACCGCCCCGGCGTTGACGCCCTTACAGTTGCACACATAGATCCCCTGGTTTCGGGCCGCCTCGCAGTCAATGGCGTTGTAGGCCACTCCCTCTGAGTGGACCAGCTTCAGCCGGGGCATCCGGCTCATCAGCGTTCCCCGCACCGGGGAAATGGCGTCCACCAGCAAAAAGTCCGCGTCCGCTCCCACCTGGAGGACTTCCTCCTCCGAGGCGTTCCGGGGGCAGACCACCACGTCTACCTGCCGGGAAAAAGCCGTGTCCGGCCGGTATTTGGCCGCCCGGACGGGATCTCCCATCACAATCAGCTTCATCTATTTCTCCCAATCCTTTAAGAGTTCCAGCGCCTCCACTTCCTCCAGCCAGATCTGGCCGGAAGCATCGCTGGGCATTCTCCAGTCTCCTCTGGGCGATAAGGCCACCGTTCCCACCTTGGGTCCGTCGGGCAGGCAGGAGCGTTTAAACTGCTGAGAAAAGAACCTCCGGTAAAAATTCTTCATCCACTTCAGAATCTCCGGGACCCCGTAGACGCCGGCAAAGGCCTTCCGGGCCAGCCGGAAGATCTTCTCCGGGGAAAAACCAAACCGCAGCACATAGTAGAGGAAGAAATCGTGGAGTTCATAGGGTCCCACCAAATCCTCTGTTATCTGGGAGATCTGCCCCTCCTCCGGCGGCAAAAGTTCCGGACTCACCGGCGTATCCAGCACGTCCAAAAGGGCCTGGGACATCTCCTCCTCCCCGCAGGTGTCCGCCCAGTACCGCACCAGATGGCGCACCAGGGTCTTGGGGACGCCGCCGTTGACGCCGTACATGGACATATGATCCCCGTTGTAGGTGGCCCATCCCAGCGCCAACTCTGACAAATCTCCGGTGCCGATCACCAGTCCGCCCAGCTGGTTTGCCACATCCATCAGCACCTGGGTCCGCTCTCTGGCCTGGGCGTTTTCATAGGTCACATCATGGCGGCTTTCCTCCTGGCCGATATCCCGGAAATGACTGCGGACGCTGTCCTGAATGGGAATCTCCCGGAGAGTGGCCCCCACGGCCCGGGCCAGCATACAGGCGTTGCGGTAGGTCCGGTTTGTGGTGCCAAAGCAGGGCATGGTCACCGCCAGGATCCCCTCCCGGGGCAGTCCCAGCTGGTCAAAGGCTCGGGTGGCAACCAGCAGCGCCAGGGTGGAATCCAGGCCGCCGGAGATGCCCACCACCGCATGGCGGCAGCCGGTGTGTTCCAGCCGCTTTTTCAGTCCCATGGCCTGAATCCAAAGAATCTCCTCATACCGCTCCGCCTGCTGCTTTCCTCCGGCAGGCACAAAAGGGGTTCGGGAAAGAGGCGGAAGCTCCGTCTCATCCTTCTCCAGAGAGAAGGAAACCATCTCATAGGTTTCCTTCTCCATAGGGCCGAAGGTGACGTTTCTCCGGCGCTCCCCCTGGAGTTTTTCCACGTCCAAAACCCCGTAGGTGATCTGGTTCCGGAACCGGGGCGCCTCCGCCAGCAGGGTCCCGTTTTCCGCAATCAGGTTCTGTCCCCCAAAGACCAGGTCCGTGGTGGACTCCCCCTCCCCGCTGGCCGCATACACATAGCCGCAGATCAGGCGGCCGGACTGGCCGGTGACCAGATCCCGGCGGTAATCCCCTTTGCCGGTGGCCTCGTCGCTGGCGGTGCTGTTGACGATCACCGTGGCTCCTGCCATGGCATGGGCAATGCTGGGTGGCTGCGGCGCCCACAAATCCTCGCAGACCTCCGCCCCCACCACCAGATCCGGCAGTTCCTCGCACTGGAACAGGATCCGGGAGCCAAAGGGCACCAGGTACCGCTCCCCCTCCCAGTCGGTGAAGGGCACGTCCCGGACCAGAAGGTTTCCCGGCGTAAAGTGGCGCAGTTCATAGAATTCTCCGTAGTTGGGCAGATGCAGTTTGGGGATCACCCCCAAAAGTTCCCCCTGGGAAAAAGCCGCCATCACGTTGTAGAGCTTTCCTCCCTCCGGCCAGGTGGTCCCCACAAAGACCAGCGCGTCCACCTCCCGGCTGGCCTCCACCAGGGAACGGAGCTGCTCCGCTGTGTCTGCCAGAAGCCGGGACTGGAGGAACAGGTCCCCGCAGGTATAGCCGGGCAGGGCCAATTCCGGAAACACGATCAGCTTGGCCCCTTCACCGGCGGCCTCCCCCATCAGTTCCTCGATCCGTTCCCGGTTGTACACCGGGTCTGCCACCCGGATCTTCGGCGTAGCCGCCGCTACTTTTAAAAAACCGTTGTGCATGGATTCTCCCTTATCACGCGTCCTTTAAGAAGGCCGCATAGCCTTTCTTTGCCTCATAGATATCCGCCTTGCTGCCAATCTCCCAGGGGGCGTGCATGTTCAGCACCGCAATGCCGCTGTCAATGACTTCCATGCCGTAGTTGGCCATGATATAGGCAATGGTTCCACCGCCTCCGGCATCCACCTTGCCCAGTTCCGCCGTCTGCCAGGCCACCTGGTTTTTATCCATCACCCGGCGCACCGCCGCCAGGTATTCGGCGGAGGCATCGTTGGAGCCGGATTTGCCCCGGGAGCCGGTGTACTTGTTGAACACCAGACCCTTCCCCAGATACGCGGTGTTCTTCTTTTCAAACACGGAAGAATAGTTGGGGTCATAGGCCGCGCTGACATCCGAGGAGAGCATCCGGGACCGGGCCAGGGCCCGCCGGACTCCCAGTTCCGAATACTGGCCGCAGAGGCCCATGACCTCCGCCACCGTGTTCTCAAAGAACCGGGACTTCATGCCGGTGGCGCCTACGCTTCCGATCTCCTCCTTGTCCACCAGCAGGCACACGCCGGTTTTCCGCAGGTGCCCCGCCTCCAGCATGGCCATCAGGGAGGTGTAGGCACAGATCCGGTCGTCCTGGCCGTAGCCCATGATCATGCTCCGGTCCAGTCCAAAATCCCGGGCCGGACCCGCCGGCACTACCTCGATCTCCGCCGAGAGGAAGTCTTCCTCCTCCATCCCATATTTTTCCTGCAAAATGGAGAGGATATTCTTCTTGACCAGCTTCTTCTCGTCCTTCTTCCCTTTTTCCGGGCAGCTGCCCACCAGCACGTTCAGATCCTCGCCCTCGATCACCACCCGGGCCTTCTTCTCCATCTGCTCTCCGGCCAGATGAACCAGCAGGTCGCTGATGCCCACCACCGGATCCGTGTCCGCCTCGCCGATGACCACCTGCTGGACGGAGCCGTCCTTTTTGGCCACTACCCCGTGGAGCGCCAGCGGCAGCGCCACCCACTGATATTTTTTAACGCCGCCGTAGTAGTGGGTATCCAACAGCGCCTGCTCCGTATCCTCATAGAGGGGATTCTGTTTCAGATCCAGACGGGGGGAGTCAATGTGGGCTCCCAGCAGGTTCATGCCCATCTCCAGTGGCTCCTCCCCGATCTGAAACAGCGCCAGGCTCTTTCCCATGCAGACCGCGTACACCCGGTCCCCGGCGGTCAAGGTCTCCCCAGCAGCCGCCATTTCCTCCAGACTGCGGTATCCGGCGGCCCGGGCCAGCTTCACCGCCTCCTGGACGCACTCCCGCTCCGTCTTTGCCTGGGAGATGAAACGGCGGTACTGCTCTGCCAACTCAAACACTGTTTTCCGCTCTTCTTCCCCGTACTTCAGCCAAACGTTTTCTCTCTCCATGGTACCTTACACTCCTTTTTGCTTTTTGGTAAATCCTCTGAAATCAAAAACTGCTGCAAAATCCTGCCAGATCTTGCAGCAGCCCATCCACTCCAGCTTTACACTCTGGACAGATATTCTCCGGTTCTTGTATCAATCTTGATCACATCTCCCTGGTCCACAAACAGCGGCACATACACGGTGGCGCCGGTCTCCACCACAGCGGGCTTGGTGGCGCCGGTGGCCGTATCTCCCTTGAAGCCGGGCTCCGTGTCCGTCACCGCCAGTTCCACAAACAGAGGAGGCTCAATGGAGAACACATTTCCCTTGTGGGAGCAGATCTTCACCATCTCATTTTCCTTTACGAACTTCAGAGCGTCTCCAATCTGTTCTTGGCCCAGGGCAATTTGCTCATAGGTGTTCACGTCCATGAAATGGAACAGGTCCCCGTCTGAGTACAGGTACTGCATATCTACCCGGTCGATCCGAGCCTCCTCGCATTTCTCGGTGGGCCGGAAGGTTTTCTCCACCACACCTCCATTGACAATATTTTTCAGCTTAGTCCGGACAAAGGCCGCGCCCTTCCCCGGCTTTACATGCTGAAACTCTACGATCTGGTAGATATTTCCCTCATACTCGATGGTCATGCCATTTCTGAAATCACCTGCTGAAACCATTGGCTAACTTCCTCCTTGGAATTTCAATTTCCTATTCAAATATGAATCTATTCGTCTTATTTTATAATAAAACCAGATACATTTCAACCTCTTTTTTT
>CAZDOQ010000012.1:11477-27955 GCA_964507035.1 uncultured Lachnospiraceae bacterium | reverse complement strand
TTCAGTTGATACCAAAACTATAGCGCGTTTTGCTTTCTTTGTCAAGCGGCTCACTGCTTTTTCATGGTCAGGGAGATCCGCTTCTTGGCCAGGTCCACTCCCAGGACCCGCACTTCCACCACGTCCCCCACGCTCACCGCCTCCAGGGGATGCTTGATATACCGGTCGCAGATCTGGGAGATGTGTACCAGCCCGTCCTGGTGAACCCCAACGTCCACAAAGGCCCCAAAGTCCACAATATTCCGGGCGGTTCCTTTCAGCTCCATCCCAGGCTTCAAGTCCTTCATCCCCAGCACATCCGTCCGCAGCACCGGCCGGGGCATTTCCTCCCGGGGATCCCGGCCAGGCTTTTCCAGTTCCGCCAGAATATCCTCCAGGGTGGGAGCGCCTACCCCCAAATGCTCCGCCACCCGTTCCGGCTCCCGGACCTTTTTCCGGATTCCCGGGATTCCGCCGGAGCGCAGGTCCTGGCTGCTGTAGCCCAGTTCCCGGAGCAGCGCTTCCGTAGCCGGGTAACTCTCCGGGTGTACCGCCGTCATGTCCAGGGGGGTTTTGCCGCCCCGGACCCGGAGAAATCCGGCGCACTGTTCAAAAGCTTTGGGTCCCAGCTTGGGCACCTTTAGCAGCTGCCGCCGGTCCCCAAAGGCCCCGTTGGCCTCCCGGTATGCCACAATGTTCTTGGCCACGGTCTTGGAGATCCCGGCCACATACTCCAGCAGAGAGGCGGAGGCGGTGTTCAGGTCCACGCCCACCCGGTTCACGCAGTTTTCCACCACGCCCCCCAAGGCGTCCCCCAGCTTTTTCTGGTTCATATCGTGCTGGTACTGGCCCACCCCAATGCTCTTGGGGTCAATCTTCACCAGTTCGGCCAGAGGGTCCTGGAGCCGCCGGGCAATGGAGGCGGCGCTGCGCTGGCCCACGTCAAACTCCGGGAACTCCTCGGTGGCCAGCTTGCTGGCCGAGTACACGGAGGCTCCAGCCTCGTTTACAATCACATACTGGACTCCCTTTTCCGGGATCTCCTTCAGCATCTCCACAATCACCTGCTCCGACTCCCGGGAGGCGGTGCCGTTGCCCACGGAGATCAGGGTGATCCCGTATTTGTCTATGAGCCGCTGCACCACCCGCTTGGACTCCTCCACCTTATTCTGCGGAGCCGTGGGGAAGATCACGGTGGTGTCCAGCACCTTCCCGGTGGCGTCCACCACCGCCAGCTTGCAGCCAGTGCGAAACGCCGGATCCCAGCCCAGCACCACCCGGCCCACAATGGGCGGCTGGAGCAGCAGCTGTTCCAGGTTCTTGCCAAAGACCCGAATGGCCCCGTTCTCCGCAATCTCCGTCATCTGGTTCCGGATCTCCCGGTAGATGGCCGGCTCAATCAGCCGGGTATAGCTGTCCCGGATAGTGTCCCGCAGCAACGGAGCTGTATGGGGGTTGTCCCGGGTGATCACCTTTTTCTCCAGGTAGCGGAGAATGGTCTCCTCCGGGGCCTGGATCTTCACCGTCAGGACCCCTTCCTTCTCTCCCCGGTTTAACGCCAAAATCCGGTGGCCCGCCAGTTTCGGCACCGGCTCCTGGTACTGGTAATACTGGTCGTAGACGGTGGAAGTCCCCGGGTCCTTGGCCTCGGACTGGAGGATTCCGTCCCGGACGGTGTAGGCCCGGATGGAAGCCCGGTACTCGGCGGTATCCGAGATACGCTCCGCCAGAATATCGCAGGCCCCGGCCAAGGCCGCCGCCGCGTCCGGCACCTCCTGGTCCGGCTTCACATAGGGAGCCGCTTCCTCCTCCATAGACCGCTCTGTCACCTGGACCCACAGGATCTCCGCCAGAGGCTCCAGGCCCCGTTCCTTGGCAATGGTGGCCCGGGTCCGGCGCTTGGGCCGGTAGGGAAGGTACAAATCCTCCACCGCCACCAAGGTGGCGGCGGCGGTGATCTTTTCCCGCAGTTCCTCGGTCAGCTTGCCCTGCTCCTCAATGGCGGCCAGCACCTGCTCCTTTCTCTCCTCCAGGTTCCGAAGATACCGGAGCCGCTCGTCCAGCTGCCGCAGTACCTCGTCGTTCAGGGAGCCGGTGGCCTCCTTCCGGTACCGGGCAATAAAGGGAATGGTGTTGCCCTCGTCAATGAGCTTCACCGCCGCCTCCGCCTGACCGGTGCGGATCTTCAGTTCCTTTGCCAATGTGCCGATGATATCCATATGCTTCTCCTTTTCAGATTGTTCACAAAACCGCCCAGCCCGCCAGCAGCAAACCGTTTTTGAGCAGCCAGTTGCCTGCGGCCAGGGCCAGGATCCCCCACAGGTAGCCGTCCCGGTACCGGAGTCCCGGAAAGCGGCCGCCGGAAATCCGCCACAAGGTCCAGCTGCCCATGAACGCCAGGCAACCGGCCAGACCCAGGACCACCAGGGGATGCAGCCACAGGCTTTCCAGTACCTGCCCGGAAAGCAGCGCTTCCAACGCCCGGGTTCCGCCGCACCCGGGGCAGTAAAAGCCGGTGAGCCAGCGGAACGGGCAGGGCAGGGACAAAAGGGTCCGGACGGCCGGGGAAAATCCGGTCCAGACAATAATAGCGGCCGCAAACACGGCGGCCGCTATTCCCAGACGGTATAACGTTTTTTCCACGGTCCAGGGATGGGAACGTTTCATCCTGCTTTAGGCGTCCAGTCCAAAGGCCGTATGAACGGCCCGCATGGCCTTCTTTACGTCGTCCTCGTCAATGAGTACAGTGATTCGGATCTCCGCGGTGCCGATCATCCGGATATTGATGTTGGCGCTGTAGAGGGCCTCAAACATCTTGGCGGCCACACCGGCGTTGCTCTCCATGCCGGCCCCCACAATGGAGACCTTGGCCACGGTGTCGTCATAGGTCACCTCTGTGGCGCCCCAGGACTCTTTCTGGGCCTCCAGGGTGTCCACCGCCTCCTGCATATCAGTCCGGGCCACCGTAAAGGAGATATCCTTGGTGCCTTCCCGGCCAATGGACTGAAGGATAATGTCCACGCTGATGTTCTTCTGGGCCAGGCTCTTGAATACTTTGAAGGCGATTCCCGGTTCATCCCGGACCCCGATGATGGAAATTCTCGCGGTATTCTTGTCCGCGGCCACGCCGCTTACTAACATTCCTTCCATGTTTGCATTCTCCTTTACAATCGTTCCTTCGTTCCGGTTCAGGCTGGAGCGCACCACCAGGGGCACCCCGTAGCGTTTTGCCATCTCCACCGAGCGGTTGTGCAGCACTTTGGCGCCCAGGGAGGCAAATTCCAGCATCTCATCATAGGTGATCTCTTTCAGCTTCTGGGCGGTGGGCACAACCCGGGGATCCGCTGTGTAGACGCCGTCCACGTCCGTGTAGATCTCGCAGGCATCCGCATGGAGGGCCGCCGCCAGGGCCACCGCGGTGGTATCTGACCCGCCCCGTCCCAGGGTGGTGTAGTCGTCCCGCTTGCTGATGCCCTGAAAGCCGGTGACAATGACGATCTTGTTGTTCTCCAGTTCATCCCGGATCCGTCCGGTATCAATCCGGAGCAGCCGGGAATTGCCGTAGGCGGATGTGGTATGCATCCGCACTTGGAAGGCGTTTAAGGATACCGCCGGTACCCCCAGAGCGCCCATGGCCATGGCCATCAGCGCCACAGAGACCTGCTCTCCGGTGGTCAGCAGCATATCCAGTTCTCTCTTGCTGGCGTGGGGGTTGATATCCGCCGCCTTGGCCAGCAGGCCGTCTGTGGTCTTGCCCATGGCGGACAGCACCACCACCACCTTGTGTCCTGCCCTGTAATCCTCAATACAGCGGTTGGCTACGTTAAAGATCCTCTCCTTATCGGCGACAGAACTGCCGCCGAATTTTTTTACAATCAGCATGTCTCTCCTCCCAGCAAACGGTCCATGGTATGAAACCCTTCGGCAATATAATTGCCGCTGGCCTTTGCTTCTCTTTCATTGTAATGCCAGGAATGGTCTTCCTGTCTGGTACTGTCGTAAAGCAAATACGGTACCGGGTCGGACGTGTGGGTCCGGACGCGGATGGGGGTAGGGTGGTCCGGCATCACCAGCATCCGGTATTCTACACCGGATGCATCCAGACCTCCTTTCACCAGGCGGATCACTCTCTGATCCAGATACTCGATCGCTTTGATCTTTCTCTCTATACTGCCCTGGTGGCCCATCTCATCGGGAGCCTCCACATGGACATACGCAAAGTCATAGCCGCCCTTGGTCAGGGCGTCCACCGCTGCCTGGGCTTTTCCTTCATAGTTGGTTTCCAGGGTGCCGTTGGCCCCCTCCACCACAATATTGGTCATGCCGCTTCCCACGGCGATTCCCTTTAACAGATCCACCGCCGAGATCATGACGCCCTTCCTGCCGGTCTTTTCCTCAAAGGAGGGAAGCAGCGGCTTGGTGCCGGCGCCCCAGAACCAGAAGCAGTTGGCCGGGTTCTTCCCCGCCGCCTTCCGGGCCAGATTCAGCGGATGGTTTTTCAGAATCTCATAGCTGCGGACCATCATGCGCCGGAGCGTCTCATCCTCCGGCAGCCAGGGACCGATCTTCTTCCCCAGATGGTCATGGGGCTGGGCCAGATCCAACACCTGACCGTGCCCCCAGATCAGAAGATGCCGGTAGCTGGTCCCCGCGTAAAACTGATAGGTCTCATTGGCCAGTTCCTGTTTCACCGCCTCCAGCAGCACCGCCGCTTCCTCCGTGGAGATCTCCCCGGAGCTGTGGTCCAGGATGGTCTGCTCCTCAAAGGGCACGTCTTCCTCGGTGAGGGTCACCAGATTGGTTCGCAGGGCGATATCCGTGTCCTTCATGGAAACCCCAATGCTCAGGGCTTCCAGAGGGGAACGGCCGGTGTAATGTTTCTTGGGATCATAGCCCAGCACTGCCAGGTTGGCGGTGTCGCTGCCCGGCTTCATGCCCTCCGGGATGGTGTGGGACAGGCCGATCTCCGATTTTTTTGCCAGGGCGTCCAACTCCGGGGTGTTGGCATATTCCAGAGGCGTCTTGCCGCCCAACTCCTGAAGGGGCTCATCTGCCATGCCGTCCCCCAAAATCACCACATATTTCATAACGCTGCCTCTCCTCTATGCCTGTACCCGAATGCGGCTCTTGACGCCATCCAAAGACGCCGCCGCTTCCTGAAATTCTCTCTCACTGATCACCGGAGTCAGATATCCCACCTCTCCAGCCACACCAGCGTTCACCAGAATGCCGTGGCCAAAGGCCTGGGCCAGTTCCTCCTCCCGGGAGGCGTCTCCGGCCACCCGGACCAGGAACTGCTTCTCCCAGGTACCCATGTCCGAGAGTTCCTGCTTGTCCCCGCTCCAGCCAGCGTAAATATTTTCATGGAGATGCCGGGCCGCGTCCATCACATCCGCCGCCACCGCGCTGGCAGTGGCGTGGGAACCGGCGCCCCGGCCGTAGAACATCACGTCGTCCACCATGTTGCCGTGGACCATGATCCCGTTGAACACGTCGTTTACCGCAAACAGCGGGTGCCCCGGCTTCACCAGCGCCGGCGCCACCATGGCGTAGACATGGCTTCCCTCTTTCCGGCTGCTGGCCAGAAGCTTGATGGACCAGCCCAGTTTCGCCGCATAGAGGAAGTCTTCCTTGGTGATACCGGTGATGCCCTCGGTGTAGATATCCTCAAAATCCACCAAGCGTCCCAGAGCGATGGAACTTAAAATAGCAATCTTCCGGCAGGCGTCAAAGCCTTCCACATCCGCCTCCGGCTTCCGCTCCGCAAAGCCGTTGTCCTGGGCCTCCGCCAGGGCGTCCCCAAAGGAACTGCCCTCCTGGGCCATCTTGGTCAAAATATAGTTGGTGGTGCCGTTTAAGATGCCGGTAACTTCCTCAATGTCATCTGCGCAGAGGCTGCGCAGCATAGGGCGGATAATGGGAATGCCGCCGCCCACGCTGGCGCCGAAGAAAAAGTTGATGTTCTTCTCCCGGGCCAGGGCCAGCAGTTCCACGCCCCGCTTGGCCACCAGTTCTTTGTTGGAGGTGGCCACGCTCTTTCCGGCCTCCAGGGCTTTTCTCACAAAGGTGAACGCCGGTTCCAGGCCGCCCATGGTCTCCACCACAATGTCCACCTCCGGGTCCTCCAGGATGATGTTCACATCATGGACCAGCACTTCCTCCACCGGATCTCCGGGAAATTCCCGCAGGTCCAGCACGTATTTCACCCGGAGTTCTTCCCCCAGGTTCTTTCGGATCACGTCCCGGTTGGTGTTTACCACGTCATAGACGCCGGAGCCGATAGTCCCATACCCCATAATTGCGATCTGCCGCATAGTTTGGATTCCTTTCTGCATGCTGCGCCGGCAAAAGGGCCGGCGCTGGTTTTCTCCTGATGCAATTCTCCTTGCATTTTACTGCGACAGATTGCACCATTTCAAGTATCCGTTGATAAAAAGATCAATATTTCCATCCAGAACGCTGTTCACATTCCCGGTCTCCACGTCCGTCCGCAGATCCTTCACCATGGTGTAGGGCTGCAGCACGTAGGAGCGGATCTGGTGCCCCCAGCTGATGTCGGACACTTCGCCCCGGATGCCGGAGGCCTTCTCCGCCTGCTCCTGCTGTTTCAGCATGTACAGCTTGGCCTTCAACATCTGCATGGCTTTGTCCTTGTTCTGGAACTGGGACCGCTCATTCTGGCACTGGACCACAATCCCGGTGGGATAGTGGGTGATCCGGATGGCCGAGGATGTCTTGTTGATGTGCTGGCCGCCGGCGCCGCTGGACCGGTAGGTATCAATCCGGATATCCTCATCCCGGATTTCCACATCCAACTCCTCCTGGATTTCCGGCATCACATCACAGGACACAAAGGAAGTCTGCCGCTTTCCGGCGGCGTTAAACGGAGAAATCCGCACCAGCCGGTGCACCCCACGCTCCGATTTCAGCAGGCCGTAGGCGTTCATCCCGTTGACCTGAACGGTCACGGACTTGATGCCCGCCTCCTCCCCGTCCAGATAGTCCAACACCTCCACCGCAAAGCCTTTCTTCTCGGCCCAGCGGGTATACATCCGGTACAGCATCCCGGCCCAATCGCAGGCCTCGGTGCCGCCAGCCCCGGCGTGGAGGGTCAAAATGGCGTTGTTTTTGTCATACTCCCCGGAAAGCAAGGTGCTGATCCGCATATCCTCCAGTTTCTGACTGAAGGCGCCCAGTTCCTCCTTGATCTCAGGAAGCAAGCTTTCATCATTCTCCTCCCCGGCCATCTCAATAAGGGTCTGAATGTCCTCATATTTGCCGGAGAGTTCGTTGCAGGATTCCACCACCGACTTGAGGCCCTTTAACTCCTGCATGGTCTTGGTGGCTTTGTCCGCATCCTCCCAGAAGGTGGGTTCCTCCAGGGTTCTCTCTAATTCCGCAATCCGGTTTTCTTTGCCAGCCAGGTCAAAGTGAATCCCTCACTTCGATTAACGGCTGCGCGCAGGCTGCCAGGTCCTGTTTGTACTGGTCTAACTCAACCATTAATGTCACCTACTTTCTTTCTGCCGCAGCATTGTTTATATTTTTTGCCCGAACCGCAAGGGCACGGGTCGTTGGGATAAACCTTCTTCTCCTCCCGCTTCTTGGGGACCTTGGCCAGACTCTCGTCCCGGTTGGTGCCAGTGGCCTTGGCCACCTGCTCCCGCTCCACTTTCTGCTCCAAGCGGATGTGGAGCAGCAGCCGCACCGTGTCCTCCTCAATGGAGGCGGTCATCTGGTCAAACATGTCGTAACCGGCCATCTTGTATTCCACCAGCGGATCCCGCTGGCCGTAGGCCTGGAGGCCAATTCCCTGGCGCAGCTGCTCCATGTCGTCAATGTGGTCCATCCACCGCCGGTCAATGACCTTGAGCAAGACTACCCGCTCAATCTCCCGGATCTGCTCCGGGTCCGCAAACTCCGCTTCCTTGGCCTCGTAGAGTTTCACCGTCTCCTGCTTCAGGTACTGGACCAGGTCCGCTTTCTTCCATTTCTGCTTCTGCACATCCGTCAGCGCCACCGGCTGCATGGGAAAGATGGGCCGCAGCAGCTGGTTCAGTTCGTTCATATCCCACTGGTCCGGGGAGTGTTCGTCGGAGATGCACATATCCGCCATGTGCTCCGTCACATCGTTGACCATCTTCATGACCACATCCCGCATGCTCTCTCCGTTCAAGACGCTGCGGCGCTCGCCGTAGATGATCTCCCGCTGTTCGTTCATCACCTGATCGTACTCCAGCAGCTGTTTCCGGATGCCAAAGTTGTTGCCCTCAATCTTCTTCTGGGCCTTCTCAATGGCGCTGGAGAGCATCTTGTGCTGGATCTGCTCGTTGTCCGGCACCTTCAAGGCGTTGAACATGTTGAGCATCCGCTCCCCGCCGAAGAGGCGCATCAGATCGTCCTCCAGGGAGATGAAGAACTGGGATTCGCCCGGGTCTCCCTGACGGCCGGAACGGCCCCGGAGCTGGTTGTCAATCCGCCGGGACTCATGACGCTCCGTGCCAATGATCTTAAGACCTCCGGCGGCCACGCTCTCCGGGTCCAGCTTGATATCCGTACCACGGCCTGCCATGTTGGTGGCAATGGTCACGGCTCCATGGTGGCCTGCCTCCGCCACAATCTGGGCCTCCAACTCGTGGAACTTGGCGTTCAACACATTGTGCTGGATGTTCCGTTTTTTCAGCAAAACGGACAGTTCCTCAGACGCCTCAATGGAGATGGTGCCCACCAGAACCGGCTGGCCCTTGGCGTGGGACTCCACAATCTCCTCCACCACCGCGTGAAGTTTCTCCCGCTTGGTCTTATACACCGCATCCTGATGATCTACCCGGATCACCGGTTTATTGGTGGGAATGGCAATGACATCCATGCCGTAGATATCCCGGAACTCTTTCTCCTCGGTCATGGCCGTACCGGTCATGCCCGCCTTCTTCTCAAACTTGTTGAAGAAGTTCTGGAAGGTGATGGTGGCCAGGGTCTTGCTCTCCCGTTTTACCTTCACATGCTCCTTGGCCTCAATGGCCTGGTGGAGTCCGTCGGAATACCGGCGGCCCGGCATGATCCGGCCGGTGAATTCGTCCACAATCAGCACTTCGTCGTCCTTGACCACGTAGTCCTTGTCCCGGAACATCAGGTTATGGGCCCGCAGGGCCAGAATGATGTTGTGCTGGATCTCCAGGTTTTCCGGATCCGCCAGGTTTTCAATCTGGAAGAACTTTTCCACCTTGGCCACGCCCTGGGCCGTCAGGTTCACCTGCTTATCCTTCTCATTGACCACAAAGTCTCCTGTTTCCTGCTGCTCCTCCTTCATGATGGCGGCCATCTTGGTCAACTCCGTCTCCTCGCCCCGCTCCAGGCGCTGGGCCAGATAGTCGCAGACCTCGTAGAGTTTGGTGGATTTGCCGCTCTGACCGGAGATGATCAGAGGGGTCCGGGCCTCGTCAATAAGCACCGAGTCCACCTCATCCACAATGGCATAGTGCAGGTCCCGGAGCACCAGCTGCTCCTTATAGATGGCCATGTTGTCCCGGAGGTAGTCAAAGCCCAACTCATTGTTGGTCACATAGGTGATGTCACAGCCATAAGCTTTTTTCCGCTCCGGCGACGTCATGGAGTTGAGGACGCAGCCCACGGTGAGGCCCAAAAACTCGTGGACCTTTCCCATCCACTCGGCGTCACGCTTGGCCAGGTAGTCGTTGACCGTCACAACGTGGACGCCCTTGCCCTCCAGGGCATTCAGGTAAGCCGGCAGGGTGGAAACCAAGGTTTTTCCTTCACCGGTCCTCATCTCCGCAATGCGCCCCTGATGCAGAATGATCCCGCCAATGAGCTGGACCCGGTACGGCTCCATCTCCAGCATTCTCCGGGCGGCCTCCCGGACCACCGCAAAGGCCTCCGGCAGCAGGCCGTCCAGGGTTTCCCCCTGCCCCAGCCGCTTTTGGAACTCCTGGGTCTTGCCCCGCAACTCCTCGTCTGTTTTCTCCATCATCTCCGGACGCAGACTCTCTATCTTTTGAATCAGCGGCATAATCCGCTTGATCTCCTTTTCACTCTGGGTACCAAATACTTTCTGAATCAAGCCCATTGAGAGTACCACTCCTTAGCATAAAATTTACCACGGTATATTGTATCATTATCACAGGCCGAATTCAACCATTTTTTGCCGCCGGGGGAAAAAGAGGAAAAAGAGGAAAAAAGAGGAAAGCCGGCCCTCCTGAGAGAGCCGGCGAAAAAAATCTTGATTTTGAGGGGTCGGGTTACTCCCAGGCCGGATATCCTTCCTCACCCGGCATGATCACCGGCCCCTCGGGGCCGGGCTTGGGCGTCTTGGTGATGGCGCCCTTGGGACAGTTGTTGGTACATACGGTACAGCCCCAGCATTGGTCCGGGTGGAAGGTCACCTTCTTATCCTCGCCCATGGTGAAGGCCTCAAAGTTGCAGATCTTGGTGCACTTGCCGCAGTTGATACATTTCTCCGGATCCCAGCGGATGGTCCAGTAGGCCCGGGGATACACGCCCTGGGAACCCAGCTTCTTGGCCATCTGAATGGGATAGCAGGAAGGGCAGTCACAGTTGCAAAAGCCCCCCTCCAGCTCCGGCTTGCCGTTGGGCATCAGTCCCCGGCTGTTCCACAGCTTCAAAAGTTCAATGGCTTGCTCCGCCGTGATCCGCTGACCGTGGCCCCGGTCCCAGGCCGAGTTGTCTCCGTGGCCAAAGTGCATACACACATCCCGGGGCTTATCCGTCTCATCCATCATGTACTTGCAGTTGCAGGGAACCCGGGCAATGAACTCCTGGTCTTTCACCGCCTCAATGGCCTCCTCTAGGGTCATGAAGTCGCCATCGTGGAGGAACAGATTCTTGCCCTCCATCTTGCCCTCCACCACCTTGTGGTTATAGCCAAAGTACACCTCAAAATCCCACTCGTTCAGGCGGGTCCGCCGCTCCCGGGGAATCCGCACATATTCCTCAAACTCAAACTGGGCAAAAAACGGATACCGGGCATAGAAATTGGTGATCTGATATTGCAACTCCTGATGCTCGCCCCGGACCTTGTTCAGCACTGCCCGGCTGTAGGCGGAGAAGATCAGGGTCTGGGGATACCGGGCGATGCCTGCCTCCTGGATCCGCTGTTCCAGTTCTTTCTCCAGGATGATCTCTTTCTTCATGAGCAGGATCAAACGCAGTTCTTGCTCGCTGAGCATCTTCAAAGCTTCCGGCCGGAACTCCTCCGGCGTCTCAAAGATGTCCAAAGCTTGAATTTTTTGCTCCTTCGTCAACTCCATGTACATCCTTGCCTTTTTCCTTTCCCTTGCAGGTCTGAGTTCGCAAAATCCGGACATCCCAATCACATATACCAACAATATAAAGTAAGAGAGAAATCTTGTCAAGTAACCGTGTCCGTTTCTGTCTTCTTCCATTTCCGCCTTTCCCGGCATCCGCTCTCCTGTTCACCGGCTGTTCACAGAGTTATCCACAAAGACATCCCCTTATTTTTGGCGTAAATGGGAGTTATGCACGGGATTATCCACATTATCCACATTCCTTTGCTCAAGATTCCGGCCCAGTTATTGACATATTTCTCCTTTTTTTGATGAAAATTTTAATTATTTTTTTCGGATTTCTTCTTGTTTATTCCCGGATTTGTGATACAATTAAAGTGTCAAAGGGGTTCTTTTTCCCTTTTCCACAAAAAAGCGTAAAGGAGTGGAATGTATGCGTTTTATCATTACCGGAAGAAACATCGAACTCACCCCTGGCCTGCAGGAGGCTGTGGAAAGTAAGCTAAAAAAATTGGACAAATATTTTACGCCCGCTGCGGAGGCGCAGGTCACCCTCAGCGTGGAGAAGGAGCGTCAGAGGATTGAGGTAACCATTCCAGTCAAGGGACGGATCATCCGAGCAGAACAGGCCAGTGATGACATGTACGCCTCCATTGACCTGGTTCAGGAGACCATTGAGAGACAGCTGAAAAAATACAAGAACAAACTCATCGACCGGACCCAGAGCGGTACCGGCTTCTCCAAAGAGTACGAGGAAGATCTGGACGAAGGGGATGGAAGCGAAGACAGCATTCAGATTGTCAAGACCAAACGGTTTGCCGTCAAGCCCATGGATCCGGAGGAGGCCTGCCTGCAGATGGAAATGCTGGGCCACAGCTTTTACGTGTTCCGGGACGCGGAGACAGACCAAGTCAACGTGGTCTATAAGAGAAAGAACAGCACCTACGGGTTGATTGAGCCGGAGTATTAAAAAGCCCCATCACGGATTGAAATCATCTATCATCCTCTGGGAGCGGCCCTTCTGACGGGAGGGCCGCCCTTTTTTGGCGCGATCCCTTCCGCAAAAAAACAGCGGGATTCTCTGGGAATCCCGCCTTGACGTTTCACGATGTAGGATTGATTCTCAATCCAGCACGTTCCGAATGCTCTTAGGCGTCCGGTAATTCCAGCTGGAGATCTTGACGCCTGTCTCCGGGCTGGAGGCATGTACCACCTGGCCGTTGCCGATGTAGATGGCAATGTGACCGCTGTAGTGGACCAGATCTCCCGGCTGAATCTCATCATAGCTGATGCTGCGGCCGGTGCTGCCCTGGGAACTGGAGGTTCTGGGAAGGGAAACCCCATACGCCGCAAAGATCTGCTGCACAAAGCCGGAGCAGTCCACACCGGTGGTCAGGCTGTTTCCGCCGTACACATAATCCAGATTGCCCACGAAGGATTTCGCATAAGCAACAATGGCGCTGCGGATGGAGGAAACCGAACTGGAACTACTGGAACTGCTGGAACTACTGGAACTACTGGAACTACTGGAACTGCTGGAACTACTGGACCGGCTGGAACTGCTGGAACTACTGGACCGGCTGGAACTACTGGAACTGCTGGCTTCCCGCTCCAGGCGCGCTGCCTCTTCCTCCGCCTCCCGCTGAAGCTGCGCCAGGCGTTCCTGCTCTGCCCGCTCTTCCTCCAGGGAAATGGCTTCGTCAAACTCAATTCGAAGTTCTACATAAGCCTTACTCACATACCCTTCCAAGTCTGTGTCCACGGCCAGCTTCACAAAGTTGCCGCTCTCCCCCACAACGGTATACTCTTCATCTGCGGCGAGCATCTCCAGCATAGGGCTATCCAAGCTGGGCTCCGCCCGCAGCCGCAGGCTCGTCGCGCTGACCACCGCGCTGACGCGCCCCACTTCCCAGGCCAGAGATTCCGCCTCCTCGCCGGTGACAAAATATTCCGCTTTGACATAGCCTTCCACAGAACCGGACTGAACCTTATACCAGGTTCCGTCCTCCTGTTCCACCGTCTCCAGGATGGTGGCGGCTGCGTTGTTGTAGATCTTTCCCAGGACCTCCGCCTCTGTGTTGGCTTCCGTCCGGATATTCACATAATTCTCGACCTGAGAGATGGCCACATTCTTGTAGGCTTCCTCCGCCTCTGCCTTCCGGGCCTCATAGGCTGCCACCGCTGCATGCTCTGCCGACGCTTCCATTTCTTCCTGCGTTTCCGTCTCTCCCAGGCCAAAAAGAGAAGCTACTCCCACCGGACCCACTGCAAGTTCCTCTGCCACGCTGCTCACCGCTGCCGCAGCGCCAATGGCGCTGACCTGGATCTCCGCCGGAGCCGCCAGTGCTGTGGACGGAATCATGGCTACAGCCATAACCGCGCATAAACCGGTCATCCCCCATTTTCTCATCCAATCTCTCAAGGTCAGGTCCTCCGAATTTTTCAAATCTTTACTAAAAAAATAATCTCATTACAAAATTATTACAAGCACAAAACAATCATAACAAAAACTCCCCGGCTTGTCAAGCCGGGGAGCTAAATCCCTATAAAAAACTTGCCTATTTACCGTTAGTCCAGAACGTTACGGATGCTCGCTACGCTGCGGTAATTCCAGGTGGAAATCTTCACGCCCGTGCTGGGGCTGGAGGCATGTACCACCTGGCCGTTGCCGATGTAGATGGCAATGTGACCGCTGTAGTGGACCAGATCTCCCGGCTGAATCTCATCATAGCTGATGCTGCGGCCGGTGCTGCCCTGGGAACTGGAGGTTCTGGGAAGGGAAACCCCATACGCCGCAAAGATCTGCTGCACAAAGCCGGAGCAGTCCACACCGGTGGTCAGGCTGTTTCCGCCGTACACATAGTTCAGCTTGCCCACAAAGCTAAGAGCATAATCCACAATGGAACTGCGCAGTTCCGAATTGCTGCTGTAGGAGTTGTCCGCCTCAGACTCCGCCTCCTCAGCTGCCTCTGTCTCCTGCTGTTCTTCCTCATAAGAAGTAGTCGCCTGATAGGACTGTTCCACCTCAGAAGAGGACTCTTCCTGGTAGGATTCCGCCTGATAAGACTCATTGGAAGAAGTGTCTTCCTGGTAGGACGCCTCCTCAGCGGCTTCTTCCCGAGCCGCTTCCTCCGCTGCCTGGCGAGCGGCTTCCTCAGCCGCCTGGCGGGCGGCCTCCTCTTCCTGTTGACGCCGCTCCTCCTCCAGGGAGATAGCCTGATCGAAGTTTACTTCCACCTCAATATAGTCGTTATGTACATAACCTTCCTTGCCGCTGTCCGTGACGATCTTGGTGAATTCCTCACCCTGCTCTTCCACATCATAGGTGCCTCCCTCCGGCAGCAGTTCCACAATGGAACTATCCGTGGTGGCTTCCGAACGCAGGCGAAGGGTCTGGGTGTTTACGGTAGCCGTCACATGGCCCACATCCTGGGCAATGGCTTCCAGATCAGAACCTGTGACAAAGTAGTCCGACTTGATATAGCCGGAGACGCTTCCGGATTCGATCCGGTACCAGGTGCCGTCCTCCTGCTCCACCGTCTCCAAAATGGTAGCAGCCGCATTGTTGTACAACTTGCCCACCACTTCCGCCTCTGTATTGGGCTCCACACGGATGTTCACATAACTGTCCACCTGAGAGAGCGCCACATTCTCATAGGGGGATGTCTCCTCCACCGCTTCCGCAGTCTCCTGCTCCGCCGCCTGGGTCTCCGCCGACGCTTCTGCTTTTGCCAGAGCGCTGGTATCCACCGCCGCGGCCGCAATGGGAGATACACTGGGCTGCGCCACCTGCGCAATCACCGCCGCCGCGGCCAGAGGAGCGATCACCTGATTATCCGTTTTTTTCACTTTATTGTTTCCGGTAATAGCAGAGTCACCGCCGATGGCGTTCAACTGCACCTTCCCCACTGGAGAAGCGAACACAGTGCTGGCAAACATGGACGTTGTGATTCCTACGCAGGCTGCCCCCGTTAACAGCCGCTTTCCCATCGATCTCTTTTTCACAGTTACAAACCTCCTAACTGTTGAATTATTACACAAATGTTTCAAATCTGAAATAAGTATAACAAAGCACGAAAAGTATGTCAACCCTTTTTCTGTGTTTTTCCGTGCCCCGCCGCCAGCTCCCGCAGATAGCGCTCTGCCGAGCCCACCGCATTGGCCCCGTCGGACACCGCCGTCACAATCTGCCGCAGGGCCTTGGTCCGCACGTCACCAGCCGCCAAAATCCCCGGCACGCTGGTCTCCCCATTCTCTCCGGCCCGGATATATCCGTTTTCCATTTCCACCACGCCCTGGAACACGCTGCTGTTGGGGGAGATCCCCACCGCCACAAACACGCCCTGGACCGGCAGGTCCCGGCTCTCCACCGTCTGCCGGTTCCGAAGCTGCAGGCTCTCCACCGTCTCCTCCCCGTTGATCTGGTCCACCACCGTGTTCCAGAGGATCTCCACGTTGGGGCAGGCCTCCAGCTGTTTTTGCAGGGACTTTGCTGCCCGCAGTTCATCCCGCCGGTGGATCAGATAAACCTTTTGGCAGAGCCGGGAGAGAAAGATGGCGTCCTCCACAGCCACGTTTCCTCCTCCCACCACGGCGGTGACCCGGTTCTTGTACAACGCCCCGTCACAGACCGCACAGTAGCTGACGCCCCGGCCCCCCAGCCGTTCCTCGCCCTCCACGCCCAGCTTCCGGTGGCTGGCGCCGGTGGCGATCACCAGGGCTTTTGCCTCATAGGCTTCCTTGACGCACCGGATGCGCTTGATCCCCTGCTCCACCCCCACGGACAGCACCTCATCCTCCACAAACCGGGCGCCCAGGCTCTCCGCATGCTCCCGCAGCTTAACGCCCAGGTCAAATCCGTTGATGCCCGGAAAACCGGGGTAGTTGTCCACGGAGTAAGTGGTCAGCACTTGACCGCCGCTCATCATCTCTTTTTCAATGGTAATGGTGTCTAACTGGGCTCTCTCGGCATAAATGGCCGCCGCCAGTCCTGCCGGGCCGGACCCAATGATGATCAGATCGTACATAACCGCCTCCTGTTTCTTCTATAATAATAGGGCGCACATACCTGAGATAAAAACCAACGTTTTGGACCTATTATACCAAGTTTCCTCTGGCTATACAAGACCTTCCCCCCGTGGTATACTGAAAAGAACAACAGCAAAAGAACAACAGGGAAAGGAATTTTGCCATGAAGAATAAGACTGTTCTGATCAC
>CAZDOQ010000012.1:0-11377 GCA_964507035.1 uncultured Lachnospiraceae bacterium | reverse complement strand
AAAAGAACAACAGGGAAAGGAATTTTGCCATGAAGAATAAGACTGTTCTGATCACCGGCGCTTCCCGGGGCATTGGCCGGGCCATTGCCCGCCGTTTTGCCGCCGGAGGCTTTGATCTGGTCCTGACCTGCCGCACGAACCGCCAACAGCTGGAGGATCTGCGGGATGAGTTCCAGGCCGCCCACGGCATCCACTGCCTGCTCTGGGTGGGAGATCTGGCAGAGCGCTCCGCCGCTCCCCGGCTGCTGGACGCAGTGGGGGAGACGGGCCGGACCGTGGACGTGCTGATCAACAATGCCGGAATCTCCCATATTGGACTGCTCCAGGACACCACCTGGGAACAGTGGCAGGATCTGGTGGGCACCAATCTCACCGCCGTCTATGCGCTGTGCAAGGAGGTGATTCCCGGTATGATCTGGAACCATGCGGGGAAGATCCTCAACATCTCCTCGGTCTGGGGCTGTGTGGGCGCTTCCTGCGAGGTTGCCTACTCTGCCGCCAAGGGCGGGGTGAACGCTCTGACCAAAGCCCTGGCCAAAGAGCTGGCCCCCAGCAACATTCAGGTCAACGCCATTGCCTGCGGCGTCATTGACACGGAAATGAACCAATTTCTCTCAGAGGAAGAGCGGCAGAGCCTGTTGGCGGAGATCCCTGCCGGCCGCATGGGCACCCCGGAGGAAGTGGCCCAGCTGGCCTGGCAGCTGGCGGAGGGCCATGAATATCTCACCGGACAGGTGATCCAGCTGGACGGAGGATGGATCTGAGCGGACAAATCTGGTGCTGATCCAGACCGGCGGCATGGGCGTGGGCACCGCCAGGAGGTACCGGATCGCCTGCTTCATTTTGTCTATATCGCTTTGGGTCAATTCGTCATATATGCTCTGATTCCTCTTTTCGCACCAACTGAAAAACCGCTGCGGACACGGGCTGCATAGGCACCCGGGCCACTCCGCCGGATACCTCTATCCGGACCTCGCCCACATTGTAGCCCCCCTCCCGGGTTTCCAACAGCCGCACCAGGGTCTGAGGGCCCTGACCGCCCAACAGTTCCACCGGAAGCGCCGCCTCCAAAGGCTTGGTCCCGTTGTGGACGGCGATCACCAGCCGCTCCTCTCCCAGAAAGCGCCCGTAAGCCACCAGCTGATATCCCGCCGCCAGTTTCACCAGAGATCCCTTCCGCAGGGCCTGAAAGCGTTTGTGCAGATGGATCAGTTCCCGGTAAAATTCGATCATTTCCCAGTTTTCTTTTCCCCAGGGGAACGGCCGGCGGCTGTCCGGGTCTGTCCATCCGCAAAGCGCCGTCTCATCCCCGTAATAAAGAGTGGGCGCGCCCGGCCAGGTCAGCTGCAGCACCGCCGCCTCCCGGCAGACGCCCAGGCTGACATCCTGGGAAGCGGCTTCGGAACCGGCGGAGGCCAGACGGCCGGCACGCCGCGAGGTACGGGTCGCAAACCGGGAGTGATCATGATTGTCCAGCTGGTTCATGGCTCCGTGGAGGCTCCCGTAGGGGAACCGGGCCATGCTGCGGGTCATGGTCTTCCAGAATTCCTCTCCGTTGCCCCGGAGGGACTCCCGGTATTCATCGCTGTGCTTTTCCATGCCCGTGAGGAACCAGGACACCGGCTCCATAAACGCGTCATAGTTCATCACCGTGTCCCACTGGGTCCCGTCCATCCAGGCGGAGATATCCCCATAGTGTTCCGCCAGGACCACCGCCTCCGGGTTGGCCTCCTTGACGGACCGGCGGAACTCACGCCAAAACCGGTGATTGGTTTCTTCGCTGTGTCCCAGGTCCGCCGCCACGTCCAGGCGCCAGCCATCTGCGCTGTAGGGAGGAGAGACCCACTTGGCCCCAATCTGCAGCACCTCCTGCCACAGCCGTTTCGAGCCCTCATAGTTCAGCTTTGGCAGGGTTTCAAACCCCCACCAACACTCATAGTTTTCCTGGGGACCAAAACGGAAATAATCCCGGTTTGGACTTTCCGGACAGCGGTAGGCCCCCGGCTGATAGCCGGGCTGCCCCTGATAGAGCCCTTCCCGGTCCATCCACTTGTGGAAGGAGCCGCAGTGATTGAACACACCGTCCAAAATCACCCGGATCCCCCGCCGGTGGGCTTCCTGGACCAGGGCGGCAAAGAAGGCGTCGGACGCCTCCAGATTGGCCTGGTCTGTGGTCCGCTTGATATACCGGGTGGCCTGGCGGTTGGAGGAGGCCCCTGGGGGCAGCACCTCCCCGCCGTCCTCCACAATCCGCCCCAGATGCGGGTCAATGTGGTCATAGTCCTGGGTATCATACTTGTGGTTGGAAGGGGAGACGAACAGAGGATTGAAATACAGCGCCTCCACCCCCAGATACTGAAGGTAATCCAGCTTCTCCCAGACGCCCTGCAGATCCCCGCCGTAGAAATTCCGCACATCCAGCGGCTCCGTCAGCGTTTCCCACCGGGCGACCCGGTGGGAGGCGCCCCCTTTCAGGTAGGTGTATTCCCGGTCCTCCACGTCATTGGAGGGGTCTCCGTTTCGGAACCGGTCCACAAAAATCTGATAGATCACGGCGCCTTTGACCCATTCCGGCACCACAAAGCCCGGCAGCACCACAAAGGCCTGCTCCCACTGCAGCCGGTCTTCCAGGCCGCCTTTATCATAATACACCGTTCCCCAGGCGTCCTGGATCTCAAAGACATACCGGAACGGCTCAGAAAGACCGGGAATTCTGGCCTCATAAAGCGCCGGACCTTCGGCCTTTCCGGCATCCTCCATGGCCAGGGTCATGGGCAGCCGCTTTTCTCCGCTCAAAATCCACGCACGAAAAGAAGCGTCCTTCCAGCCTCGCAGCCGAAGGACCACTTCTTCTCCTTTCGCCGGCTCTGCCGGCCGGCGGAAATTTTCTGTTTCATCGCTGAAGTAAAATCTTCTGGTCTCTTTCATTCCTCGTCAAATAAGGCCTCAAAGTCAGCCTGGTTGATCTTCTCCTTCTCCAGAAGGAGGTTGGCACACTTGTGCAAAATGGCAATATTCTCTTCGATCAACGCTCTGGCCTTGCGGTAGTTCTCGTCAATGAGGCGCTTGATCTCCTCATCGATCACGGTGGCCATGTGTTCTCCGTATCCCCGGCTATGGGCCAGATCCCGGCCAATAAACACTTCCTCGCCGTCATCTCCGCAGTGGATCATGCCCACCCGGTCGGACATGCCGTACTGGGTCACCATATTCTTGGCCAGCTGGGTGGCCTGCTTGATGTCCTGGGACGCGCCGGTGGTCACATCCTCAAAGATCAACTCCTCGGCGATCCGGCCTCCCAGGGAGACCATGATCTCCTGCTCCATCTCCCCTTTGGTCATGAACATCTCATCTTTCTCCGGCAGGGGCATGGTGTAGCCCGCCGCGCCCACGCCGGTGGGGATAATGGAGACGGTGTGGACCGGGCCCACATCCGGCAGCAGGTGGAACAGCAGCGCATGGCCGGATTCATGGTAGGCGGTGATCCGCTTCTCCTTATCTGAGATCAGGCGGCTCTTTTTTTCCGCTCCCATGCCCACCTTCACAAAGGCCCGGTCAATGTCCGTCTGGCAGATAAAGCTGCGGTTTTCCTTGGCGGTGACAATGGCTGCCTCGTTCATCAGGTTTTCCAGATCCGCCCCGGAGAAACCGGCGGTGGTCTGGGCCACCCGCTTTAAATTCACGTCCTCCCCCAGGGGCTTCTCCTTGGAGTGGACCTTCAAAATAGCTTCCCGCCCCCGGACATCCGGCCGGGCCACGCCGATCTTCCGGTCAAACCGGCCGGGCCGCATAATAGCCGGGTCCAGAATGTCCACCCGGTTGGTGGCCGCCATAACAATGATGCCGGCGTTGACCCCAAAGCCATCCATCTCCACCAGCAGCTGGTTTAAGGTCTGCTCCCGCTCGTCATGGCCGCCGCCCATGCCGGTGCCCCGGCGCCGGGCCACTGCGTCAATTTCGTCAATGAACACAATACAGGGGCTGTTTTTCTTGGCGTCCGCAAACAGATCCCGGACCCGTGAGGCACCGACGCCCACAAACATCTCCACAAAATCGGAGCCGGAGATGCTGAAGAAGGGAACCCCCGCCTCCCCGGCAATGGCCTTGGCCATCAGGGTCTTACCGGTTCCGGGAGGGCCCACCAGCAGCACACCCTTGGGAATCCGGGCGCCTACCCGGGTGTATTTGCCCGGATCCTTCAGAAAATCCACAATCTCCGCCAGATCTTCCTTTTCTTCCTGAAGGCCCGCCACATCGTTAAAGGTCACGTTGCTGTTGGTGACCATGGTGGCCCGGCTCTTGCCAAAGTTCATCATCTTGCTGTTGGAACCGCCCTGGGAATTGTTCCGCAGAATGACCATCAGCAAAATGACCACCGCCGCCACGCTGACCGCCATCATGATGATGGAGGCCACATCCCACTCTTCCGTCACGTCCTCCAGGGTCCAGTTGGTGTTGCCGTTTTCCCGGAGGTAGGATTCCACCTCGTTGACATCTGAGACGTAAATGTATTTCACCTGCCCGTCCTGGGTCTGGTAAACAACCCGTCCGGTGGGCGTCTCCGCATTCTGTTCAATGGTGACCCACTGCAGCTGGCCCTCCTCCACGGCCTGCCGGAATTCCCCGTCGCTTCCCGCTTCCTGGTTTGGAGCGCTCACCAAAGGGCTGATGATCAGCCAGATTACCACTGCCATCAGCAGCACCATCAGGTAAAAGCCTCCTCCGGCTCTTCTTGTAGAATTCAATGGTTCTGTTCTCCTTTACTATCTCTCTTGCTATCTCTCAAAGCGTTTTGCTCAAGCATTCTCTATGACGCCAATGTAGGGCAGGTTCCGGTAATGCTGATTGTAGTCCAGCCCGTACCCCACCACAAACAGATCCTCAATGGAAAAGCAGGTGTAATCCACCTGCACTTCATGGTGTACCCGCCGGGAAGGCTTGTCGAGGAGTGTGCAGAGTTTCAGGCTGGCCGGCCGGCGGCCTTTCATCAACTCCATCAAATAGGCCAGAGTGTTGCCGGAATCTATAATATCCTCCACAATGATCACATCCCGCCCCTCTATGGACTCATCCAGATCCTTGACCAGCCGGACAATCCCCTTGGACACGGTTCCGGACCCGTAGCTGGAGCAGCTCATAAAGTCCAACGTCACCGGCACGGTCAGCCGTTTGGCCAACTCACAGGCAAAAAATACGCTTCCCTTTAGAATGCACAGCAGATGCACGCTCCTGCCCGCATACTCCTGGCTGATCTGCGCTGCCACTTCCGCAATCCGACGGTCCACATCCTCTTCTGAGATTAAAACCCGGATCTTTTCTTCCATTTTATCCTCCCACTGTCACCCGCAGAACGCGCCGGGTGCTTTCTGTCACTTGGCAAGCGGCGCTGGTCCGGTAGCCCACCACCCAGAGGATGTGGCTGCCGTCTGCCAGCACCGGAATCCGGCCTCGTTCCGACGCCGGGATCTTTTTTTCAATCATATACTTTTTCAGCGATTTGTGTCCGCCGCCTGCCAGGGACAGATAATCCCCTTCCCGGCGGAACCGCAAAACAACATTACTACATATTTTATCATAATCAAAGCATTTCGTACACTGGTTTTCTTGGTTTTTTGAAAAATCTTTGCGGGACAAAACCTGAAAGGAGACAGCAGGCAGAACAGGAGATTCCCGTTCCGGCCGGGGCGCTCCCAGCCACAGGTACCGGTAATCCCGCTCGGCTCTCAGCCCTCCGGGCAGGTCCAGACAGGTCCCCACCGGCTTTGTTAAAAGCTCCCAGAGACCGTTCCAGTGCAGGGCACCCACGTCCCGCCGGCTGCCCGCCGCCCGCTCCCAGGCCTTTGAGAGGATCCGCTTTCCCAGCGCCGCCGGCTGTCTGGCCAAAAGCGCCGCCGGCAACCCCAGCCTGCCGTCCTGTTTCACACACTGGGTCAAAAAAGGGGCTGAAAGTTCCTCCAGCAGCTGGTCCAACTCCCGGGCCTGCTCCCCGAAGACCGCCAGGTGCTCCTGAGAGCGGCAGTTGATTTCCTGCTCCATCAGCGGCAGCAGGTACAGGCGAATCCGGTTGCGGGTATAACAGTCCGCCCGGTTGGTGGCATCCTCCCGCCATTCCTGCCCCTGTTCCCGCAGAAACGCCTCAATCTCCGGTCTGGTGCAGATCAAAAGAGGGCGGATGATCCCGCCGGATTCCGGGGCCATGCCACCGGCTCCCCGGATGCCGGAGCCCCGCAGCAGGTTCCAGAGAATGGTCTCCGCCTGATCCCCCTGGTGATGGGCCACCGCCACCTTTCCTGCCCCGGCCTCCCGGCGCAGGATCTCATACCGGGCTTTTCTCCCGGCCTCCTCCAGGGACCGGCGCTCCCGCTTTGCCAGCGCCGCCACGTCCACCGCAAAACAGGAGCAGGGTACCAGCAGACGGCGGCACAGTTCCTCCACGAAAGCCTGATCCTGGTCCGCCTCCTCCCCCCGGAGTCCGTGGTGAATATGGACCGCCCGGAGGGAAAAGGATTCCCCTTTGGCCAGGGCAGCCAGGCATAAAAGCAGGCAGACCGAATCCGCGCCGCCGCTGACACCGGCGGTGATCTGGTCCCCCTGCTTCACCAATCCATGCTGCCGGATATACCGGCTCACTTTTTGTATCATCTGTTCACTCATGTCCCCATTATACGGAAAACCCTGGGACAAGTCAAATCTCCGGCAGAAATTCTTCCCTTTCTGTGCCGGGAAGGGGGGACCGGCTCCGGCGCAATGTCTGTCAAAAGGGAGTGCCGAAGGGGAAAAACCTTTCGACAAAAGAGGCCGAAAGCGTTCCGCCGCTTTCGGCCCCTCTGGATTCTACTCTTCCGGTTTCACCACTGTCTCATTGGGATTGACCAGGCCCAGCTGCTCCCGGGCCACCTGCTCTATGTAATCCCGGGTCTGGACGTACACCTGATACTCTTCCAGTTCCTGGGTCCGCTGGTACTCCTCCTCCAGCTGCTGCTCCAGCTGCTGCTCCTGCCGCTGGTACTCTTCACTGACCGCCTGCAGCCGCCCGGTCTGAATGGACAAAACGCAGGCCAAAATCAACACCACCGCAGCAGCAGCCATGACGCCGGGGTTTTTCCATTTGCTTTTTTTCTTTTGATACCGCTTCATGTTCCCCAGCTCCTCCCGTTGATTTCTTTATTGTAACCCATTCACCCAGTTTTTTCAATGGTTTTCCCGGAATCTCCCGGCATCCAATCATTCCCAGGAAAACCCCGGCCAGAAAAACCGGAGGATCCGGCCGTATTCCGTTTGGAGGAGATTTCCCTTCGTGACAGCCGCCGCTACAGATAGCGGAACATTTCTCCCGCCTCTTCCTTTTTGCTGGTTTCCCGAACGCTCAGCACCTCCACCCGGACCGCCTTGTTTCCAAAACCGATTTCAATGATGTCTCCCTCTTTGACGCTGGCAGACGCCTTGGCCGGGCGGTCGTTGATGGTGACCCGCCCCGCATCGCAGGCCTCATTGGCCACGGTACGGCGTTTGATCAGCCGGGAGACCTTTAAATATTTGTCCAGACGCATCTGATCTCCTCTTGGCCTGCTGCACAGACCTGAACATAAAATCCTGCTCGGAAACTTCGTTTCCCGTTACATGAAAAAGGCCGCTGCCAAGCAGCGGCCCTTACCCTCTTTCTATTCGTTCATCATATCTTTCAGAGCTTTTCCCGCCTTGAACTTGGGCATTCTGGTGGCCGCGATCTTCATGGTCTCGCCCGTTCTGGGATTCCTTCCCTCTCTGGCCTCTCTCTGGGACACTTCAAACGTGCCAAAACCTACCATCTGCACCTTCTCGCCTTTTTTCAATTCTTGCGCAACCGTATCCGTGAAAGCCTTCAGCGCCTTCTCAGCATCCTTCTTCGAGATTTCTGCTTTCTCTGCAACGGCAGCAATCAGTTCCGTCTTGTTCATAATATTTTCCTCCTGATAACTTCCGCAGGGGTAATGCGGCTTCTTAGTAAAATATAATCTCTTCTGTTCAGTTTGTCAAGAAAAATCCACGGAAAAAAGTGCTTTTGTCCGGCCACTAGCCCAATTCTTTACACTTCTTTTGCCCGCTCCCGGCGTTTGATTTCCTTCCACAGATCCAGAGCTTCCTCCGGCGTTTTGGCCTGCGCATCTCCGAACACATGGGGATGGCGGCGGATCATTTTCCGGCAGATCCCGTTGATCACGTCATCCAGGGTAAAGGAGCCCTCCTCCTGGGCAATCTGACTGTTGATGACCACCTGGAGCAGCACGTCCCCCAACTCCTCGCAGAGATTTTCCCGGTCCCCGGAGTCCACCGCCTCAAAGACCTCCCGGGTCTCATCCGCCAGGCACCTCTTTAAACTCTCAAAGGTCTGGGCCCGGTCCCAGGGGCATCCGTCCTCCCCCCGCAGTTCCGCAATGATCTCCCGCAGTTCCTGGAAGGTATAGGAATCCTTCAGTTCTCTTTTGCTCATGCCATCAACTCCTCCATTTCCTGAATCAACTCCCGGAAATACGCCAGAGCCTTTTCCACCGGTTCCGCCGTGGTCATATCCACCCCGGCGATCTTCAGAAGGGAGATGGGGTCTGTGGAGCAGCCCCCTTTCAGGAACTGAAGGTACTGCTCCACCGCCGGCTGTCCCTCCTCCAAAATCTTCCGGGACAGAGCAATGGCCGCTGCAAAGCCCGTGGCATACTGGTACACGTAGAAGTTATAGTAGAAGTGGGGAACCCGGGCCCACTCAATGGCAATCTCCCGGTCCATCTCCACCGCTTCTCCGTAATACAGGAGGTTCAGGTCATAGTAGAGTTTTTTCAGCACGTCCGCTGTCAGGGTCTCCCCCTCCTCCGCCATCCGGTAGATCTTCTCCTCAAACTCCGCAAACATGGTCTGGCGGTACAGGGTGGTGCGGAACTGTTCCAGGAAATAGTTGAGCAGGTAAGCCCGCATTTTCGGGTCCTGGGTCCGGGCAAGGAGATACTGCATCAGCAGCGCCTCATTGCAGATGGAGGCCACCTCCGCCACAAAGATCACATAATCCGCGTACACCGCAGGCTGGTTGGCGTTGCTCAGGTAAGAGTGCATGGCATGCCCCAGTTCATGGACCAGGGTGAACTCGCTGTCCAGGGTATCTTTCTGGTTCAGCAAAACGTACGGATGCACTTTGGTCCCGCAGGAATAGGCGCCGGAGCGCTTTCCTTCATTTTCATAGATATCCATCCAGCGCTCTTCAAAGCTCTTTTTCAAAACGGCCTGATACTCCGGCCCCAGCACCGCCATGGCGTCTATGATCTCATCCCGGGCCTTCTCAAAGGGGATATCCACGTCCAGGTCCGTCACCAGCGGCACGTAGATATCATACATATGGAGTTTTTCCACACCCATCTGCTTTTTCCGAAATTCCATGTAGCGGTACATGGGCTCCAGGTTCCGGCGCACCGCTTCAATCAGCTGATGGTACACGGAAACCGGCACCTCCGTCCGGTCCAGGGAGGCCTCCAGACAAGATCCGTACTTTCTGGCCCGGGAGAAAAAAATGTTCTGGCGCACATGGGCGTTTAAGGTGGCGGCCATGGTATTCTGGAATTTCTCATACACGGTATACAAATTCCGAAACGCATCCTGGCGCAGTTCCGGGTCCTGGCTGCGCATCAGGGACCCGTAGGAGCCGTTGGTCAAAGGATGCAGCACGCCGGACACGTCCTGGGCGCTGGGGAAGGTCAGATCCGCGTTGGCCAGAACCCCGTAGATCCGGTCCGGCGCGTCTCCCATCTCCCCGGCGGCGGCCAAAAGCGCCTCCTCCGGCTGAGAGAGAATGTGAGGCTTCCGCCGCTGCAGCACCTCCATCATCCGCCGGTACAGGGAAAGTTCCGGCTTCTCCTGATAAAATTTCTCCAGCGTTTCCCGGGAAAGTTTCGTGAGTTCCGGCGTTTCAAAAGCCATCTCCTGCTGCCACTGGGCCAGCCATGCCAGGATCTGCCCCTTCATGCCCTGGTACAAGGTGTTCCGGGTGTCCTCATCGTTCTTTAAGGAGGTGTAGGCGTAGAGCCGTTCCACTTCCTCCTCCAGCTTTTCTTTTTCCTGAAAATACGCATACAAAACCTCTCCGGACTCCGCCAGACGGCCCTGGTACCGTGCCAGAGCCGGCGCTTCCTGCTTCACCTGCTCAAAGGCTTTCTGCCAGGCCGCATCAGACGGATACAAATCTTCCGTGGACCAGGTGTCCTCTGGCCGCTGTTCGCTGCGCTTTTTGATCTTGCCGTTCTGAGCCATATCGCACTTCCTCTCTTCCTATCCGTGTTGGCAGGGAGCCGGTTTACCGCTCACCGGCAGCGAAAGCCGCCTTTCGTTTCCGCTTCCGGTCCGCCTGCCGGCTACGAGCCTATTGTAGCATAAGTTTGTGGAGAGGACAACGGATGTTTCCGGGACGAGATTATAACAGCATGGCCGCCGTCCCGGCCAGAAGCAACGCCAGCCCCAGCAGGGCCCGGCGGCTCAACCTTTCTTTCAATACCAGGCCGGAAAATACAATGGCGACAAGGATACTTAACTTGTCAATGGGCGCCACCACGCTGGCTGGGCCATCCTGTAGGGCACGGTAATAGCACAGCCAGGATAGACCGGTGGAAACGCCGGAGAGAGCAAGGAACAGCCAACTCTTCCGGGAGATGGAGGAGATGCCCTTTTGGGAACCAGTGAGAAAGACCATCAGCCATGCCATAACCAGCACCACAATCGTGCGGATGGCGCTGCCCAGATTAGACTCCACAGCCTCCACCCCGATCTTCCCGAAAATCGAGGTGAGACTGGCAAATACAGCGGAGAGGAACGCAAAGAGAAGCCATTGCCTGCTCCTGGACTTCTTGGCCTCCTGTTTCTGCTTGTCGATCATCAGCAACGTACCAGCGCCTATGCCCACAATGCCCAGCAGCTGGGGTGCAGACACCGGCTCGGACAGGAGGATCCAGGCCAGCAAAACGGTCAGCACTGTGCTGGACTTGTCTATGGGAGCCACCTTATTCACATCCCCCAGCTGCAGCGCCCGGAAGTAGCACAGCCATGAAGCGCCAGTGGACAGGCCGGACAGTACGAGGAAAACCAGTGTCCGGCCGGAGATCTCTTGGACGTCCCCCAGAGATCCGGCTACCAGAACCATCAGCCAGGAAAAGGCCAGCACCACAATGGTGCGCAGGGCTGTGGCCAGGGTGGAGTTGACGTTCTGAACACCGATCTTCGCCAGGGTGGCTGTGATCCCCGCGAAGAAGGCCGAACCCAAGGCGAAGAAAAGCCATGTCATGAGGGTCTCCTTAATAAATCGCAATCGGTCCGTAAGGCCCGTTTACAATCTCAATCTTCGTCTCGAAAATTTCCGTCAGAAGTT
>CAZDOQ010000011.1:12973-30191 GCA_964507035.1 uncultured Lachnospiraceae bacterium | reverse complement strand
TGGAGCGTACCGTTTGCGATATACTCCGCAAGCGGTCAAGTATGGATATTGCCGTTTTCAATTATGCGCTGAAAGAATATGTAAAGCGCAAAGACAAGGATATGACAAAATTAAGCCGCTATGCAAAGGCTATGCGGCTGGAATGGAAAATGAACGATATTATGGGGGTAATGTTTTAATGATTAAAACGTCAAGGCAGTTAAAAGATAAAGTCCGCAATATGGCGCATGGCGACAGCGCAAAATCGCAATTGCTGATCCGCAACTATGCAATGGAACGCTTTTTAGAGCGCGTTTCCCTTTCGGGGTATAAGGACAATTTCATCTTAAAGGGCGGTATGCTCGTTGCCGCAATGGTAGGGCTCCAAAACCGGGCGACTATGGATATTGACACGACCATCCGCACTCTCCCCCTTGATGTGGAACGCGCAAAGAAAATCGTTGAGGAAATCGCCGCTGTAAAAATTGACGACAATATCCGCTTTGAGATCAAGGACGTTTCAAGCATTATGGACGAAGCGGATTACGGCGGGGTACGCCTTACCCTCGACGCATTTTTAGACGCAATGAAAATCCCGTTAAAAATCGACATTTCAACGGGCGACGTTATCACGCCCACTGCAATTACATACCGCTACAAACTGATGTTTGAGGACAGGCATATCACCCTTTGGGCGTACACATTGGAAACGGTGCTTGCGGAAAAGATAGAAACCGTCTTGGTGCGGCTTGCCTTAAATACGCGGCTGCGTGATTTTTACGATTTATATATTCTGCAAAACGGGGGCTTGCAAATCAGCCCATCTACCTTGAAAACCGCCCTTGCCGCTACTTGCAGCAAGAGAGAAAGCGAAACTGTTTTAACCGATTATCCCCGTCGGCTTCAAGAGGTCGAGGAAAGCCCCGTTATGCAAACGCTTTGGAACAGTTATCAAAAGAAAAACAGCTATGCGGCGGGTATCACATGGGAAACCGTAATGAACGCTATCCGCGCTTTATGTGATAGCTGTATGGACGGACGAGGGGGTTAATGGTATGGGATTGCTTTTCGTGTATGGTTTGGATTTAATCATTGGCGCGGCTCTGTTCATTCTCTTTACGGTGCTTGGGCTTTTCGTCGGGCATATTATCCTGTTTGACAGTATTGCCCTCGGCATTATCGCTGGCGTATGCTGCAATCATTTTTTCTCATTACACCCGGCGCTGTGTCTGCTGATCGGCGTAGCGGTATTTGTGCTGCTGCTGTTTTTGCAAAACACGCGCTTTGGGTTTTGGGTAATTGGGGTGCTGCTTTCTGCTGTTTGGGCGGTCATTTTCGGGCTGTTTGCCTTTCTTATCTCAAATGCAGATCAAGTCTGGTTTTATGTGGTCTGCGGTCTTTCCTTTGTCGTTATGCTGCTTCTGCATATCCACGCAAGGGCAAAAAAAGAACAGGGGGCGGCGCCGGAAACCGGCAACCGCGCCCCTGTTTTCTATGGGTCATTCCTCGTCGGTCAAGATAAACTCCCTTTCGGAAAAATCGCTGTCCGTCATGGCTTGCAGCTTTTTCACCGCTGCGGCGGCAAGCTGGCGCAATCCAAAGTCCATGTAGGACATGGCGGCAAGGATATTTTCAACTGTCGTTTTCCGGCTTCCCTCTGCGTAGATCGCCACAATGTTTTCTTCCTCTATGGTAAAGCGGATATTCATGTTATCAAACCTCCAAATCCTTTTTATGCTCTTTCTGCTTATCTTTCGGTTGCTGCGCCGCCTGTTTCTTATACTCGTCCAGCTTTTTCAAAATAGAGGGCTTTTTCTGCGGCTGTTCCCGTTTCTCGGCTTTTACCGCTTTCGCAAGGTCGGTAACGGAAATCGCTTCCCCCGCCTTTGCCCTCTGCTCCAAGTCCGCGACGGTGGAGTTTATTAATTGGCTTATACATGCTCTATTCGACTCCTTTTTGGGTCCTGGGCTTCATATTCCTCCAAGGCTCACAGCCCAACACCAGGTACCGGGATTCTTCCTGGGCGGGAACCTGAAAAGAGCGGAAAATGCCGCCGTAGGAGAGAACCTGGATCTTGTAACCGCCAGCTTGCCAGTTACACCTGCAGGGTGCTTCCTGCGTTCACTCAAAGGAGAAAACGGCTCCCCCCACCGGCCGGATGGATAGTACGTGGCAACAGCCGGGCAGCAGGGCGGCCTCTATGCCGCTCCGGAAGGAGTCCAGCATGTCCAGGGGAACAAAGGCCTGAATGGTTCCGGCAAAGCCGCCGCCGTGAACCCGGCAGGCGCCGCGGCCGGAAAGCAGATGCTCCGTGGCCGCCAGTGCCACCGCCATCGCCTGCTCCCGCACCGCGCCAGTCACCGCCACGTTTTGGAGCAGGGTCCAGGAAGAGATCCCGGATTCTCGGACCAGGGCCAGGAAATCCTCAAATCGCCCTTCTTCCAGAGCCGCAGTCTCTTGTTCCACCCGTTTGTCGTCTGCATAAAAGTGGAGGGCCCGGAGCACCGCCCGATCCCCGGCCGCTTTCCGGATAGCCGGCAGATTCTGGAAAACCTGCTGCTCCTCCACCTGGTGCAGCACGTCCTTACCGAAAAATGCCGCCACCTCCTTCATTTCCTGGGGAATAGAGGCGTACTCCGCAGTGAGATCCGCGTGGTCCGCGCCGGAGTCAATGATGCAGAGGGCATAACCATGGGCCGCCAGGTCCACCTGCACTGGGTGAATCTGAGGACTCGCCGGATCTCCAAAGTCAATGGCCACCGTGCTGCCCACGGAGGAGGCCATCTGGTCCATGAGGCCGCTGGGCTTGCCAAAAAACACGTTTTCTGCCTTCTGGCCCATCTGGGCGATGGTCACGGCGTTCAGACGGTCCTCACAGAACAGATGGTTTATGATCATCCCCAGGAGGATCTCGCAGGCCGCAGAGGAGGAGAGGCCGGAGCCGGGAAGAACGTTTGATACCGCAAAGGCGTCAAAGCCGGAGACCGGAAACCCCTGGTCCGCCGCCTGGGCCGCCATGCCGCGGATGAGAGCTGCCGTGGTCTCCTTCTCCTTCTCCTGGGGTTCCAGGCTACTGAGATCCACCTCCGTCATGGGCCACCCCTGGGACCGGAAGCGGATTACGCTGCTCCCGTTGGGAGCGGCGCAGGCCAGGAAATCAAGGTTGATCGCGGCGGCCAACACCCGTCCCTGCTGATGGTCTGTGTGGTTGCCGCAGATTTCCGTACGCCCCGGCGCGGAAAATAGGGCGGCCGGAGCCGAGGTGTCTTTGTGAAAGGTTTCCTGAAAAGCAGAAATCACCGCGGCAGCCCGCTGCCGGGCCGCCGGAAGTTCGGAAGCAGCCAGGCAGCCCAGCCGGGTAAGCTGCTGGTCCAGCTGGCCAGCGTGAAGGTTTTGAAGCAATGCAGAAATGGTCATAGTCTTCTCGCCTCTTTCTCTTGGATAGTGGGAACTGGCGGGCAAAAAGCCACCAGCATCCGCCTTTATTCTAACATAGAGCGGAAGAGGTAGCTATCATTTTCCGGTAAGTTTTCCAGATTCCTCGTTTATGGGCAAGCGGGTTATGGCTGTTCATATATGACACCAGGACAATACAGGGGAGTGAAAGTATAACAATTTTCTTGTTCCTCTTGCTTGCTTCTTATGATATCATAAGAAGCAAGCGGACCTGCCGGAAGGGGCGGTGAAGGTGCCAGAAAATTTTCCAGAGAGGATCAAGCAATATGAAGACAGCGGAATACGCGGAGGTCTTATGCCGCCAGGTGGGGCGGATCATTGTGGGCAAACAGGATACCATCCGGCTGGTGGTGACGGCGGTGCTCTCCGGCGGCCATGTGCTGCTGGACGACCTGCCGGGCAGCGGGAAAACCACCCTGGTCAAGACCTTGGCCTTGGCCCTGGGATGCGAATACAAGCGGATTCAGTTTACCCCGGACCTGCTCCCCTCAGATATTTTGGGTATGACCATTTTCAACCAGAAGACCGGGGAATTTCAGCGGAACATCGGACCGGTCCACACCAACCTGCTCCTGGCGGACGAGATCAACCGGGCCATTCCCAGGACCCAGTCGGCGCTGCTGGAGGCTATGGAGGAGCGGCAGATTACCATTGACGGGGTCACGTACCCGCAGCCGGATCCGTTCTTTGTGATGGCCACCCAAAATCCAGTGGAGAAGGAGAGTACCTTTCCTCTTCCGGCAGCCCAGATGGACCGGTTTTTTATGAAACTCTCCATGGGGTATCCCAGCCGGGAGGAGGAGATGACCATGCTGTCCCAGCTGGGGGATGAGACGCCCTATGAGACGGTGGAGGCGGTGGCTTCCCCGGAGACTCTTACTTCCCTTCGGGAGGAAATCCGGCAGGTGTATTTGGGGGAGGATGTGAAGGCTTATATCGTAGACCTGGTTCACCGGACCCGGGAGCACGGGCAGCTTAAGGCCGGCGCCAGTCCCCGGGCTTCCCGGACGCTGTTTCAGGGGAGCAAGACCTGCGCGGCCATGGCGGGCCGGGACTTTGTGACCCCGGAGGATGTGCAGCAGTTGGCGCTGCCAGTGCTGTGCCATCGGGTGCTTCTCACTGGGGAGGCCCGCTACAGCGGCAAGACGGAGGAGGAGGTTCTGACGGAGATTCTGCGGGAGACCCCGGTGCCCCCTGCCAAGGAAGCGTGGTTCCATGGAAAATCAGAAAGAGTTCGCCAGTAATTTTGTCAGCGCCGGAGCCTTGGCGCTGCTGCTGGTCCTGACGGTTCTCGCCAGCTATTACCAGATGGGAAGCCTGCCGGCCTTCCTGCTGTTGGTGTTTTTGCTGGCCCTTCTTTCCCGGATCTGGGGCAAACGCTCCCTGCACCGGCTGGAACTGAACCTGGAAGGAAAAAGCTGTCAGGGATTTCCCGGTGAGACCATGGAATTCGCTCTGACGGTAGACAATGACAAGCTGCTGCCGGTGATCTGGCTGGATGTGGCCTTGCCGGAACCGCCCCGGGGCTGCGTGGCCTTGGAGGGAGGCTTCCGGCGGAAGTTTACCTGGCTGATGCCCCATCAGACTCTCCGGTGGCCCTGCCGGTTGGAAGCCCGAAGACGGGGGATCTTCCGGGTGTACCAGGTGGAGGTGACTTCCGGGGACGGTTTTGGCCTTTCGGTGGAGTTCCAGACCCGGATCCTGGAGACACCGGCTTCCTTTGTGGTCTATCCCCGGCTGGTGCCGGTGGAGGTTTCCCGGTTCCTCCGGGAGTATTCGGAACTGGAGCGGGGCAATCAGGGAACCCAGGAAGATGTAACCCTGCTAAAAGGGAGCCGGGCCTATCAGCCTGGGGATGCGGGAAAGCGGATCAACTGGCGGGTGCTGGCCCGGCAGAGCGAGCTGGTGGTGAACATCTGGGAGACGGTGCAGCCCCGGAACGTCTGTTTCCTGTTGGATCTTTTGTCTTTTACCCGCTGGCGTGAGGAAGAGCAGAACGGAGAGAAAGTCCCGGTTTTGGCAGAGTTTCACGAGGAGCAGATGGAAGAAATGCTGAGCCTCACCGCATCCTGTATGGTGGCGCTCTCAGAGCGGCAGATGCTCTGCGGCCTGGTGCTGCCCACCATCGGGAAGCAGGAGGGGCGGTTTTTGACCCCCTCCTCTCTGGATGCCATGGTCCCGGAACTTTTGACGGAGCTGGCCGCGCTGGAGTACGCAGGAGAATTCTGTTTCCTGCCGGAGGAGGCGGTGCTGGCGGCGGGGCAGCGGATGGGGCGGCTGTACGTGGTGGCGGAATGCCCGGGGAGTCTCAGCTGCCGCCCGGTGTTGGAGCGTCTGGAGGAAAAACGGGTGCGGCTGCTCACAGCATCCCGGGAGGGAGAGCGGCCCGGGATGGACTTTCGGCTGTGGGAGGCCCGGGAGCTTAGGAGGAAGAGCGGATGAGAAAGGGACAAAAGATTGGCGTGGACCTGGCAGTGCTCCTGGCGGATGTGGCTCTCATGGGCGGCGTTCTGCGCTTCTATATGCTCCGGCAGCACGGGCAGGTAACGCTGATGCTGGCCGGGTGGTTTGCCGCTGCCGCCCTTCTCTGTCTGGTCAATCAGCTATTGTTTGGAAAACGGGCGACCATGAACTTGGTTTTGATTTTGGACGTTCTGTGCGTGGTGGCAGGGGTGGTGCTGGGGCAGCGTTTTTTGGCTATGGAAACGGAGGCTGTGGGCCCCAGAATTTTGTTTGCCCTGCTCTTGGCAGGCTCTCTGACTCATGCCTGCTTTCTTCCCCAGGGGCAGCTGCGGCAAAGTCAGCTGATTTTGTATCTGGATGGCTTGGTGGCGGAGTTTGCCATTTTGATGGTGCTGGAGCGGCTGGGCAGCCTGGATTCTATGGGAAATGGGCTGGCAGCGGCGGGGCTGGCAGCCGGTGGTATGCTGCTGTCCTTGATCTCTTTCCGGCTGCAGACGCCGGGGGGCCAGCGGATGGAAGGGGGCAAGGGTAAGGGGCTTTTGTTTTTGGGCGGTCTCCTGGCTGTGGCTGCCCTGGCGGCTTTGTGGGTGGGACGCCACATGGGCGCTGTTTCCCAGAAAATTGTGGCGGCGGTCCAGTGGACGGCGGGGCTTCTCTGGCAGGGAGTACGGCTGGTGGGCGGGGGCTTGGAAGCCTTTTTGCTCTGGCTGGCTTCCCTGTTTCCCGGCCAGGAAGAAGAGTGGGTCCTGCCGGATCCCCAGGCTGCCGTGGAGATGGAAATGCCCGCGGAGGCAGAGGGAGGCGGCGGTTTCTTTTTGCTGGTGTTAGCAGGGCTGGCCCTGGCAGCAGGGGGAATTTGGTTGCTGCGCCGCCTGCGGGGCCGGCGGCTGGCCGGATGGGATGCCGGTGGACTGCCGGGCCAGCCGCAGCGGGTACGGCAGATACGGCCGAAGAAACGCCGTCTGGCCCGCTTGTTGGCCGCGTTTCGTTTCTGGACCGGATATCTGGGAAACCGTATGACCCCAGCGGGGATCTTGACGTTGGCGGAACGGCTGGGACGGAGACGGGGAGAAGGCCGCAGGCCGTGGGAGAGCGGACCGGCTTACCTGCAGCGGATCACCGGTGGTGCCGGGGCAGACTGTCTTTTGGCTGCCGCTGCCGCCCTGGAGCAGGAGTTTTACGGCGCCGGCAACTCCGCCGCAGGCAGAGAGCCAGCGCCGTGGAACCGGGATATGGCCCTTCAGTGTCGGAGGCAGCTGAAAAATATGGAGAAAAATGGACAGGGACCCGGAGCCGGTTGATAGCTGGCTGGGTCCCCGTCCTTTATTTTTTGTCCGTCTTGGAGTTCTCCGGATTTTGAGTGGATTCTTGACTTTCCTCCTTCGGATCATCAAAGGCGGAGAGAATAGAGGAATCACCGGCTATAGAGGCCAGAATGCCCTTGGCAACGGCCCGGCCGATGTCGCTCTTTTGTTGGGAGTTTGTATCGGTGCTTTTTTTCTTGAACCATCCCATGGCGGGAGTCCTCCTCTCTATTCTTCCTCCCGCTTCCGGGAGCGCTTTCTTTTTCGGATACATTCTGTCAGCAGGTATTCAATCTGGCCGTTCAGGGAGCGGAAGTCCTCCTCCGCCCAGGCCGCCAGCTCCTGATAGAGAGCGGCGGAGAGACGGAGGGGTACCTGCTTTTTGGCTTTATCCTTTTCGGATTTCTCAGGCATCTCATTCCCCCTTCCGTGAGGAGCGGTTTCGGCTCAGTTTCCGTGAAGTTTGGCAGAAAAACCAAATCAATACAGGGAGCCGCTGTTTACCACCGGTTGAGCGTCTTTGTTGCCGCAGAGCACCACCAGCAGGTTGCTGACCATGGCGGCCTTCCGCTCATCGTCCAGATCCACCACCTGGTTTTGGCTCAGCTTATCCAGGGCCATCTCCACCATGCCCACGGCGCCCTCTACAATCTTTTGCCGGGCGGCAATGACGGCCACGGCCTGCTGGCGCTGCAGCATAGCAGCGGCGATCTCCGGCGCGTAGGCCAGGTGGGTAATCCGCACTTCTATCACGTCCAGGCCAGCGTCCTTCACCCGTCCCTGCAGTTCCTCCCGCATCTGGTCCGCAATTTCCTGGCTGCTGCCCCGGAGGGTCTTTTCCTCCCCGGCGGTTCCCTCCTCGATCACATCATAGGGGTACTGTCTGGCCGTGTTTCGGATGGTGGAGTCGCACTGGATGGACAGATAAGCTTTGTAATTGTTCACATTAAAGACCGCCTGGGTGGGATTGCTCACTTTCCAGATTACCACAGCCCCCACTTCCACCGGGTTGCCCAGACTGTCGTTGACCTTCTGCTTGTTGTTGTTCAGGGTCATGACCTTGGTGGAGATTTTTTTGCTGGAGATCTCCCCGGCCCGGACGGACACCTGGCCGGTGGCGGCGTTGGTGGAAGCCGACAGGGAGGTTTTGGCCGCCGGATTGACGCCGGTGCAAAACGGATTCACAAAGTAGAAGCCAGGCTGTTTGATGGTGCCGTGGTAGCTTCCGAACAGGGCCAGCACCAGGGCCTCATTGGGCTGGATGGCCTTGAGCCCGGCGGGCAGAATACAGAACGCCACAATTAGGATACAGAAAACGGCGATGAGGATTCCTCCCAGAACTTCCGACCCGTCTTCCAGCTGGATTATGCCAAAGATGATGGAAAGCACCGCTGCCGCCAGCAGCAGGAGTTCCAGAAACAGAGCGATATACCCGCTCATAGGATGGATTTCTTTCTCCACTACGTTCTTGGATGGCTGATTCATGTCAGATCCCCCTTTCAAAATGATATCAATCTGATATCGTCATAATAGCGCTTGCCGGAGAAAAAGTCAAGAAAAAACTGTCCGGAATGAAAAAAAATCTCATTCCACTCCGGACAGTTGAAGGATGCCGGGAAATGCGTCAATAATGGACCACCTCACTGGCCTTCCGGATGGCGGCGATCACCGGCTCCGCCTCCGGGGAGGTGAAATACTGGTAGGTGGATTCCGGGACCAGATGCCGGATTTCTTCCAGCCGCCCTTCCTGGATGGCCTTGCGCACCTGGGAGGCGCTGATGGGCTCGTCCCCCTCGGTTTTCCGGGGCGCCACTACGCACTCCATGCCGCAGGCAGACAACTCCTCCCGCATGATCCGATTGTAGATACCGGTGACCTGGCTGAAGGGCTCCTCCCCCACGTAACGGCGTTTAATGCCCAGGGCCGCCGCAATCTTCTGGAACACATGGATGTCCAGCTTGGCGTGGGATTCAATGACCACTTCCTCGTCTTTTAAAAAGTAGGAGGGAAAGGTGGCGTTGGAGATCATATAGCTGCCGGTGGGGTGGTAGATCAGGTTGGGCAAATGGGCGGAACCCTTTCGGACCAGATCATACCGGACGGAGAAAGGGACCAGGGACACATCCTCAGAAACCACAAACACGTGGACCACGTCATTCTCCCCGGCGGTTTTTTCCAGCAGGTACTGGTGTCCCAGGGTGAAGGGGTTGGCGTTCATGACCACAGCCGCTACCCGGTTTCCGGGACGGGCCGTCTTTTTCAGCTCTTCCAGATAGTTGGAAAAGCCGTTTCGCCGGTTTTCCATGAACACCACCTTCCCCTCCACCCGGGCAATCTCATAGAACCCCAGATCCTGGAAGAACTTGGCGGAATCGCATTTGGTGTAGAGGAAGAGTTCCACATTGCCCCGCTGGTACTGATAGTCCATCAGATGGCTGACCACCTGGTTCAGCAGGCCCTCTCCTTGATGATTAGAATCCACCGCCATGCAGCGGAGGGTGTTGTGGAAACAGGACCCGGTGGCCGCCAGGTTGTAGTCTTCGTCAAACAGGCCGATGCTGTAATCCAGGTTTTTATCCCGCTCAATTCCTTCCTTCTCCAGAAGGGCGTCCATTTTCCGGACATCCCGCTTATTGGAGGGGCGGATTTCACTGATCGTATATTCGCTCATATCAGATTCCTTTCCATTGCTGCTTTCTTTGCATTATACCGGGGAAACGGCGGGATGTAAATAGAAAAACAAATATATGAAATCCTCCACAGCTTTGGCGGCAGGAACGCGGAGCGCCTGACGTGGGGTGAGCACTCCGCCGGCTGTCAGATGGATATGGAGCAGGCCAGGCGGCTGGCTTCCTATATGATCCGGAGGATCAAATTCGATAAAAACCTCCCCAACGGGGATTGCAAAACCAAAAGGGCCTGCTATAATGGCAGTACGCAGAAGCGGGATGTGCGCTTCTGGGGAAATGCCGGAGCAGGCCCTTTGGCCGTCTCCGAAGACGAGGAGGAAAAAACATGCGTCCTGAACTGATCAGCCAGCCCATCACAGGAATCTGTTCCTTTGGGCGGTATCCCATCTGTCTGGATCTGGACGAACTGAAGGCAGATTTTGGGGTCCTGGGAGTGCCCTACGATATGGGAGTGGGGTTTCTCAGCGGAGCCCGGATGGGTCCCCGGAGAATCCGGGAGGCTTCCACCCAGTACGGCCGGGGGCAGACCGGCTACTATGACTATGAGGCGGACGAGCAAATGCTGGCGGCGCCCATTACCATTGCCGACTGCGGAGACGCGGATGTGCTCCAGGGAGACCGGGAATACTCTTTCGCCTGCATTGAACGGGCGGTGCGGCGGATCATTCAGGCAGGGAGCATTCCCATTGTCATGGGCGGAGACCATTCCATCAGCATTCCCGTGGGCCGGGCCCTGGAAGAGTATGGAAAGAAGATCTGTGTGGTCCAGTTTGACGCCCATCTGGACTGGACCAGCAACGTGGGTCCCTTAATCCAGGGGAACGGCAGCCCCATGCGCCGTCTCTCGGAGATGGATCATATAGGAGAGATGATCCAGATTGGCCTTCGGGGCATGGGAAGCGGCAAAAAGCAGGACTATGATGATGCCAGGGCCTACGGCAGCCGGTTGATCTCAGCCCGGGAACTGCACAGCAAAGGGACCGACTACGTGATCAGCCAGATCCCGGAGGCGGAGGCCTACTATATTACCTTTGACATAGACGGGTATGATATGCCCCTGGCGCCGGGGGCTGCGTCTCCCCTTCCCGGAGGGTTGGGCTACGATGAGACCATGGATATTTTAAAGGCGGTCTGCGCCACCGGCAAGGTGGTGGCCATGGACCTGGTGGAGGTGGCCCCGGCCTACGATCCCACCGGGAACACGGAGCGGCTGGCGGCTCTGACCATGCTGCAGGTGATCGCCCAGGTAGGAAAAAAACTCCATGAGAAGGACTGACGGGAGCCTCCAAATCCCTGGCTTGTTTTATTGACAGTCCGCAAGGAAAATGGTAAACTAGCATTGGACTAAAAGGCGGAAAACGCCGGGACAGTGCCGCAGGTGCGGTCTTCGGACCGTGAAAAGGGAAACAGGTGCAAATCCTGTACGAGCCCGTCGCTGTGAAAAGTGTTCCTGCTGGAGCCACTGGGAAACCGGGAAGGCGGCCAGGACAAAAGCTTTGAGTCAGAAGACCTGCCTGCGAGCGGAGAAACCATTCTACGCGGATCATAGAATTGGGAAAGTTTATGTTGTGTAAGCCCTTTCTTCTGCGCGGAAGAAAGGGCTTCCTTGCGGATAGGGGGAGAAATCCTCCCCGGCCTGATGGAAGGGGCGGCCCGGATGAAGACCGGAATTGAGGACTATTACGTTCAGAAGAACAATCAAAAAATGGCCTTTGGCTTCACGACCGGCACCTGCGCGGCGGCGGCGGCCCAGGGAGCGGCCCGGCTGCTTTTGGGCGGGGAGCCGGTGGAGTCTGTTTCCATTCTGACCCCCAAGGGAATCCGCCTGCAGCTGCCCCTCCGGGAGAACCGGCGGGACGGGGAGCGGGCTGTCTGCTCGGTGGTCAAGTACGCCGGAGATGACCCGGACGTGACGGATGGCGCGGAGATTTTTGCTTCGGTGGAGAAAATTCCCGGAAACACCCTGGAAATAGACGGGGGAGTGGGAGTGGGGCGCGTTACCAAGCCAGGGTTGGATCAGCCGGTGGGGAACGCGGCCATCAACCGGGTTCCCCGGCAGATGATCACGGAAACGGTGGAGGATGTGCGGCGGGCGCTGCACTATGCAGGAGGACTCCGGGTGGTTATCTCTATCCCTGCCGGGGAAGCGTTGGCGGTCAAAACCTTTAACCCACGGCTGGGCATTGTGGGCGGCATTTCCGTTCTGGGGACCAGCGGGATTGTGGAGCCCATGAGCGAGGCGGCCCTGGTGGCCACCATTGCCGCGGAGGTGCGGATGCGGGCGGCGTCAGGGGACCGCTATCTGCTGGCGGCCCCGGGCAACTATGGCATGGGGTTTCTGCGGGATGGCCAGGAACTTTCCCCGGAACGGGCGGTGAAGTGCAGCAACTATGTGGGTCAGACCATTGACCTGGCGGTGGAAAACGGCTTTCAGGGGCTCCTCTTTGTCAGCCATATCGGCAAGTTCGTGAAGGTGGCCGGGGGAATCATGAACACCCATTCCCGGGAGGCGGACAGCCGGCTGGAAATCCTCATGGCTCACGGGGCCATGGCCGGGGCCAGCGGAGACGTGCTGCGGCGGATCTGGGAGTCCGCTACCACGGAGGATGCCCTGGGCGTGCTAAAGTCCGCCGGGGTGCTGGAGCCGGTGATCCGCTCTCTGCTGGAGAAGATTGAACAGTATTGCAGTCACCGGTGCTACGGTCAGATCCCCATTGGCGCGGTGCTGTTTTCCAGCCGCCGGGGGGAGTTGGGTCGGTCGGCCCTGGCCGGAGAACTGGCGGAGAAGATCCGGGAGGAGAACGCCGAAAGAGCAGAATCGGAAAAATAGAAGATAGGGGAGGAAGAACCCATGAGAGGAACGCTGTATGGAGTGGGGGTGGGTCCCGGAGACCCGGAACTGTTGACGCTGAAGGCCCTGCGTATCATCAAAGAGGCCCCGGTGATAGCAGTGCCGGCGGGGAAACAGGAGGAGAGCGTGGCCTATCGGATTGTCCGGGAGGCCTATCCGGAACTGGATCAAAAGGAAGTGCTGCCGGTTCCCATGCCCATGACGAAGGATACGAAGCGGCTGGCGGAAAGCCACAGGGCCGGGGCGGCGGCGGTGGAGCAGATTTTGGATTCCAGCCGGGATCTGGCGTTTTTGACCCTGGGGGATCCCACGGTGTATTCCACCTATCTGTATATCCACCGGCTGGTGGAGCAGGACGGGTATCCCACGGAGATTGTAAGCGGTATTCCTTCTTTCTGCGCAGTGGCGGCCCGGCTGAATATGGGCCTGGTGGAGAAGACGGAGTTGCTCCATGTGATCCCCTCTTCCTATCCGGTGGAGGAGGCCCTGGGGCTTTCCGGAACCCGGGTGCTGATGAAGGCGGGCAAGAAGATGGGCCAGGTGAAGCAGCAGCTGGAGGCCCTTTCCGCGGACGTGTGCATGATTGAAAACTGCGGCATGGAAAACGAAAAAATCTACCGGAGTGCGGAGGAGATTCCCGAGGACGCCGGATACTATTCCCTGATCCTGGTCAAGGATCGGGCGGAAGCATAGGAGGCCGATATGGTATATTTTGTGGGAGCAGGATCCGGCGCGCCGGACCTAATTACAGTGCGGGGGCAGCGGCTGCTGCGGGAGGCTCAGGTGGTGATCTACGCCGGTTCCCTGGTGAATCCGGCGCTTTTGCAGGAGACCCAGCCGGACTGTGCCGTTTACAACAGCGCCACCATGACTCTGGAGGAAGTGTTTGCCGTCATAGAGCAGGCTCACCGGGAGGGAAAGACGGTGGTCCGGCTGCACACCGGGGACCCCTGTGTCTACGGGGCCATCCGGGAGCAGATGGACCTGCTGGAGCGCCACGGCATTCCCTATGAGGTCTGTCCGGGGGTCAGCGCCTTCTGCGGGGCTGCGGCCGCTTTGGGCATGGAGTACACCCTGCCGGGGATCTCTCAGAGCGTGGTCATCACCCGGATGGCCGGGGCTACGCCGGTGCCGGAGCGGGAGAGTATCGCCTCCTTTGCGGCCCACCAGGCCACCATGGTGGTGTTCTTAAGCACCGGCCTCCTGGAGCAGCTGAGCCGGGAACTGATCGCCGGGGGATACCGGCCGGATACGCCGGCGGCCATTGTGTACAAGGCCACCTGGCCGGAGGAAAAGAAGTTCATCTGCACCGTGGAGACCCTGGCCCAGACAGCCAAGGAGAATGGCATCACCAAGACGGCCCTGATGATCATCGGGGATGCGGTGAAGCAGAGCGGCTACCAGCGGTCTCTGCTCTATGCCCCGTCCTTCTCCACCGAATTTCGGAAGGCCAGCCACACATGACCGGGGGAGATAGAGAATGGAAGCCGCCCGGGAGAGAGGCTGGCCGGAAGCCCTGCGCGGTGATCAGTTTCACTAAGGGCGGCGGCCGGACAGCCGGACGGCTGGTCCAGGGCTTGAAGGCTCTGGGCTTTCCGGCGGAAAACTGGTGCCTTTCCAAGTGGGCGGCAGATTTTCCGGAGGCGATCCCGATCCGGGGAACCCTGGGACAGTGGTGCAGTTTCCGGTTCCAGAGCGGGGAAGACCTGATCTTTGTGGGGGCCTGCGGTATTGCAGTGCGGACCATTGCCCCCTTTGTCCAGAGCAAGACCAAGGACCCGGCGGTGGTGGTGGTGGACGAGAAGGGAGAGTTTGCCATCTCTCTGCTGTCCGGCCACCTGGGCGGCGGCAATGGGCTGGCCCGGTCGGTGGCCGGGATTTTAGAGGGAACCCCGGTGATCACCACAGCCACAGACGTTCGGGGCAAGTATGCGGTGGACGTGTGGGCCAGGGATAATGACCTGACCATTCCTTCCATGACTCTGGCCAAGGAAATTTCCGTGGCGGTGCTGGCGGGAGAGCCGGTGGCGTTTCAAAGCGCCTTCCCGGTGGAGGGCGCGGTACCGGCGGAACTTTCCGGCGGTCCCCAGTCCCGGCTGAAGGTGGAGGTGGGGGTGTACCGGAAGGAGTATCCGGTGTTTGTCCCCCGGTGTTTGGTGCTGGGCCTGGGCTGCCGGAAGGGAAAATCCCCGGAGGAGATTGGCGCTCTGGTGGACCGGGTGCTGGCGGAACAGGGGTTCCTCCCGGAGGCAGTGGTGGGAGCCGCCACCATTGACTGGAAGCGGGGGGAGGAGGGGCTGTTGTCCCTCTGCCGGAACCGGGGCTGGACGCTGCGGTTTTTCACGGCGGAAGAACTGATGGCAGTGCCGGGAGATTTTTCTTCTTCCGATTTTGTGAACCAAACGGTGGGGGTGGACAATGTATGCGAGCGGGCGGCGGTGCTGGCGGCTGGCGGCGGCCGGCTGCTGGTCCCCAAACAGGCGGAAAACGGGGTGACCGTGGCGGTGGCCCAGGAGAACAGGAGGATTTGTTTTGGGTAAAGTGGCGGTAGTGGGCATAGGCCCCGGCAGTTATGAGGAGATGACCATTCGGGCGGCGGAGGCGTTAAAGAGTTGTGATACCATTGTGGGCTATACGGTGTATGTGGATCTGGTTCGGGACCATTTCCCGGGCAAAGAGTTTCTGACTACCCCCATGACCAAGGAAGTGGATCGGTGCGAGTTGGCCTTCGCCCAGGCGGCGGAGGGAAAGACCGTAGCCATGATCTGCAGCGGGGATGTCGGGGTCTACGGTATGAGCGGATTGATGTTGGAGATAGGGGAGCGGTATCCGGAAATCCCAGTGGAAGTGATCCCCGGGGTGACGGCGGCGGTGGGCGGCGCCTCTGTGCTGGGCGCGCCCCTGATCCACGATTTTGCAGTGATCAGCCTAAGCGACCTGCTGACCCCCTGGGAGAAGATTGAAAAGCGGCTTTCCGTTGCGGCGGAGGCGGACTTTGTGATCTGCCTGTACAACCCTTCCAGCCGAAAACGCCGTGACTATCTGCAGAAAGCCTGTGATCTGGTGCTGGCCCACCGGCCGGGGGAGACGGTCTGCGGTCTGGTCCGGAACATTGGCCGGGAAGGGGAGGAACACCAGGTTCTTTCTCTGACGGAGTTGCGGGACACACAGGTGGATATGTTTACAACGGTGTTTATTGGAAATTCCCAGACAAAAGAGGTGGGCGGCCATATGATAACGCCCCGGGGTTACCGCCTATGAGCCGGATTCTGGTGTTCGGCGGGACCAGCGAGGGACGGCGGCTGGCGGAGCGGCTGGAGGCCTGCCGGGTACCGGCGCTGGTCTGTGTGGCCACGGAATACGGAGAAACCCTTCTTCCGTCCGGTTCCTTTGTAGAGACGGCGGCGGGACGGCTGGATCAGGAGGCCATGGAGGAACTGCTGCGCCGGGGAGATTTCCGGCAGGCAGTGGACGCCACCCACCCCTACGCGGCGGTGGTCTCCCAAAACCTGAAGGCCGCCTGCGCCGTCTGCGGCGTTCCCTACCTGCGGCTGCTGCGCCAGTCTTCCCCCGCCGGGGAGGACTGCGTTGCCGTGGACTCGGTGGAGGAGGCGGTGGCGTTTTTATCCCATACCCAGGGAACCGTCCTGGTGACCACCGGCAGCAAGGAACTGGCCAAATACACGTTCCTGCCGGACTGGCAGGAACGGCTGACGGCCCGGGTGCTGTCCACCGGGGAGTCGGTGGATCATTGCCGGCGTTTGGGGTTTGAGGGAAAAAATCTCATTGCCATGCAGGGACCTTTTTCCGAGGAGTTGAACCTGGCTTTGCTGCGGCAGGTGGGGGCCCGGTATCTGGTGACCAAGGAGTCTGGCTTGGCCGGTGGCTTGCCGGAAAAACTCCGGGCCGCCCGGCGGGCCGGGGTTCAGGTGGTGCTGATCCGCCGTCCGGTCCAGGAGGAAGGGGTTTCCTTTGAGGCGGCGCTGGCGCAGCTGGGGCTGGCGGAGGAAGCCGGTTCCCCGGCGGCACAACTGGCTTCGGTCCGGCCTTCCCTGACCATTGTGGGCGTGGGCATGGGCAGCCGTGCCTCCCTCACCGGGGAGGCGGAGGAGGCGTTCCGCCAGGCAGACGCCATTCTGGCGGCAGGCCGCGTCCTTTCCATGCTGGAGGCGTTTGGCAAACCCATGGGGCAGGCTTACCGGGCGGAGCAGGTCCGGGCTTACGCCCAGGAACATCCGGACTGCCGGAATCTGGCGGTGGGAGTCTCCGGGGATGTGGGCTTTTATAGCGGAGCCAAAAAGATGTTGGAAGAACTGCCGGATTGGGACGTGCGGCTGGTGCCGGGAGTTTCCTCCCCGGTGTATTTCTGCGCCCGTCTGGGAATTCCCTGGGAGGATGTGGCCTTGATCAGCCTCCACGGCCGGCAGGCCAATCTGCCGGCGGCGGTGCGCCGTCACCGGCGGGTGCTTGCCTT
>CAZDOQ010000011.1:0-12873 GCA_964507035.1 uncultured Lachnospiraceae bacterium | reverse complement strand
GCCGGCAGGCCAATCTGCCGGCGGCGGTGCGCCGTCACCGGCGGGTGCTTGCCTTGGCCGGAGGCAAAGAGTGCAGCGCCGGGGATATCTGCCGGCAGCTTCAGAAATTTGGTTTGGGGCAGGTCCAGGTGACTGTGGGTCAGAACCTTTCCTATCCGGAGGAGCGGATTCGGAAGGGAACGCCGGAAGAGTTGGCGGACCGGGATTGGGACGGACTCCAGGTCCTTCTCATAGAAAACCCGGAGGCGGATCAGACCCCGGCGACGCCCTACCTGCCGGACGAGGCCTTTTTGCGGGGGAAAGCGCCCATGACCAAGGAGGAGATCCGGGAGATCTCCCTGTGCAAGCTGCGACTGACGGAATATGCGGTGGCCTGGGACGTGGGGGCCGGCACCGGCTCCGTCTCCGTGGAGATGGCCCGGGCCGCCTCCTCCGGTACTGTCTATGCGGTGGAGAAAAAGCCGGAGGCTCTGGCCCTGCTGCGGGAGAACCGGATCCGGCTGGGAGTACCCAACCTGATAGTGGTGGAGGGTACCGCTCCGGCGGTCCTTTGGGACCTGCCAGCCCCCACCCATGTGTTTTTAGGGGGAACCTCCGGGAACCTCCGTGAAATTCTGGCGGCGGCTCTGAAAAAGAATCCCCGGGTCCGGGTGGTGATCAACGCTGTGACCTTGGAGACCATGGCGGAGGTCACCGGCTGGCTCTCAGAGCATCCGGTGGAGAATCTGGATATTGCTCATATCACGGTGGCCAAGGCCCGGGTGTTGGGCGACTACCATCTGATGACCGGCGGCAACCCGGTGGCGGTGTTTTCTTTTGACGGCAGGGAGGAGGAATCCGATTGAAACTACCCAGAATTTTGTTGGGGGCTGCCTCCAGCGGAAGCGGCAAGACGCTGCTCACCTGCGGCATCCTCCAGGCTCTAAAGGAACGGGGACTCACCGTCTCCTCCTTCAAGTGCGGACCGGATTACATTGACCCCATGTTTCACACCCGGGTCCTGGGGACCCGTTCCCGAAACCTGGATACCTTTTTTACCGGGGAAAGTTTGACCCGGTATTTGCTGGCGGAGAACAGCCGGGAGAGCCAGATGGCGGTGATGGAGGGGGTTATGGGTTTTTATGACGGCGTGGCCGGCAGCACCTTCACCGCTTCCTCCTACGATCTGGCCCGGGTCACCGGCACACCGGCGGTGCTGATTGTAAACGGCAAGGGCATGAGCCTGTCCCTGGCATCTCTGATCAAGGGCTTTGTGTCCTTCCGGGAAGACTCCGGGATCCGGGGCGTCATTTTCAACCAGGTGTCCCCCAGGATCTATGACCGGCTGCGGCCTGTGGTGGAGCAGGAGTGCGGGGTGCCGGTGTTTGGCTGCGTGCCCAGCCTGAAAGACTACGTCATTGAGAGCCGCCATCTGGGCCTGGTGACCCCGGATGAGGTGGAAGGACTCCAGCAAAAACTCTCTTCCCTGGCCAAGATTTTGGAAAAAAATCTGGATCTGGACCGGCTCATTGCTCTGGCGGGGGAAGCGCCGGAACTTACGGCGGAGGAACCGGAACTTCCCCGGCTGGAGGAGCCGGTGCGCATTGGCGTGGCCCGGGACGCGGCTTTTTGTTTCTACTATGAAGACAACCTGGATCTGCTTCGGAAGATGGGGGCGGAACTGGTGGAGTTTTCCCCTCTGGAAGATCCGGCCCTGCCGGAGGGGCTAGGCGGCCTGATTTTGGGCGGCGGCTATCCGGAACTTTTTGTACGGCGGCTGGAGGCAAACGCTTCCATGCGGGAGCAGATCCGGGAGGCGGTGGCCGGCGGAATGCCCTGCGCGGCGGAGTGCGGCGGCTTTTTGTATCTGCAGCGGGAGATGGAGGATATGAAGAAGTTTTCCCATAATATGGTGGGGGCGCTGCCGGGCCGGGGGTACCGGACAGACAAGCTAGGACGCTTTGGCTATGTGGAGCTGACCTCCCGGCAGGAGACGGTCTTTGGACCGGCAGGAGCCACCTTCCGGGGCCATGAGTTCCACTACTTTGAAAGCACGGACTGCGGGGAGGCCTTTGAGGCGGAGAAACCGGTGAACGGCGACCGTTGGCAGTGCATCCACGGAGGAGAGAGCCTGGCGGCCGGGTTCCCCCATCTCTACTATTATTCGAACCAGGAGGCGGTGTTCCGCTTCCTGGAGAAAGGAAGGGCTTATGCTCATCGAGGAGACCATTAAGAAAATCCGCCCGCTGGACCGGGAAGCCCAAGAGCGGGCCTGGAAGCGTTGGGACAGCATTGCCAAGCCGCTGCGGAGTCTGGGCAAGCTGGAGGAGGTGGTGGCCCAGGTGGCCGGAATCGTGGGAACGGATGATGTGACCCTGAACCGGAAGGGTGTGGTCATCTGCTGCGCGGACAACGGGATTGTGGAGGAGGGAGTGACTCAGACCGGCCAGGAGGTGACGGCCATTGTGGCGGAGAATTTCCTGGACGGCTGCACCAGCGTGGCCCTGATGGCCAAGCAGGCGGGAGCGACTCTGTTCCCCATGGATCTGGGGATGATCACCGACACCCGGGTAGAGCGCCATAAAACCCTCTATGGCACCCGCAATTTCACCAAGGGTCCGGCCATGAGCCGGGAGGATGCGGTGCAGGCGGTGGAGGCGGGGATTCGGAAGGTGGCGGAGTTAAAAAGCGCCGGATACCAGATTTTGGCCACCGGTGAGATGGGCATTGGCAACACCACCACCAGCAGCGCCATGACCAGCGTGCTGTTGGACGTGCCGCCGCAGGAGGTCACTGGCCGGGGGGCGGGGCTTACCAGCGCCGGACTCACCCGGAAGATCCAGGTAATCCGGGAGGGCATTGCCGTGAACCGCCCGGACCCTTCGGATCCGTTGGATGTGCTGGCCAAAGTGGGCGGCCTGGATATTGCCGGGCTCACCGGTGTGTTTTTGGGCTGCGCGGCGGAGCGGATTCCGGCTGTGATCGACGGCTTTATCACCGAGGTGGCGGCGCTGACGGCAGTGCGGCTGTGTCCGGAGGTTCGGGACTATCTGCTGGCCTCCCATGTGTCCAACGAACCGGCGGGGCAGCGGCTTTTGGAGGCCCTGGGGCTCAGTCCCTTCCTGGTCTGCCGCATGTGCCTGGGAGAGGGCACCGGCGCGGTGGCCCTGTTCCCGCTGTTGGATATGGCTTTGAGCGTGTACCAGGGTATGAGCACCTTTGATCAGATCCAGGTGGAAGCCTACCAGCCCCTGGATTAGAGGCGGCCCATGAGAGCGTTGGTTTGGGGCGGCAGCGGCAGCGGTAAGTCGGAGTTTGCGGAAGGGCTGGCGGTGGAGGCTGCCTCCTCCTGCGGATCCCTGCTGTATATTGCCACCATGGCGGCGGAGGACCCGGAGAGCCGCCGGCGGATTGCCCGGCACCGGCGGCTTCGGGCTGGGAAAGGCTTTACCACGTTGGAACAGTACACTCATCTGGAGGAGGTGACGCTTCCTCCGGGAACCACAGTGCTGCTGGAATGCCTGTCCAACCTGGTGGCCAACGAGATGTTTTCCTCAAAAGGTCGGACACAGGATACAGCCCGGATCATCCGGGAGGGGCTGTTCCGGCTGGCAGACCAGGCGGACTCCCTGATCGTGGTCTCCAACGATGTGTTTGAGGACGGCGCCTGCTATCCCGGGGAGACGGAGGCATACCGGCAGGTCCTGGCGGAGGTAAACCAGGCCCTGGCCGACCGGTTTTCTCTGGCTGTGGAGTTGGTCCACGGCGTCCCCGTGTACTGGAAGAGAGAATCGGAAGAGACACTGGTTCCGGGAGCGGACCGGGGGACCGGCCTGGCAGCAGGAAAATCGGAAGACAAGACAAAGTTCCGGCAGAGCCGGGAACAGAAGGGGGCAGGCGCCATGCGCTTGGTAACCGGAGGGGCCTATCAGAATAAGCTGGCTTTTGCCCGTACCCTCACAGGGGCGGCAGAACCTCGGATTTGGGACGGCGCCCAGGGGGAGCCGGAAAACTGGGGGCAGGTGGATGTCTTGAACCACTTCCCAGAGATGGTCCGGTGGAAATTGCGGCAGGTCTTGCAGGCGGCAGAATCAGAAGGCCAAGAATCAGAAAATCAGGATTCGTCAGAAAATCGGGATTCAAATGAGAAAGCGCGTCGTGCGTTGGAGAAATTGCTTCAGCGGATTGCGCAGGAGAACCCTTCTCTGGTGGTGATAACCCGGGAGGTGGGCTGCGGGTTGGTGCCCATGGATGCCTGGGAACGGCTGTGGCGGGAGCAGGTGGGGCGGCTTTCCTGCCGGCTGGCGGAGCAGGCGGCGGAGGTGTACCGGGTCTGCTGCGGACTGGCCCAGAAGATTAAGTAAGAGGAGCGCTGTCAGGCGGCAGAGGATGTTATGACAAGAATGGAGACGGCAGGGATTGCCCTGCTCCTGGGATTTCTCCTGGACCTGCTTTTGGGGGATCCCCAGACCCGGTGGCATCCGGTCCGGGGGATCGGATGGATCATTTCAAAATGGGAAGGCCTGTTGCGGAAAGCCTTCCCCAGCACCCAGAGGGGAGAGATGACCGGAGGTGTCTTTCTGGTGGTGGGCGTCATTGTGTACACGCTGATTCCACCGGTTTTGCTTCTCTGGCTCGCCTACCAGGTTCATACAGCGTTGGGAATCGGCCTGGAAGCTATTTTCTGCTACCAGCTGCTGGCAGCCCGGTCTTTGCAGGTGGAGAGCATGAGGGTGTACACGGCTCTGAAAAAAAGGGGACTGGAAGCGGGCCGCAAGGCTGTCTCCCGGATCGTGGGCCGGGATACGGAGCGGCTTACCGAGGAGGGCGTGGTCAAGGCTGCCGTGGAGACGGTGGCGGAGAACGCCTCAGACGGGGAGATTGCGCCGCTGTTTTATATGGCCATAGGGGGCGCTTTGGGCGGCTTTTTGTACAAGGCGGTGAACACCATGGATTCCATGGTAGGGTATAAAAATGAAAAGTATTTGTTTTTTGGCCGGGCGGCGGCCCGGCTGGACGACGTGTTTAATTATATTCCCGCCCGGCTGGCGGCGGTGGCCATGACAGCGGCCTGTTTTTTCACCGGTTTGGACGGGCGGAACGCCTGGCGGATCTACAAGCGGGACCGGTGGAACCATGCCAGTCCCAATTCCGCTCATACGGAGGCGGTGATGGCAGGGGCCCTTCATGTGGAACTGGCCGGGGATACCTGGTATTTTGGGGTCCTGCACAAAAAGAAGACCATTGGGGACCCGGACCGGCCCATTGAACTGGCGGATATCCCCCGGGCCAACCGGCTGATGCTTGCCACCAGTTGGATCTTTTTGGCGGCGGTGGCAGCGGTACGGCTGGTTCTGGAGTTTTGGTAGAGGAGAGGAGGCAATCCCATGCACATGCACGGCGGCGATATATACGGAAAACCGGTGGAACTTGATTTCTCCGCCAACCTGAATTTTTTGGGAATGCCGGATGCGGTGCGGCAGGCGGCCAAGGTGGGGGTGGATGCGTCCATCCATTATCCGGACCCCCAGTGCCGTGCGCTGCGGGCCGCCCTTTCGGAGGCGGAGGGAGTGCCGGCGGAACAGATCCTCTGTGGCAACGGCGCGGCGGATCTGATCTTCGGCTTGGCACTGGCGGTAAAACCCAAGAAGGCGCTGGTCTGGTCGCCGGGATTTCACGAGTACGAGCAGGCGCTGCGGGCTGTGGATTGCCAGGTGGAGTTTCTATCCCTCCGGAAAGAGGAAGACTTTGCCTACCGGGAGGAGTCCCTGGAGGCGGTGACCCCGGAGACGGACATGCTCTTTTTCTGCAATCCCCAGAACCCTACGGGGCAGAGCGCTTCGGCAGATTTCCTGGCGGCGCTGTTGGAACGGTGTCAGGAAACCGGAACCCTCTGCGTGGCGGATGAATGTTTCCTGGAATTTTTGGATCAGGAGGAGCGTTTTTCCGTGAAACCGGCCCTGGCCTATATGAAAAACCTGTTTGTGCTGAAGGCCTTCACCAAGCTGTACGCCATGCCGGGGCTGCGGTTGGGCTACGGCCTCTGCGCCGGCCCGGACCTGCTCCAGCGGATGCGGGAGGTGCTGCAGCCCTGGAACGTTTCCGTTCCGGCTCAGCGGGCCGGCATGGCCGCCTTGGGGGAGACGGAGTACGTCTGCCGGACCCAGGCTCTCGTCCGGCAGGAGCGGCGGTTTCTGAAAGAACAGATGCGGGAACTGGGTTGTAAAATTTACGGGTCCAAAGCCAACTTTGTGTTCTTTCAGGGGCCGGAGGATCTGGCGGCCTTCTGTCTGGGCCGGAGCATTCTGATCCGGGACTGCCGGAATTATCAAGGACTGGGGCCTGGCTACTACCGGGTGGCGGTCCGGTCCAGAGAGGAAAATACCCGTCTCCTGGAGGTGCTCCGGGAGCGGATGGCATAGGAGGAAAAACGGATGGCACGCGCGATCATGATACAGGGCACCATGTCCAATGCCGGAAAGAGTCTGCTGGCAGCGGGCCTGTGCCGGATCTTTCACCAGGACGGCTACCGGGTGGCGCCCTTTAAATCCCAAAATATGGCCTTAAACTCCTTTATCACAGAGGAAGGACTGGAGATGGGACGGGCCCAGGTGATGCAGGCGGAAGCGGCGGGGATTGCCCCCCATGTGTACATGAACCCCATTCTCCTGAAACCCACCAACGACATGGGTTCCCAGGTAATTGTAAACGGAGAAGTGCTGGGGAACATGAGCACCCGGGACTACTTTGCTTTTAAGAAAAAGCTGATCCCGGATATCCAGAAAGCCTACGGTTCCCTGGCGGCAGAGTACGATATCATCGTGCTGGAGGGGGCCGGGAGCCCGGCGGAGATTAACTTAAGGCAGGACGATCTGGTGAACATGGGCATGGCCCGGATGGCAAAGGCGCCGGTGCTTTTGGCCGGGGACATTGACCGGGGCGGGGTGTTCGCCCAGCTGGTGGGCACCGTCTCTCTGCTGGAGCCTTTGGAGCAGGCCATGGTCAAGGGGCTGATCATCAACAAGTTCCGGGGGGATAAGACCATTCTGGACCCGGGGATTGTTATGCTGGAGGAGCGCGCCGGCATTCCGGTGGTGGGGGTGGTCCCCTATATGGACATTGACGTGGAGGATGAGGACAGCCTCTCCGAACGGCTCACCGGAAACAAGACCGTGGAAGCGGTGGATATTGCTGTGATCCGGCTGCCCCGGATTGCCAATTTCACGGATTTCAACGTGCTGGAGAACCTGCCTGGGGTTTCGGTCCGGTACATTCGCCGGGTAGAGGAACTGGGCCATCCGGATATGATTCTGCTGCCCGGGACCAAGAACACTATGCGGGATCTGCTGTGGATGCGCCAGAACGGTCTGGAGGCGGCGGTGCAGAAGGCCCACCGGGCCGGGGCCGTGATCTTTGGCATCTGCGGCGGCTATCAGATGTTGGGGGAGAGCCTTTCGGACCCCTTGGGCGTGGAGGAAGGGGGAGAACTCCGGGGCATGGGGCTTTTGCCTATGCGCACCGAGTTTGCCGGGGAGAAGACCCGGACCCGGGTCACCGGCCAGGTGCAGCCGCTTCCTGGTCCCCTTTCCGGCCTTTCCGGCCTGCCGGTGGAGGGCTATGAGATCCACATGGGAGTCAGCACCGCCGGTGGAGAGCAGCAGCCCGCCGCCCGGCTAACGGACGCGGTGACCGGAACCGAAAAGAGCGAGGGCGGCGCCCTGGCCTCCGGGGTCTACGGCAGCTATGTCCACGGGTTCTTTGACCGGCCGGAGATCGCCCGGGAGGTGGCTCGGAGCCTGGCGGCCCGAAAAGGGTTGGACTATGATGCGGAGCCGGGGATGGATTATGCAGCCTACAAGGAGACCCAATACGATATTCTGGCGGACACCCTACGCCGCCACCTGGATATGGAACAAATTTACCGGATTTTGGAGGAGGGAATCAATCCATGAAAATCGAGTTGGAACGGGTGCTCCCGAAAGATATTGAACGCCGGAGTTTTGAGATTATTACCCAGGAGTTAAACGGGAGAACATTCCCCCCTCTGGAGGAGCCGGTGGTCAAGCGAGTCATCCACACCACCGCAGACTTTGACTATGCGGACAACCTGGTGTTTTCCCACCAGCCGGTGGAGCGGGCCCTGGAGGCTCTGAGCCAGGGGGCGGACATTGTGACGGACACCCAGATGGCCAAATCCGGCATCAACAAGCGGGTGCTGGGGTCTCTGGGCGGGGAGGTCCACTGCTTTATGTCCGATCCGGACGTGGCGGAAGCGGCCAGGCGGAATCACACCACCCGGGCGGTGGCCTGCATGGACAAGGCGGCGCTGCTTGAGAAGCCGGTGATCTTTGCCGTCGGCAACGCCCCTACAGCCCTGATCCGGCTGGCGGAACTGATCCGGGAAGGGAAACTTGCGCCGGAACTGATCATCGGCGTGCCCGTAGGGTTTGTGAACGTGGTGGCATCCAAAGAGCTGATTTTGGAGACGGAGGTCCCGGCTATTGTGGCCCGGGGAAGAAAGGGAGGCAGCAACGTGGCGGCGGCCATCTGCAACGCCATTTTGTATCAGCTGGAGCCGGGGCGCATGGAGGACGGAACGTGATGAGCATACAGATGGCGGGAATCGACCACGGACTGGCGCCGGTTCCCATCCGGGAAAAATTTTCCTTTACCAAAAAGGCCCAGGGGGAAGCGCTGGAAGCGCTCCGGGCCAAAGCCGGGGTCAGCGGCTGCGTGATTCTCTCCACCTGCAACCGGACGGAACTGTGGGGCAACGGGGAGGAGGGAGCGGAACTGCCCTTGGAGGACTGGCTCTGTCAGCTGAAGGGCCTTTCCCGGCCGGAGTATCAGCGGTATCTGGTGAGCCGCAGCGGGGCGGAGGCGGTATCCCACCTGTTCCGGCTGACCAGCGGCCTCAAATCCATGATCCTGGGGGAAGATCAGATCCTGACCCAGGTGAAGGAGGCATGGAACCTGGCCCGGGAGGAAGAGGCCACGGACCAGGTGACGGAAGTGCTGTTCCGGATGGCCCTGACTGTGGGCAAGAAGGTGAAATCCAACCTGCAGATGTCCACCGCAAACACGTCAGCCATTGAGCATGCGGTGGGGCACCTGAAACGGCAGGGCTATTCTTTTGCGGGCCGGGAGTGCCTGGTCATCGGCAACGGGGAGATGGGGCGGCGGTCTGCCCTGGCCCTGGCGGCGGAGGGGGCTCATGTGACGGTGACGGTGCGCCAGTACCGCAGCGGCGTGGTGGAGATTCCGGAGGGCTGCGACCGGATTAACTATGGGGAGCGGCTGGACTGGATTCCCTGGTGCGACGTGGTAGTCAGCGCCACCAGCAGTCCCAACACCACCATCAAATATGCGGATATGGCGGCCATGGATCTGTCCCAGGATAAGATCTTCATTGATCTGGCGGTGCCCCGGGACATAGAGACGGAGGTGGGGACGCTGCCCCATGTGACCTTGTATGATATCGACCATTTTCCGGTCTGTCCCCAGTCGCCCAAGCTGCAGCGGCAGCTGGAGGCGGCGGAGGGGCTGCTCCGGGAACAGCAGGAGGAGTTTTTTAACTGGTATGAGTGCCGGGATGTGATCCCCAAGATCCAGCAGCTGGGCCAGGCTTCGGCGGAGGATGTGGTCTGGCGCATGGGCAAAACCTTGAAAAAACTGCCCCTTTCCACAGAGGAACGGTCTGTGCTGGAGGCCGGGGCGGAGGAAGCGGTGGACAAGATGGTCAAGAAGCTTCTCTTTGCTATTCGGGATGAGGCGGGCAGCGAGACTCTGCGCCGGTGCCTGTCTGTCTGGGAGAACGTATACCATGAATCCTAAACGGTTTCCCTTGTTCTTCCCCCTGGAGGGGAAGCGTATTCTGGTGGTGGGAGGCGGCGTCATTGCCTCCCGGCGGGTGGAAAGCCTGCTTCCATTTGGCCCGGAGATCACCGTCTGGTCCCCGGCTTTGTCTTTCGATCTGGAGCAGCTGGTCCGGGAACAGAGAGTCGCCTGGAAGCAGGGCTGTTACCGGCCCGGAGAGATGGAGGAGGGCCGGTATTTCCTGACGCTCTCGGCGGTGAACCGGGAGGTGGACGCGGCGGTGTGCCGGGAAGCCCGGGCGCTGGGGATTTTGTGCAACGCCGCCTCGGACCGGAGTCTGTGCGATTTCTATTTCCCGGCGCTGGTGGAGTCGGAATACCTGGTGCTGGGCCTGGCCGGGGACGGCGCCAACCACAAAATGGTAAAGGAGGCAGCGGCATTGCTGCGAAGGCAGATGAAACCCATTCGGATTGGAAGCCGGGAGAGCCGGCTGGCAGTGATACAATCGGAGTCGGTGGCGGATTACCTGCGGCAGCACACCGGCCGGACCGTGGAACTGGTGACCATGAAAACCACCGGAGACCGGATCTTGGACCGGAAGCTGGAGGAGATCGGCGGCAAGGGACTGTTCGTGAAGGAACTGGATAAGGCTCTCCGGGACGGGCGCAGCGATCTTTCGGTCCACAGTCTCAAGGATCTGCCCATGGAGGCGACGGAGGATCTGCCGGTGCTGGGCTACTCCCGCCGGGAGGACCCCCGGGACGTACTGGTGCTGCCGGAGGGCTGTTTCCAGTGGGATAAGGCCAAGCCGGTGGGCTGCTCCAGCAGGCGGCGGACATTGCAGTTTTCCCAGCTGGAGCCGGACGTAACCTTTGCCATGGTCCGGGGCAATGTGCTGACCCGGCTGCGGAAGTTGGACGAAGGCCAGTACGGCGCACTGATTTTGGCGGCGGCGGGGCTGAAGCGGCTGGGCCTGGAGCACCGGATCAGCCGGTATCTGTCCACGGAGGAGATGATTCCGGCGGCAGGCCAGGGCATTTTGGCAGTTCAGGGCCGGGCCGGGGAGGATTATTCGTACCTGGACGGCTACTTTGACACGGAATCCGCCTGGGCCGCCCAGGCGGAGCGGGCCTTTGTCCGGACCCTGGACGGGGGCTGCAGTTCCCCCATTGCCGCCTTTGCAACGGTCCAGGCAGGAACGCTGCGTCTCCGGGGACTCCACTACAGCGAGGCCACCGGAGAGCACGCTGTGGAGGAAATTACCGGCGCACCGGAGGAGGCGAAAGCCCTGGGCATCCGCCTGGCAGAGACTCTGCGGAAGCGGCTGGAAGGGGAATGAAAGTGATGAATAACTGGATGCCGAAAATACATGGCGTCAAGGAAAGAGGTATTCTCATGGAGACACAGGGAAAGGTTTGGCTGGTGGGAGCCGGCCCCGGAGATCTGGGGCTATTGACTTTAAAGGGAAAAGCAGTGCTGGACGCGGCCCAGGTGGTGGTCTATGACGCCCTGGTGGGGCCGGAGGTGCTGGCCCTGGTGCCGGAGGCGGCGGAGCGGATCAACGTGGGCAAGCGGGCCAGCCATCACACCCGCACCCAGGCGGAGATCAATCAGATCCTGCTGGAGAAGGCCCGGGAGGGCAAGCGGGTGGTGCGGTTAAAGGGCGGCGATCCCTTTTTGTTTGGACGGGGCGGAGAGGAACTGGAGTTGCTGTCCGACGCGGGGATTCCCTACGAAGTGGTCCCCGGGGTCACGTCCGCCATTGCGGTGCCGGCCTACAACGGGCTTCCGGTGACCCACCGGAACGAATGTTCTTCCGTCCATGTCATCACCGGCCATAAGAAAAAAGATCAGCCGTTGGACATGGATTTTGAGGCCCTGGTGCGGCTGGGAGGCACTCTGGTGTTCCTCATGGGGGTGACGGCTCTGCCGGAGATCTGCCAGGGACTGCTTTCCGCCGGGATGCCGGCGGAGACTCCGGCGGCGGTGCTGGAGAAGGGCGCCACTGCGGAGCAGCGGCGGATCACCGCCGCCCTGGCGGAACTGCCGGAGGAGGCCCGGCGGCAGAAGGCCCAGGCCCCGGCCATTCTGGTGGTGGGCGGCGTCTGCCGGTACAGCGACCGGTTTGACTGGGCCGGGCGGCGGCCGCTGGCCGGGTGCCGGGCTATTGTGACACGCCCCCGGGAGAGCGCTTCGGCCCTGGCCCGGAAGCTGCGGGAGAAGGGGGCCCAAGTGCTGGAAATTCCGGCTATTGCCACCCGGCAGCTGACAGAGACGGAGCATTGGAACCAGGCCATGGACCAGCTGGACCGGTATTCCTGGCTGGCTTTCACCAGCCCCGCAGGGGTACGCCACTTCTTTGACCGGCTGCGCCAGGAGCGCCGGGATGTTCGAGTGCTTGCGGGAAAGAAGATGGCGGCCCTGGGCAGCGGTACGGCCCGGGAACTGGAAAACCGGGGGATTCTGGTGAACGCGGTGCCGGAGGTGTATGACGGGGCGGCCTTGGGGCGGCTGCTGGCGGAGACCTGTGAGCCGGGGGCTTCCATTTTGCTCCCCCGGGCGGCGGCCGGCGGCGCGGAGATCCTGGCGGAGATCCGCTCCCGGAAGGATCTGTCTGTGACGGATCTGGCCATCTATGAGACAGTGTACCCGGAGCCGGGAATCCTACAGATCCGGGAGGAGCTGGAGCAGCATCCGGAGACTTTGGTGCTTTTTACCAGCGCTTCCACGGTCCGGGGCTTTTCAGAACAGGCGAAGGGCCTGGATTTCCGCAAGGTGCGGGCCCTCTGCATTGGCAAACAGACCCAGGCTCAGGCGGAGGCATTGGGGATGCAGACGGAGGTTTCCCGGCGGGCCACCATGGACAGTTTAGTGGAACTGGCGGAGCAGGTTTGCCGCCGGAAAATGGCAGAAAGAAGGTAAGAGAGATGGAGATGATCCAAAGACCCAGAAGGCTGCGGTACGGGGAGAGCCTGCGGCGGATGGTCCGGGAGACCCGGATGAGCAAGGCATCCCTGATCTACCCGGTGTTTGTGATGGAGGGAGAGAACCGGCAGGAGGAGATTTCCTCCATGGCGG
>CAZDOQ010000010.1:13981-32411 GCA_964507035.1 uncultured Lachnospiraceae bacterium | reverse complement strand
CCTATGTGTTCCAGTCAGGGGATGTGACCATCGCCATGAACGCGGAGGCGGCTCCGATTCTGGAGGCTCTGGGGGACTATGACGATTACTTTGAGTCCCAGAGCTGCGCCTTTGACGGTTTGGACAAACAGTATACTTACGGAAGTTTCATTTTGAATACCTATCCGATGGAGGACGTGGATTATGTGTCCTCCGTGGAACTTCGGGATGACCTGGTCTCCACGCCGGAGGGCGTTGCCATTGGCTCGGCGGCGGAGGATGTGGTGGAGGCCTACGGGGAGCCGGAGGAGGAAGGGGTCTACAGCTACACCAAAGGCGACTGTACCCTCCTGTTCGTGGTGCAGGACGGGGCGGTGACTTCCATCCAGTATACGGCCATCACGGAGTAACCGTGAAACGGAGAGGGGCTTTTGTCACAGCGCGGGCAAAAGCCCTTTTGCCGGATTGATAACAGTGAGGTGAGGTGCGAGTGACAGAGATCTGTTTTCGTGGGTTGGAAGCGTCGGATGTGGAACGGCTGCGGCCGTACTTTTCCCTGCGTTCCAACCTGACCTGCGACAGTGTGATTTTGGACAGCTTTCTCTGGAAAGACTATTTTGGCTGTGAGTTTGCGCTGGTGGATGAAAAGGCGGTGCTGCTGTTAAGCCATGTGGGGGACCGGTATGAGGCCTGCCTGCCCGTGTGCCGGGCCCAGGACATGCCCCACTATTTTGCCCTGCTGGAGGATTATATGAACCGGCAGCTGCACCGGTCCATGAAGGTGATCTTTGCCGATGCGCCAGGGATCCGAGCCCTGGGCCTGCCGGAGGGCCGTTACCGGATTGAGGAGGAGGCGGATGCGGCGGACTACGTGTACGACGCGGAAAGCCTTCGGACCCTGGCGGGAAAGAAGTATCACAAAAAGAAAAACCATATCAACGCCTTCCTCAAAGCATATGAAGGGCGCTGGGAATACCGGCGGATCACCGTGGCGGACCGGGACGAGGTCTGGAAGTTCCTGGACCGGTGGCGGGAGAGCAAAGGAGACGACGCCGGACACCACCTGGACGGGGAAGTGGAGGGCATCCACTCCATTCTCCACCACATGGAAGTGCTGGGCGCCCATGTGGCGGGGATCTGGGTGGATGGACAGCTGGAGGCTTTTACCGTGGGCAGCTATAATCCGGTGGACCGGATGGCGGTGATCCACATTGAAAAGGCCAACAGTGAGATCCGGGGTCTGTATCCGCTGATCAACCAGCAGTTTCTGGTCCATGCGTTCCCGGACGCGGCGCTGGTAAACCGGGAGGACGACGTGGGCCTGCCGGCCCTCCGGAAGGCCAAGGAATCCTACCACCCCATTTTCATGGTCCGCAAGTACACCCTGACCCAGCTGGATTACCAGGGACCGCAGAAGGAGGAGACATGCGCTGGCTGACGGAGAAGGAAAAGCCTGCCACCCGGGCCTTATGGCAGGAGATGTTCCCGGAGGATTCGGCGGCTTTTTTGGATTACTATTACCGGGAAAAAGTCCCGGGCAGTGATATCTCGGCGGAGGAGGCGGCGGGGGAGCCGGTTTCCATGATCCAGTGGAACCCCTACCCGCTGTGGGTCCGGGGAAGACGCTGGGACAGCCGGTATCTGGTGGGGGTGGCCACCCGCCCTTCCTGCCGCCATCAGGGACTGATGGCAAACCAGATCCGGGGCGGACTGGAACACTGGAGAAGGCAGGGGATGCCTTTTGTGTGGCTGATGCCGGCCGATCCGGCCATCTACCGGCCCTTTGGATTCCGGTATGTGTACCGCCAGTGGGAGGGGATGCTGCCGGAACCGGAAGAGATCGTCCCGGCGGAGCCGGAGTGGACCCTTCGGCCCCTGAAGCCAGCGGAAGACGGCCGGGCGGCGGCCTTTCTCATGGAGGAACTATCCCGCCGCTACCGGGTATTTCCGGAGCGGACCGCCCCTTACCTGGCCCGCCTCCGCCGGGAGGTGGCCTCGGAGGACGGCGGCGTGGCCGTGGCAGAGTGGAACGGACAGCTGGCCGGTTTTTTGGCCTTCTGGCCGGCGGAGGCCGTGGAGATCCGGGAGATGGTCTTGGCGGAGGCGGTGCTGCCGGATACCCTGCGGCTGGGCCGGGAGGAATCCCCGGAGTTTTGCTGCAGGAAGCAGGCGCTGTTGTCTGCTCTCCGGCAGTATTTGGCGCAGCGGTATCCCAACCGGCAGGCGCAGCCGGATTCCCTGCCGGGCGGGGCGCTTCCGGTGAAACTGGTCAATACCGGCTGGCTGGGGGAATCCAGGCCGGCCATTATGGCCCGGCTGGTCCACCTGGAGCGGTTCCTGCGCGCCATCTGCAGCAGGGAACCCCGGGTCATCCGGTTGCAGGTTTTGGACCCGCTTCTGCCGGAAAACCAGGGAATCTTCCGATGGCAGCTGGGCCCGGAGGGCTCCCGGCTCATGCAGGCGCCCGGGGAAGCGCCGGAACTTACGCTGGGGGTGGAGGAACTTACGGAGTGGCTGTTGGGCGGCGCCGCACGGCCAGGCCATGAAGCAATCCAGACGCTGGCGGGTGGTTTCTTTCCGGAGATCGTGTAAAGAACATAACCGCTGTGTGAAGAAAAGGGCCTGCCGGCATCCGTAAAAGCCCATGGGGGACTGTTTTTGCAGAGGATACGGAAGCGGAGAGGTTGAGGATACAGGAGAGGAGGCGTTCCGATTGGACTTGAAGATTTCACTGGAACAGAAGCAGGTGCTGTCCCAGCGGATGATTCAATCCGTGGAGATCCTGCAGATGAACGTCCAGGAACTGGACCAGTTTTTAAAAGAACTGACTCTGGAGAATCCGCTGGTGGAACTGGAGGATAACCGGGACACACCGCCCCGGAAAAGCGATATGCAGCGGAAGCTGGAGTGGCTGGAGGCGGCGGATGAACAAAACCGTGTCTATTATGGACAGGAGTGTGAAGAGGAGCAGGAGCGGGACGCCTGGAACCTGCCGGCGGAAGAGGAGGAAGATCTGCCCCAGTACGTGCTGTCCCAGCTGATCCCTCTGGCCCAGAGCAGGCAGGAAGAGCGGATCTACCACTATCTGGCCTACTCCCTGGATTCCCGGGGCTATCTGGAGGATATGCCCCAGGGGCTATGTCGGGAATTCGGCCTGACCCAGGATCAGGCCGAGGCGTATCTGACCCTGTTTCAGAGCGTGGAACCGGCCGGCGTGGGGGCGGCGGATCTGACGGAATGCCTGTTGCTGCAGCTTCGGCGTCAGAATCAGGACCATGGGCTGGCCGAGATCATTGTCTCCCGGCATTTGGAACTTTTGGGAAAGAATCATCTGCCCCGGATTGCCAGTCTCACCGGGGCGTCTCTGGATCAGGTGGAAGACGCCTCCCAGCTGATCCGCTCTTTACATCCCTTTCCCGGCAGCGGTTTTTCATCCCGGGAACATCTGCGGTATATCCTGCCGGACGTGACGGTGGTCAAATTTCAGGGCTATTTTGAGGTGCTGCTCAACGACAATTCCTACTCCAAGGCGGTGCTCAGCCACTACTATGTGCGGATGCTGAAGGAGGACCCCAGTCCGGAGACCCAGAACTACATAGGGGAGAAGCTGCGGCAGGCGGAGTGGGTCCTCTCCTGTATCCGGCAGCGGGGCAACACCCTTCTGTCGGTGGCCCGGACGCTGGTGGAGTGTCAGAAGGAATTCTTTGAACAGGGGCCCGGCCATCTGCAGCCGCTGCGGCTGCTGGATGTGGCGGAGCAAATCGGCGTCCATGAATCCACGGTCAGCCGGGCTGTCCGGGACAAATACCTCCAGTGTACCTGGGGCATTTATCCCATGAATTACTTTTTCACCCGGAATGTGACTTCCCAGGGAAGCCAGGTGTGGACGCCGGAGAAGATTCGGGATAAGATGCGGGAGTTGATGGATGCGGAGGATAAAAAGAAGCCCCTCAGCGACCAGAAGATTGCGGATCTGCTGAAGGAGGCGGGCGCGGGGATTTCCCGGCGCACCGTGGCCAAATACCGGATGGAGATGGGAATCGCGGATGCCAGCGGTCGGAAGCAGTACCGTTAGTATATCACTCAGCTTGTCCCGGCGTCAGGATCAGCGGCCTCCTGGACGGGAGGCGCTGCCGGTTCCGAAGCGGCGTTCTGGGGTGTGGCTCTCCGGATCTTGAATCGGTCCCGGTCAATCTCCGGCACATACAGGTATTTGCGCACCACAAACAGCAGGGCGGCGCCCGTAGCGCAGAGCAGGTTCTCCATCATGCTGGTATCTTCCACAATCATATGGCGGGCCAGGGCAAAGAGCAGCACCTCCACCACGGAGTTGATGTTGTGGCGGCAGAGCATCTTCAAAAACTCAATGCCAATGACAATGTCCAAAGTCAGTTCCAGAAAGTGCATGAAGCTGAATTTGTCCGGAGTCTGCACAAAACTCAGGAAAAGCCGGCCCAGAAAATAGAGGATTAGGCAAACCACAAAAACGGCCACCAACAGTTCCAGAAAGAACGTGACCTCATAAAGTGATTTTTGGACTTTCTGCCGGCGCGCACGATTTTTCTCATGTCCTTCCAAAGATGTATCCCTCCCAGTTTTATACATGCTTTGTAACGTCCGCAGGTGATTGTTGGCTGGATGGAAAGACGGAGCCATCCAAGAATAGTAGTTGAGGCAAGTATAACAGAAAAGAGGCTGGGCTGTCAAATAATTTGAAAAAGCATTTGCATAACGGCACTGAAGATGCTATAATCGTACCGATAGCGGTGATTTCCGGGCTGGAACGCCGTTAGGGAAACAGAAGGATTGCGGGAGGTTGTTATGAGCGAAGAAATGAAGAGCCAAGAAGCGTCGGTGGAGACAATGGCAGATTATGCTGCGGAGCTGGAAGCATCTCTGGAGCAGGGGCCGCCCAACGACGATCCGGTATGGGATAAATTTGAGCAGATGATGAACGACAAGACCATCTTCGAGGTGAAGGTGGACAGTGTGGTGAAAGGCGGCGTGGTAGCCTATGTGGACGATGTGCGCGCCTTTATCCCCGCCTCCAAGCTGGCTGTCGGCTATGTGGAGAACCTGGAGGATTACAAGGGAAAGACCATTGAGGTCATGGTGATTACGGCGGATAAGGCGGGCAAGAAGCTGGTGCTCTCCGGCAAGGAAGCGGCCCGTCAGAGAGCCAAGGAGGAGAAAGCCGCCAGGCTGGCCGCCTGCGAGGTGGGGCAGGTGATGGAAGGCACCGTGGATTCTCTGATGGATTACGGCGCTTTTGTGGATCTGGAGAACGGCCTGTCCGGCCTGGTGCATGTGTCCCAGATCAGCCACAAGAGAGTGGAGAAACCCTCGGATGTGCTGAAGAAGGGCGACAAGGTTCAGGTGAAGATCATTGCCATCAAGGACGGCAAGCTGAGTCTGAGCATGAAGGTTCTGCAGGATGCTCCGGCCCATGAGCGGAAAGAGCGCTCCCGGGACAGAGACTACAACCGGGAGGAGAACTTCAACTACAAGGAGACCGGTAAAGCGTCCACCAGCCTGAAAGACCTGCTGGAGGGAATCAGGCTGCGGTAAGCGGCAGAGCAAAATAAGAGCAGTACAAGGAAGAGCCTGGCCAGTGCCGGGCTCTTATACTTTTTTAACAAAATTTTTAATTATTAACAGGATTTTTACAAATGTGAAACCCCGGTTTGTCTGTGGGAATTTTGCCGTATGTACAATTTTTCTCCTTCGTGCTATGCTACGACTATCATCTCATAGGGGAATGCTATAACCGCAAAAATATGAGAAAATAGAATGAGGAGGAGAGAGAACGTGAAAGTACCTAAGTTTCTCAGCTGGATCGATCAGTATCTGGAAGAAGCGATCATGGTCATTTTCCTGATTTTGATTTCTGTGATCATGATGCTTCAGATCGCTTACCGGACCATCACGGGCAACGCCATGCCGTGGCCGGAGGAATTCTGCCGTTACTGCTTTATCTGGTCCTGCATGATTGCCACTGGTTATTGTATCCGGAAAGGAAGCATGCTCCGGGTGGACGTGGTGATCAACCTGTTCCCCAAGAAGATTGCCGCTGTGCTGGATATCTTCAGCAAGATCCTGGCAGTGATCTTCTGTATTATCCTGCTGGCGCCCGCCTGGAAGGTTATGATGAGTTCCTACGACATCGCCCAGACCAGTTCGGCCATGCGGATTCCTATGTGGTGGATTTACATCTCTGCTCCGCTGGGATTCCTGTCCGGCATCATCCGGGGCGTCCAGAGTGTGATCATCACGATCATGGAAGTCAAGAAAGGCGAAAGTGTTGAGGGAGGTGAGTGCGCATGATTGGAATGATTTTTGCCGTATTTTTTGTTATGCTGGTGCTGGGCGTGCCCATCGCCATGGCCATCGGCTTTGGCACGATCCTGCCGGCTCTGGTAGACTCCAGCTTCTCCGGCGATTTGCAGTTCGTGGTCCGGAGTATGCTCCGCGGCGTGGATACCATATCCATTCTGGCTATCCCGCTGTTCATGCTGTCCGGTGCTATTATGGCCACCGGCGGTCTGTCCAAGAAACTGTTTGACGTGTTCGCCGTATTCATTGGTAAGATCAAAGGCGGTATGCCCTGTGCAGTGGTTATCACCTGCCTGTTCTACGGCGCGATCTCCGGTTCCGGCCCGGCTACCTGCGCCGCAGTAGGAGCCATGTGCATCCCGTTCCTGGTGAGCCTGGGATATGACAAGATCTGGTCCGCCGCTCTGGTGGCTACCGCCGGCGGCCTGGGCGTTATCATCCCGCCCAGCATCCCGTTCATCTCCTATGGCCTGGTGACCAACGTTTCCGTAGGCGACCTGTTCACCGCCGGTATCATCCCCGGCTGCCTGATCGCTGTGACTCTGATGGTGTACGTGCAGTTCCACTGCCGGACCAAAGGCGAGGACCGCCAGCGCATTGAGGAGCATTACTACGAACTGAGAGAAAAAGGTATCTTGGGCGTGATTAAGGAGGGCTTCTGGGCGCTGCTGACCCCGGTGATCATCCTGGGCGGCATCTACTCCGGCCTGACCACCCCCACCGAGGCGGCTTGTATCTCCGTGTTCTACGCCATCATCGTTTGCCTGTTCATCTATAAGTCCGTGAAGTTCAAAGAACTGCTGGGCTTCTTCCGGGAAGGCGTGCGCAGCTACGCTCCCCTGGGTATGATGCTGGCTCTGGCTCAGGCCTTCATGAAGGTGCTGGTGCTGCTGAACGCGCCCCAGTCCCTGGCAGATTTTTTGGCTTCCGCCATCGACAGCAAGATTGTCTTCCTGCTGGTGTTAAACATTGTGCTGTTCCTCATGGGCATGGTGCTGGACGTTGGTCCCGCCATCATGATCCTGGCGCCCATGCTGCTGCCTTTTGCTACGGAGATGGGAATCGACTCTGTGCATCTGGGCATCATTATGACCGTCAACCTGGCCTGCGGTTTCGTGACTCCGCCGTTTGGCATGAACCTATTTGTGTCGGCGCCAATGGTGAACAGTAACGCCATGGTAATAGGAAAGACAGCAATCCCTATGATTGGCTTCTACTGCATCGCACTGCTGATCATCACCTATATTCCGGCGGTGAGCCTGTGCCTGCTGTAACCAATCTGTAACGGCAAGTCCATTTAGATAACCGGTTCCGGCGGCCGGTAGCGGCCGCCCCAAGGAACTGTTTATAGAAAAGGAGGAAAAAAAATGAAAGCAAAAAAGGTTTTGGCTGGAGTTCTCTCCCTGACCATGATCCTGTCTCTGGCTGCTTGCGGCTCCAGTGATACGGAGACCACGGCTGCTGCCGACACCACGGCTGCTGCCACCGAGGCTGCGGATGACACCACCGAAGCTGCGGATGACACCACCGAGGCTGCTGAGGGCGAGACCGCCGCTGGCGAAGGCACTGTGACCATCGACGAGGTGGACGCCTCCGATCTGGAGGAAGTGACCCTGGTGCTGGGTTCTTCCGCTTCTTCCACCAATGAGCAGTATGGCATCATGGAGGATCTGACCAACGAGTTGAACGAGAAGACCGACGGCAAATTCAGCATTACCCTGTCTTGGGACGGTGTGCTGGGTAGCGATGCCGAGTTGGCTGAGAGCTGCATGGGCGGCAACATCGACATCATCTCCATGGCTACTTCTCCGCTGCTGTCCTACATGCCGGAGGTTGCCGTGTTTGATATGCCCGCTGTGTTTGAGGATGCCGATTCCGCTTACGAGGGCATCAACCAGTTTGCCGACACCTTCCAGTCCGTTTTCAATGAACGCGGTATGCAGCTGCTGGCTCTGGGCTTCTCCACTTTCCGTGGTCTGAGCACCAATCGGGAGATCACCAGCCCGGAGGACTTCCAGGGCATGTCCATCCGCGTGATGGAGAACACGTACCACACCGAGTTCTGGACCAACATGGGCGCTTCCCCGACACCGATGGCCTTCAGCGAGCTGTATCTGGCCCTGCAGCAGGGCATGGTGGAGGCACAGGACAACCCCCTCACCGCCGTGTATGCCAGCAAGTTCTATGAGGTGCAGGATTACTACATGAACGTTCCGATCTTCCCCATGGTCAACGTTCTGGCTATCAACAAAGATACCTATGACGCTCTGCCGGCTGAGTATCAGACCGCTTTGACCCAGTGGGCTGAGGCCTTTATGGAGCAGTCCTACCTCCAGGCTGAGCAGATTGATGCCAATGCGCTTGAGGCCATGGGCGATGAGATCACCATTCTGGAGTGTACCGACGAGATCTTCCAGGCATTCCGCACCGCTGCCGAGCCGGTTTGGGATTCTGTGAGAGAAGACATCGGCGACGAGCTGCCTGATGCTTACCTGGAGGCTGCTGGCATCACCCAGTAACCCGACGTCTCTTTTGTTTACCATCAGCCGTAAGGCTTGAGAGTACGCAGGAAGCCTTGCCAAAGCGCAGGGCTTCCTTTTTTATCTGGCTAGAGGAAAAGGAGGAACATGCAACATGGACAGAAAAGCGTATCCGGGATATGAGTATCACTTGAACCTGTACGACATTTTGGCCCACGGGACCAAGGAGGAGAAGGAGAAGGCCAACGCCGAGCAGCAGCGCTATATTAAGGAGTATACGCTGCCCGAAGGCATGACCATGGAGGATCGGATGATTCCGGGCACGGATCCGGGAACAGAAATGCGGATCCGGGTCTACAAACCGGCGGGGCTGCCGGAGAAGGCTCCGGTGCTGCTGGAGATCCACGGCGGCGGCTGGGTGGCCGGCAATCTGGATATTGACAACTACCGCTGTATCTATCTGGCGGAGCATACTCCCTGCATTGTGGTGGGCGTGGACTACCGGTTGACCAACAAGGAAGTGCATTTCCCGGCGCCGCTGATGGACTGCTACACCGCTTTGTGCTGGGTCCATGACCATGCAGATGAGCTGGGCGCGGATCCGGAGCGGATTGCCCTTCACGGCACCAGCGCTGGCGGCAACCTGGTAGGCGGTCTGGCCCTGTACGTGCGGGACCACGGCGGCCCCAAGATCTCCCTGGCGGTTATGAACTGCCCGGCGGTGACCGGAAAGACCTACGCCTCCACCTATCAGAATGAGAAGTACGCCCTGCGCAAGAACGGGGACAAGCGGGATTCGGTGGAGCATATGTACATGGGCGGCATGAACGGAGCCAACCCCTCCTACTATGCGATGCCCGGTTTCTGTGAGGATCTGGACGGTCTTTGCCCCATCTACCTGGTGGTGGCGGAACTGGATCCGCTGCGGGACGAAGGCATGGAGTTTGCCAGCCGCCTGGCGCAGGCCGGCGTTCCCTGCGAGATGATCCTGGCGCCCCGGGTGGGCCACGGCTTCTGCGTGGTGGACCATCCGCTGACCCGCTGGGTCCACGACGGCATCTGCGCCTCCTTGCGCCGGGAGTTTGGGATGCTGGAGAGCCAATAAACAAGACATAAGAGGAAAAGCAGCCGCTCTTTTTGCGGTGAAAATCCTGCTGAGAATTGACGCTGGGAGCAAAATGGTTTAAGATAAGATTATGAAAAGCATTTTACCCAAAAGGCTGTCGAGCCTTTTTCACCGGCGAAGTATTTTTTATCAGACGCTCCTGACTCTGATTGCGCTGTCCCTGGTGACAGCGGTCTTTTTTGGGTATGTGATGAGTTCTGTCTTCGGAGGCCGCCAGCGGGAGCAGATCGTGGAGCTGAATTTGGCCCAGATGCGCCGGGCCAGCGACGAGGTGGAGTTGGCCTTTGACCTGCTCTCCAGCGGCATGGTCCAGAATCTGTGGACCTCCGACTTTCTGAAGGTGATGATCGACCCGGAGGGGACGGAACTTTCCCACCAGTCCGGGGTCCTCTCTGCGTTAAAAACCTACCAGGATATCAACGACCTGGTGGAGGAGGCCTGTCTCTACACCCCCTTTTCTCAGCTGGTATACACTTCCACCGGCGTCTCCCTGCCGCTGGAGTATTCCAACCGTGCTCCGGTGATCGAGGCATATCTGGAACGGTATGCGCCGGGGGATGCCAACCTGGATTCCGAGTGGCATGTCCTGGCGCTGGACGGCAGCGTGTATCTGTTTACGGAGATGCACACGCCGGTCTTTGTGGGCCTTATGTTCCTGCGGCTGCACAATGAAAACCTGCTGAACATTGTTCAGTCCAGTCAGACGGAGGAACTGGCCCTGGCGGTGTTTGACGAAGACGGAACCATGATCATGGAGATAGGGGGAAGTTCCGGCCTCCAGGCCGAGCCGGGGGAGGCGGAAGTGATCTGTGAAGACAACCTCCGCTACAACGGGGACAAAAACTACTATCAGGTGGTTTCCCAGCGGACCGGCTGGCGGTTTTACTCTCCCATTGACCATGAGACGCTGACGGCCGGGTATCGCTCCATTGTCAAGCTGATTGTGCCGGTCCTTCTCACCTACGTGGTGGTCAGCATTCTGTTTTCCCTGTATATCACCCGAAAGGTGTATCAGCCCATTGGCCATCTGATGAAGCTGGCTCTCCCGGAGGGGACAAAGCCCGAGGGCAATGAGACGGATTTCCTGGAACTGGTCTATACTGATTCCCTGAGCCGGAACGAGCAGTACCAGGACCTGATGCGGAGCATTTCCCAGGACGTGGTCGGCCAGCAGCTGCGGGACCTTTTGTTTGGCCAGAGCCAGGGGGAGGAGCGCCTGTGGGAAACCCTGTCCGGCGTGGGCGCCTCGGAACTTTTGGAGGGCCGGTACCAGGCGGCGGCCCTGCGGCTTTTGCCCTCGGAGGAGCGGACTGTGAATTCGGTGGAACTGACTCTGTACCAGAAAAGCCTGATCCGGCTGGTCCGGGAAGCGGACAGCGGGGAGATCCGGGTGTTCCCGGTGCTCATGGACCAGCTGACGGTGGCGGTGGTTCTCTGGTGTTCCGACGAGACGGCGGTGGTCAAGTGCAAGCAGTATCTGAGCCGCCTGAAGCAGACGTTGGGTACCCAGCTGAAATCTCTGCCCTTCGGCTTGCTTTTGGGAAAGGGCAAGATCTATACCAATCTGGACAGCATTGGCGTATCCTATCAGGAGGCCCTCAGCGACATTCACTACCAGCAGTATTATGAGGGACCGGGAACAGAGGAGAACGGCAGCCATGACTGGCACTATCTGAAAGAGAAGGTCCAGGTGGTGCTGCAGCTGGCCTTTGACGGCAAGAAAGAGGAGGCCCAGGCCGCCGCGGATCTCATGCTCCAGGAATTCCTCTGGAAAGACCGGACGGAGAGCGAACTGACCGGCTACTGCTCCCTGGTCATGGACGAGGTTTTGGAGTGGCTCATTGAGAGCGGCTGTCCGGCGGACAAGCTGGACCGGCTGCGGAAGTTCCGGGAAGGGGCGCAGGAGTCTGCCTCCGGCGAGGCCGGAGCCGGGGAGGAGGACTCCTCCATCGCCCGGATGCGCAGAGGCATGGAGGCCTTTTGCCGGGAGGCGATCCGGTTGGTGGGCAGCAGCCGGAAGAACCGGTACCAATACGTGAAGGAAGCCAAAAGCTACATTGCCGCCCACTATATGGACAGCAACCTGTCCCTCAATGAGATCAGCGAGTATATCGGCATCACCGCTTCCTACCTCAGTTCTCTGTTTGCGGAGGTTACCGGCCAGAATTTCTCCGGCTACCTCAACGAGTTCCGGATTGAGCAGGCCAAGCTACTGCTTCGGACCACCGGCCGGACCATCACGGAGGTGGGGTATAAATGCGGTTTCAACTCGGTCCAGAGTTTCAGCCGTTCTTTTAAAAAGTTCACCCGGATGACGCCCAACGGATACCGGGAGAGCCAGCGAGAACAGGGGGGAAAGTCTTGAAAAGAAAAACCATAGGGATAGCGGGCGCTCTTTTCTTAAGTCTCTGCCTGGCTGCCTGCGCTTCCGGGGATACGCCGGAGACCACCTCCGCTCCGGAGGAGACGGCAGAACAGCCGGAGGTGCTGCATCTCTCCATTGCCACCTCGGCGGCCCTGGAAGGGTCCATTACCGGAGACGTGCTGGAGGAGTATGCGGAGCAGCTGTGGGAGTGGTCCGGGGGGACCATGGAGATTACCATGTTTGACAGCAGCCGCCTGGGCGGGGACGACGAACTGATTCCCGGAGCGGTGGCCGGTACCCTCTCCATTGTCAACAGCGTCAGTTCTGTTCAGAGCGGCGTGGTGCCGGAGTCGGCGCTGCTGGGGGTGCCGGGGCTCTTTGAGGACTATGAAACCTACAACCGGCTCATGGACGGCCCCTACTTTGAGGTGCTGAAGGGTTACTATGAGCGGGAGGGCCTGGAACTTCTCGCCTGCTTTGCCAATTCTTACCGGGAGTTGACCAGCGACACGCCCATTCGCTCGCTGGCGGACGCCCAGGGCATGAAGATCCGGACTCTGAACAATCCGTACCAGATGCTGTTCTGGGAGTCCATTGGCTTTCAGCCCTCCTACGTGGCTTTCAGCGACCTGTACATGGCCCTGTACCGGGGGGAGTTCAACGCTCAGGAAAACCCTCTCTCCGCCATTGAACGGAACCGGTTTTACGAGGTGCAAAAATATGTGATTTTCACCCACCACACGGTGATCGACAACATGTTTGTCATGAACAAAGAGCAGTATGACGCCCTGACAGAGGAGCAGCAAGCCCTTCTGGCACGGTATTTTGAGGAGGTAAAGGCGGCGCTCATTGAGCAGACGCCTTCCGATGACGAGCGGCTGAAGCGGATCCTGGAGGAGAGCGGAAACATGGAGATGATCTACCCGGACGAAGCATTCATGGAGGAGTTCCGCCAGGGCACCCAGGTGGTGCTGGACCGGCTCCGGCAGGATCTGGGGGCGGAGACAGTGGACCAGTTTTTGGCCGCTTTGGAGACAGCGTCGTAAAGGAGGAAAAGATGAATCTTTGGATCAAGGATTCCTGGGTGCTGTTACTCCGGGAGGATGGCTTTGCCGTGGAGCAGAAAGATCTCTACGTGTCGGGGGACCGGATTGCCGGGATCGGCCAGGCGCCGGAACACTTCCGGCCGGACCGGACGCTGCATGCGGCGGACCGGCTGGTGATCCCCGGCCTGATCAACTGCCATACCCACCATTACATGACCCTGTTCCGGAACGCGGCGGACGACGTGCCCTTTGAAGAGTGGCTGTTCCAGCGGGTCATGCCCCGGGAGGACCGAATGACTCCGGAGGACGCCTACTGGGGAGCCATGCTGGGGATCATGGAGATGCTCCGCACCGGCGCCACCTGCTTCAACGACATGCAGATGCACATCCACCAGACCGCCCAGGCGGCGGTGGACTCCGGCATCCGGGCCTTCATCGGACGGGGCCTGTCCGGAACGGAGGAGGACGAGGGCGGCGCCCGGCGGCTTAGGGAGGCGGCGGAAGAGATCGAGCGGTGGCAGCACCATCCGCGGCTCCGGTTCACCATTGCCCCCCACGCTCCCTACAGCTGCAGCGCCGGATATCTGCGGATGGCGGCGGAGGAGGCAAAGCGGCGGGGAATGAGGCTGCACATCCACCTGTCCGAGAGTGTCTCAGAGGTGGAGAACCTGAAAAGGGAGACGGGACTTTCCCCCATTGCCTACGCGGAGAAGCTGGGGTTGTTCCGGGTACCGGCCATTGTGGCCCACTGCGTGCAGGCGGATGAGGCGGATATCCGGATTTTGGCGGACAATGGGGTCAGCGTGGTCACAAATCCAGCCAGCAATATGAAGCTGGGCAACGGCTTTGCCCCGGTGCCGGAAATGCTTTCGGCGGGGGTGAATGTGTGTCTGGGAACAGACGGGGCGGCCTCCAACAACGGCCTGAACCTGTTCCGGGAAATGGGGCTTTTGACCCTGATCCACAAGGGGACCGCCCGCACCGCCACTGCGGTCAGCGCCGTGGAGGCCCTGAAAATGGCCACCATTTGGGGGGCCAGGGCCCTGGGGGCGGAGGACGAGATTGGAAGCATTGCCGTGGGGAAAAAGGCGGATCTGGCTGTCTTGAACCTGCAGGAGCCCCAGATGATGCCCCGGAACAATGTGGTCTCCTCCCTTTGCTACTCCGCTAACGGCTCCGAGGTGGAGACGGTGCTGGTGGACGGGGAGATTGTGCTGGAGAACCGGGAGTACAAGACCATAGACGCGGAGCGGGTGTATTTTGAGGCGGCCCAGCGGGCTAAACGGCTGCGGCGAGACATTACTCAAACAGTTGGGTGAACTGCTTGATGATGTTGGCAATGTGTTTGTCCGTGTTCCAGACCAGGAATGACTTGGTGCTGATGGTGGGCTGAACGATCTTCTTGATCTTCACCTTGTCGTTGATGGCCTGGAGGGCTCCCTTGTAGGAGACGATGGCCACGCCGATCCCGGCCACCGCCCAGCTGACGGAGGAGGAGATCTCCGTGTTCTGGCAGATGATGTTGGGGGAGAAACCCCGCTGGCGGCAGGCGTTCATGATCACGTCGTTGTACCGGCGGTGGATGATCAGGGGTTTGCCTTTTAAGGCCTCCAGGGAGATGGAATCCCCTTCCACATCCTCAAAGAAGGTGGGAATGCCCACGGCGGCAAAGTAATCCGACTCGTCCTCGTCCGCGGTCTCATCCCGGATGAGGATGGCGTGGTACAGGCTGGTGTTGAAGGGCTCCCGGATGATGCCAATGTCCACGGTGCCGTCCTCCAGCAGGTCCATCACATGGTTGCTGTTGCCCTCAAAGATCTGGAAATCCACATGGGGATGGGTTTCATTGAAGATTTTGATCTTCTCCGGCAGCAGGGTGTTGCAGACCGAAGGGATGGTGCCAATGTGGATGGTGCCCCGGGCTTCGGCTCCCAGGTTCTGCAGGTCCCGGACGGTTTCGTTGACCAGATTGATGATGGCTTTGGCCCGCTCCTGGAGAATCAGCCCTTCGTGGGTGATGGTCAGGTTCCGCTTATCCCGCTCAAAGAGCTGAACGCCGAACTCGTCCTCCAGGGCTTTTAACTGGAGGCTTAAGGGGGGCTGGGAGATGTTCAGGTTTTTGGCGGCGGCGGTGATGTGGCCTGCCTCCGCGATGGCCAGGAAGTATTCCAGTTGTTTTAGAGTCATAATTTCAGTCCTTTCTGTCTGCTGTAAATTTATTCCAAAGTAATATAAAAGAACCACGAACAAAAGCAGATGTAAGAATGAGTTGTCATACAAAATCAATATTTGTAAGTGAAAACTTTCGGTATTAGTATACTCACCTTTCTGCAAAAAAGCAAGGAGAAATTCACGAGATTTCGTAGACGCAACTTCAGAAAAGAGGTATTTGGCTATGAACAGCGAGATTCGAGATGTGAAGCTGGCCCCGTCGGGTCATAGGAAGATTGAATGGGTGCGCCGGAACATGCCCCTGCTCCGGTCCTTGGAGGAGGAATTCCGGCGGGAGCAGCCCTTTGCGGGGATCCCCGTTGCCCTGTCCATCCATCTGGAGGCCAAAACCGCTTATCTGTGCAAGGTGCTGGCGGCAGGCGGCGCAGAAATGCACATCACCGGCAGCAACCCCCTGTCCACCCAGGACGACGTGGCGGCGGCTCTGGCGGAGGACGGACTGGAGGTCCACGGCTGGCACGGCGCCACCGAGGAGGAATATCAAAATCATATTGCCCATGTGCTGGAGAACAACTGCCGGATCATCATTGACGACGGCGGCGACCTGGTCCATACCCTGCACACCCGGTTCCCGGAGAAACTCTCCCATGTAATCGGCGGCTGCGAGGAGACCACCACCGGCATCATCCGCCTGAAGGCCATGGACCGGGAGGGACAACTCCAGTTTCCCATGGTGCTGGTCAACGACGCGGACTGCAAGCATCTGTTTGACAACCGGTACGGCACCGGCCAGTCGGTGATGGACGGCGTCAACCGGACCACCAACCTGATTGTGGCCGGAAAAGTGGTGGTGGTGGCCGGTTACGGCTGGTGCGGCAAAGGGGTCTCCATGCGGGCCAAAGGCATGGGCGCCCGGGTGATTGTTACGGAGGTGGACCCGGTCCGGGCCATTGAGGCGGTGATGGACGGCTTTGACGTGATGCCGATGCGGGAGGCGGCCCGGGCGGGAGACCTGTTCATTACGGTCACCGGCTGCTCCGGGGTCATTGATGAGGACGATTTCGCGGTGATGAAAAACGGCGCCATTCTCTGCAACGCCGGCCACTTTGACGTGGAGGTGGACGTGGCGGCCCTGGAGCGCATTGCCCTGGAGAAGGCGGAGATGCGTCAGAATATCATGGGCTACCGGCTGGATAAAGACCGTTGGGTCTATGTGCTGGCGGAGGGCCGCCTGGTGAACCTGGCGGCCGGGGACGGCCACCCGGCGGAGATCATGGACATGAGTTTTGCCATCCAGGCCCTTAGCGCCAAGTATCTGGTGGCGCATGGGAAGGAACTGCGGCAGCGGCTGATCCCGGTTCCCAAGGAAGTGGACCGGGAGGTGGCCCGGCGGAAGCTGACCTTCCTGGGCAAGGCCATTGACACCCTGACCCCGGCGCAGGCGGCGTACTTGAACCAGGGGCTATAAGTCCTCTGCGTCTGGGGTCTGCCGGTTCAGCTTGCGGTACTCCTGCCACTGGCTTTTATAGAAAAGGAACGGAAAAACAAAATGCTATTCACGAGAAAACAAATTCTGCAGCTGCTGATTCCGTTGATGGTGGAGCAGCTGTTCACGGCCACGGTGGGCATTGCGGACAGTATGATGGTCTCGGTGGCGGGGGAGGCGGCCGTCTCCGGCGTCTCTCTGGTGGATTCCCTGAATACGCTGATCCTAAACATCCTGTCGGCCCTGGCCACCGGCGGCGCGGTGGTCTGCTCCCAATATATAGGAAGAAAGGATTCCAAGTCCGCCTGTGCGGCGGCCAATCAGCTGCTGTTTACCACCCTGCTCTTTGCCCTGCTGGTGACGGCGGGGATGCTGGCGGGCAATGTGCATCTGCTCCGGCTGCTTTTTGGCAGCACAGAACCGGATGTAATGAGCCAGGCGGCGACCTATTTCTCCATCATCGCCCTGACCTACCCCTTTATGGCCATCTACAACTCGGCGGCGGCCCTGTTCCGGTCCATGGGCAACTCCCGGATTTCCATGGAGGTGTCCCTGGCCATGAACCTGATCAACATTGCGGGCAACGCGGTGCTGATCTTTGGTATGAAATGGGGAGTGGCAGGAGCGGCCATTGCCACCCTGTTCTCCCGGATTGTGGGTTCTTTGTTCATGCTGTACTGGATTCACCTGCCCAAATTTGAGATCCACGTGGAAAATCTGCGCCATCCCCGGCTGCAGTTTTCCATGATCCGGCGGATCCTCAGCATAGGCATTCCTGGCGGCATGGAGAACGGAATCTTTCAGCTGGGCAAAATCATTGTGCTAAGCCTGGTCTCCACCTATGGCACCGCCTCCATTATGGCAAACTCTGTGGCCAACAACCTGTGCATGTTTATGATCATCCCCGGCGCGGCGGTGAGCCTGGCCCTGATCACCATTGTGGGCCAGTGTATCGGCGCCGGAGAGATCAAGCCGGCCCGGACCTATACCAGGAGAATGATCATTGCCTCCACGGTGATGATGTGGCTGGTCTCCGCGTTGATTGTGGCGCTGCGGCCGGTGCTTTTGGGCGCCTATCATATGTCCGCAGAAGCCTATGAAATGGCCTGGACGCTGCTCATATGGCATCTGATTGCGGGAACCCTTTGGCCCCTGTCCTTCAATCTGCCCAACACCCTGCGGGCCGGCAACGACGCGGCCTACACCATGAGCGTATCCATGTTTTCCATGTGGGTTTTCCGGGTGGGCGGCTCTTACCTGCTGGGCCATTATTTTCAGCTCTACGGAGTCTGGATGGCCATGTTCATAGACTGGTCGGTGCGGATCGTATTCTTTGTGATCCGGTACCGGGGAGAGAAGTGGCATTCCAAGGCTTTGATTTAAAGTAATCTCATCTTTCAGGAGGAAAAACAGATGGCAATTCACACAATCGGATTTATCGGC
>CAZDOQ010000010.1:0-13881 GCA_964507035.1 uncultured Lachnospiraceae bacterium | reverse complement strand
TCTCATCTTTCAGGAGGAAAAACAGATGGCAATTCACACAATCGGATTTATCGGCCTGGGGCTGATGGGAGGCTCCTTGGCCAAGGCGTTCCGGCGGGTATCCCCGGAGATCAAGATCCTGGCCTACAACCGGAGCCGGGAAAGCCTGGTGGAGGCCCTGGCAGACGGGGTGATCAATCAGGCCCAGGACAGTCTGGATGAAAATTTTGCCGCCTGCGACATGATCTTCCTGTGCGCGCCGGTGAGCGTCAACATCCAGTGCATGAAGACGCTCCAGTCCATCATCCGGCCGGACTGCCTGCTGACGGACGTGGGCAGCGTCAAGACCACCATCCATGAGGCGGTGGAGGAACTGGGACTGGAAGGCCAGTTTATAGGCGGCCATCCCATGACCGGTTCGGAGCTTTCCGGCTACGCCAACTCTGGAGACCGGTTGTTGGAGAACGCCTATTATATTCTGACTCCCACCCGGAAGAACCGGCCGGAGCAGATGGTGGAGTACCAGGCCATGATCAAGGCCATCGGCGCCATTCCGCTGGTTCTGGATTACCGGGACCACGACCGGGCCACCGCCTATATCAGCCATCTGCCCCATCTGGTGGCCTACGCCCTGGTGAACCTGGTGAAAAAGTCGGACAACCGGGCCGGTCTCATGAAGATGCTGGCCGCCGGCGGTTTTAAGGACGTGACCCGCATTGCCTCCTCCTCCCCGGAGATGTGGCAGCAGATCTGCCGGGAGAACAAAGGGGCGCTGTTGGAGGCTCTGGGGGAGTACCAGAAGGCCCTTTCCCGGCTGGGAGAGGCGGTGGAACGGGATAAGGAGAGTTTTCTCCTGGAGTATTTTGATTCGGCCAGGCAGTACCGGAGCAGCCTCAACGCCCAGTACCGCTCCGGCGTGGAGCCCATCTATGAGATTTATTTGGAAATTGCAGACGAGCCCGGCTCCATTGCCATTGTGTCCACCATTTTGGGCAGCAGCCGCCTGAGCATCAAAAACCTGGAGATCCGCAACATGCGGGAGGTGCAGGAGGGAGCCCTGCGGGTGGAGTTTTATGCGGGGAAGGACGCCCAGGCGGCGGCGGAGTTGCTCCGCCGGTACGGCTATACGGTCTACGAGCGCCAGTGAAAGAGGAGGAAGATTCCATGAGAGAGTTTGTGATTACATCGGACAGCACCACGGACCTGCCGGTGGAGTATTTACAGGAGCACGGCGTAGCCTTTGCGTCCCTGTCCTATGTGCTGGACGGGAAGATCTACCGGGACAACCAGGGCCTGACCAGCAAAGAGTTTTATGACAAAGTCCGCAACGGCGCCATGCCCACCACCTCCCAGATCAATGTGGAGGAGGCCAAGGCCCTGTTTGAGCCTATTGTCCGGGCGGGCAAGGATATTCTGCACATTGCCTTCTCCTCCGGCCTCAGCGGCAGCTGCAACAGCTTTCAGGCGGCAGCGGCTCTGCTCATGAAGCAGGTGCCGGGCTGCCGGATTGAGGTGGTGGATTCCCGTTGCGCCTCTCTGGGAGAGGGGCTTTTGCTCCACAAGACATTGGAACAGCGGGAAAAGGAATTCATGACGCTGCCGGAACTGGCCCAATGGGTCCGGCAGCTGGCCCCCCATATCTGCCACAATTTTACCGTGGCGGATCTGTTCCACCTGCACCGGGGCGGCCGGGTTTCCCGGGCTACGGCGGTGCTGGGGACTCTGGCGGGGATCAAACCGGTGCTCCACGTGAATGAGGAAGGCCGCCTGGTGGCGGTGGATAAGGTCCGGGGCCGGAAAAAGTCCCTGATAGCCCTGGTGGACCGGATGGAAAAGCAGATGCAGGGTTTTGAGAACGATGTAGTGTTTATCAGTCACGGGGACTGTCCGGAGGATGCGGAGTTTGTAAAGGAGCAGGTGCGGGAGCGTTTTGGCATAGAACAGTTTCTGATCCATCCTGTGGGGGCGGTGATCGGCTCCCACTCGGGTCCCGGCACCATGGCCCTGTTCTTTGTGGGAGCGCCCCGGTGAGGAAGCGCTATGAGAATCCCACGGCAGTTGTGTGGTCCATTCCCGGCGCCTCTTGACAAATACCGAAACATCTATTAACATAATGTTTACAGTCAGCGAACTATCTACAACGATTTTACATTTTCGGGAAAGGGAGGCCGGTTTATGTCGTTTCAGATTGTGTGCGACAGTTCCTGCGATCTGGGAGAGGAGATTGCGGAGGAAAAGGTGCTCTGTATTGTCCCCTTTTATGTGAGTTTTGATCAGGAGAACTATCAGAAAGAGCGGAAGGAACTGGGGATCCACCAGTTTTACCGGAAGATGGTGGACAATCCCCAGGTATATCCTCACACTTCTCTGCCCTCGGTGCAGGACTATGTGGATGCCTTTGAGCCGTATCTGGAGCAGGGGAGGGATGTTTTGTGCCTGTGCCTGTCCGCCAATCTCAGCGGCTCCTACAATTCCGCCCGGACGGCGGCGGAACTGCTGGAGGAGCGGTATCCGGACCGGCAGATCCGGGTGGTGGACACCACGCTGGTGACCCTGCTTCAGGGGATGCTGGTGCTGGAGACGGTCCGGATGCGGGACGCGGGGCTCAGTCTGGAGGAGACGGCGGCCCAGGTGGACCGGCTGAAAAGGAGCGGCCGGATCTTTTTTACCATCGGCGGTATAGAGTACCTGGTCCACGGCGGCCGCGTGGGAAAACTGATGGGGCTGGCTGCCTCCACCCTGCGCCTGCGGCCTCTGGTTGTCTGGAAGGACGCGGAGCTTGCCTCCTTTGGGGTAAGCCGGAGCCGCCGGGGTTCTGTGCAGAAGGTGCTGGACGCGGCCAAGAGTTATATGCAGTGCCTGGAGAAGCCGCTGAGCCGCTACCGGGTGGTGGTGGGATACGGCTATGACCGGGAGGAAGGCGTCCGGTTCCGGGACCGGCTGGCGGAGATCCTCCGGGAGACCGGCTTCACGGCGGAAATCGGCGTGTTCCAGATTGGCGCCGCCATTGGCGTACACACGGGGCCCTATCCCTTGGGGTTGGGGATCTTGGAGCGGTTTTCCGGGGAGGCAGAGGAGACGGCCGCGCCGGGGACATTTTATACTTGACAGCCTGGATTTTCGTGGTATAATGCTTTTAAATCAAAATAGTTTGAATCCAAAAATATTTCAAGTTAAAACTATTTGACACACCCGGAAGGCAGGAGACATGAGAGCGAGAATCATAGGGACCGGCAGTTTTCTGCCGGAACATCGGTTGACCAATGAAGATCTGGCGGGGATGGTGGAGACCAGCGACGCCTGGATCCGGGAGCGGACCGGCATAGAGGAGAGACGGCTGGCGGAACAGGGGACTGCCTGGATGGCAGCCCGGGCGGCGGAGGCGGCCTTGGAAAACGCGGGGCTTACGGCCAAAGATCTGGATCTGATCCTGGTGGGGACCATGACGCCGGATGAGTTCTGCCCCAGCACTGCCTGCCGGGTCCAGGAAGCCCTGGGCGCTTCCCGGGCGGCCTGTATGGACTTGGGGGCGGCCTGCTCCGGCTTTCTGTATGCCCTGGCCACGGCCCAGGCATATCTGGCGGCAGGCATGGTCCGGACGGCCCTGGTCATAGGGGCGGAGACCCTCTCCAAGGTGGTGGACTGGCCGGACCGGAGCACCTGCATTCTCTTTGGAGACGGCGCCGGCGCCGCGGTGGTCCGGGCAGAGGAACAGGGGATCCTAAGCGTAGATCTGGGCGCGGACGGCAGCCGGGGCTCCGCTCTCACCTGTCCGGCGCTGCCGCTTCGCAATCCGGCGGTGCAGGCTGGAAGCAGCGTGTACCGCAGCGGCCAGGAAACATCCGGTCCCTCCGGAAACGGCCCCGCTTCCAGCCTGCTCCGGATGGACGGCCGGGCCGTTTTCCAGTTTGCGGTGCGGACAGTGCCGGAGACGGTGCGCCGGGCCCTGGACAAGGCCTCCCTGACCCCGGAGGAGATCTCTCTCTTCCTGTTTCACCAGGCCAATAGCCGAATCCTTCAGGCCACGGCCCGGAACTTAAAAATCCCCATGGAGAAGGTCCCCATGAACATTCAGCGGACCGGCAACACGGCGGCGGCAAGCGTCCCTATCCTGTTGGATGAGATGAACCGGGCAGGCCGGCTGCACCGGGGCGAAAAGCTGGTGCTGGCGGGGTTTGGCGCCGGTCTCGCCTGGGGCTCCGTGGCCCTGGAGTGGTAGGAAGGGCGGCACAGCCGGTATGCCGGCAGCAGGTAGGATTTTAGCGCATGCGCTGGAGTCATAGACGGGCCTCCGCCGGAAAGGCGGCGGAGGAACATCCCAAAAATCACAAATAAGGAGTAAAGGTTATGTTGGAGAAAATCAAAAAGATGATTGCAGAGCAGTTGGGTGTGGACGAAGAGGCTGTGACCCCGGAGAAGACCCTGAAGGAGGACCTGAACGCCGACTCCCTGGACCTGTTTGAACTGGTGACCAGCCTGGAGGATGCGTACAGCATTGAAATTCCCAGCGAGGATCTGGAGAAGATGGCAACGGTGCAGGATGTCATGAACTATCTGGAGTCCAAGGGAATCACCGAGTAAGAGAGGCATCAGGATGAGGACGAGAGTGACGGAGCTTTTGGGCACCGAATATCCCATCCTTCAGGGCGGCATGGCCTGGGTAGCGGAGCACCATCTGGCGGCGGCGGTTTCCCAGGCCGGCGGCCTGGGGATTATAGCGGCGGCCAACTCTACCGGAGAGACGGTGCGCCGGGAGATTCGTCTGCTGCGGGAGCGGACGGACCGGCCCTTTGGGGTAAATATCATGCTTTTGAGCCGGTATGCCGGGGAAGTGGCCCAGGTGGCGGCGGAGGAGCGGGCGCCGGTGGTGACCACCGGCGCCGGGAATCCGGAGCCTTACATGAAGCTCTGGAAAGAAGCCGGGGTCAAGGTGATTCCGGTGGTGGCCTCTGTGGCTCTGGCCCGGAGAATGGAGCGCTGCGGCGCAGACGCGGTGGTGGCCGAGGGCTGTGAGGCTGGCGGCCACATTGGGGAACTGACCACCATGGCCCTGCTGCCCCAGGTGGCAGATGCGGTGAAAATCCCGGTCATTGGCGCCGGAGGCGTAGGAGACGGCCGGGGCATGGCCGCCATGTTTATGCTGGGAGCGGAGGGGGTCCAGGTGGGCACCCGGTTTGTGACGGCGGACGAGGCGGTGGTCCATGAGAACTATAAAAACCGGATTGTGGAGGCCAAGGACATAGACAGTGTGGTCATCGGCCGCCGCCATGGCCATCCCATCCGGATGCTGCGCAATCCCAATACCCGGGAGTATCTGCGCAGAGAGCAGGAGGGAGCCTCCTTTGAGGAACTGGAGACCCTGACCTTGGGCGCTCTGCGCCGGGCAGTGCAGGAAGGGGATGTGCGCACCGGCAGCGTCATGGCCGGGCAGATTGCCGGGCTTTTGCACCGCCGCCAGCCCTGCCGGGAGATCATCCGGGAACTGGTGGAGGAGACGGAAGCGCTGCTGCGGCAGGCAAAGTAAGAAGAAAGTAGGAGCAGAGAGATGGGTAAGATTGCGCTGCTGTTCCCCGGCCAGGGGAGTCAGAAAACCGGCATGGGCCGGGAGGTCTGGGAGCACTCCTCCCGGGCACGGGAAACCTTTGAGACGGCCAGCCGCCTGTTGGGCTTTTCCATGGAAGAACTGTGTTTTACCCCCAACGGCCGGTTGGACCTGACGGAATATACCCAGGCGGCTTTGCTGACGGTGTCTGTGGCCCTCTGGCGGGAACTTGCGGAACGGGGACTTTCGGCCCAGGGAGCCGCCGGGCTCAGCCTGGGGGAATATGGCGCACTGGTGGCCTGCGGCGTCATGTCCTTTGAGGATGCGGTGCGGGTGGTACGCCAGCGGGGCATTCTGATGCAGGCGGCGGTGCCGGTGGGCCAGGGAAGCATGGCTGCGGTGCTGGGACTTTCCGGCCAGCAGGTGGAGGCGGTGACCGGTCCTCTGGAGGGGGTGCAGGTGGCCAATTACAACTGCCCGGGCCAGGTGGTGATCTCCGGACTCCGGGAGGCGGTGGACCTTGCCTCCGCCGCCCTGAAAGAAGCGGGGGCCAAGCGGGTGCTTCCCTTAAACGTCAGCGGTCCCTTCCACTCCTTCCTGCTGGAGGAAGCCGGAAGGAGGCTGGGGGCCGTGCTGGAGCCGGTGGTCCTGGCGGAGCCAAACATGCCCTACGTGACCAACGTGACGGCGGACTATGTGACCGCTGCGGCGCCGGTGAAGGGACTGCTGCAGCGGCAGGTGAGCAGCAGCGTCCGCTGGCAGCAGAGCATGGAGCGTCTGCTGGCAGACGGGTTTGACACTTTTGTGGAGATCGGCCCCGGCCGGACCTTGGCCGGATTCCTGCGGAAGATTTCCCGGGAGGCCACGGTGTACTCAGTGGAAAACTGGGAGCAGCTGGAACAGCTGCCCCTTTGAGCCATAAGAGTAAACAGGAGGAGAACATGACAGAACAGCGGATCGCCGTGGTGACCGGCGGCGCAAAGGGAATTGGGAGAGCCATTGTGAAGGCCCTGGCGGCAGAGGGGATGGGAGTGGTCATCCACTGCCACCGCTCTGCAGATCAGGCGGAGGCGCTGGCCGGAGAGATCCGGGCGTCCGGAGGGACCGCAGCGGTGTACTCCTGCGATGTGGCGGACGGGAAGGCTGTGGAAGCCTTCTTTGCCCAGGTTATGGAGCAGTTTGGCCGGGTGGATGTGCTGGTGAACAACGCGGGACTCACCCGGGACGGCCTGCTGATGCGGATGGGGGAGGAGGACTGGGATGCGGTGCTGGACGCCAATCTCAAGGGGGCCTTCCTCTGCGGCAAACAGGCGGCCAAGATTATGCTCAAGCAGCGTCAAGGGCGGATCATCCAGATCTCCTCTGTGTCCGGCATTCTGGGGAATGCGGGCCAGGCCAACTACAGCGCTTCCAAGGCGGGGCTCATTGGCCTGACCAAGTCCATGGCCCGGGAGTTGGCTTCCCGGCATGTCACCGTCAACGCGGTGGCGCCGGGGTTCATTGACACCGATATGACCGCCGGCCTTTCCCCTAAGGTGCGGGAGGCGGCCCAGGGGCAGATCCCTCTGGGAGCCTTTGGAAAACCGGAGGATGTAGCGGCGGCGGTGGCGTTCCTGGCTTCCGAGAAGGCCGGGTATATCACCGGTCAGGTGCTGTCTGTGGACGGCGGCATGGCCATGTGAGGAGGCAGAGTATGAGGCGAGTGGTTGTAACGGGCCTGGGGGCCGTAACCCCCATTGGCAACAATGTGGAAGCGTTTTGGACCGCGGCCAAACGAGGCCAGGTGGGAATCGGAGAGATTACCCGGTTTGACACCAGCGGTTATAAGGTGAAGCTGGCGGCGGAAGTGAAGAATTTCAAGCCGGAGGATTTCATGGACCGGAAAGCAGCCCGGCGCATGGAGCCTTTCTGCCAGCTGGCGGTGGCGGCCTCCCGGCAGGCCCTGGAGGATGCGGGACTGGATATGGAAAAGGAAGACCCCTGCCGGGTGGGCGTCAGCATAGGCTCCGGCATCGGCAGCCTTCAGGCCGTTGAGCGGGAATACCAACGGCTGCTCTCCGGAGGACCCCGGAAGGTGAACCCTATGCTGGTGCCGCTGATGATCAGCAACATGGCGGCGGGCAATGTGAGCATCCAGTTTGGCTGCAAGGGCAAGAGCATCAATGTGGTCACTGCCTGCGCCACCGGCACCCACTCCATTGGAGAGGCCTTCCGGAGCATTCAGCACGGGGAGGCGGAGGTGATGTTAGCCGGCGGCACGGAAAGCGCCGTGACCCCCTTGGGCATTGCCGGATTCTCCTCCCTGACGGCTCTCTCTGAGAGCACGGACCCGCTGCGGGCCTCCATCCCCTTTGACCGGGAGCGGAACGGCTTTGTCATGGGAGAGGGAGCCGGTGTGGTGGTGCTGGAGGAACTGAAGCACGCCCTGGCCCGGGGGGCCAAAATCTACGGGGAACTGGCGGGCTACGGGGCCACCAGCGACGCGTTTCACATCACCTCCCCGGCGGAGGATGGCTCAGGCGCCGCCAAAGCCATGGAGTTTGCCATGGAGGAGGCGGGGGTGACGCCGGAACAGGTAAACTACCTCAACGCCCACGGCACCGGCACCCATCACAATGACCTGTTTGAGACCCGGGCGGTGCATCTGGCCTTTGGGGAACAGGCAAAGAATTTAAAGATCAGTTCCACCAAATCCATGGTGGGCCATCTGCTGGGAGCTGCCGGAGGCGTGGAATTCATTGCCTGCGTCAAATCCCTGGAAGAGGGAGTGCTGCACCCCACGGCCGGGTATCGGGAGCCGGATCCGGAGTGCGACCTGGACTATCTGCCGGAGGGCTTTCAGGGGGAGATCCGGTGCTGCCTTTCCAATTCTCTGGGTTTTGGCGGCCACAATGCGACCCTGTGTGTCAAACAATATCGGGACTGAGAAGGGAACGGGAATCAATATGGAAATCGGACAGATCGTACAGCTGATGAACGCCATGGCGGCGGCTTCCCTGGATGAGTTGGACTACCAGGAGGGAAATCTGCGGCTGGTGCTCCGGCGGAATGTGGGAAGCGCCAAGGCGGCGGAATCTATGGAAGAAAAGCTGCCAAGCGCCGCTTCCGGGGAGAGCCTGGCTTCCGCCGCTCCCAGCCAGGAGCAAAGTCAGAGTCCGGTGGCCCCGGTGGTGGAGGGAACCGCATCGGAGACGGTGGTCTTCTCCCCCCTGGTGGGGACTTTTTACCGGGCGCCCAGCGAGGATGCGGAACCCTTTGTGCAGGTGGGAGACCCGGTGCGCAAAGGCCAGGTGCTGGGAATCATTGAAACCATGAAGCTGATGAATGAGATCGAATGCGAGAAGGACGGCGTGGTGACCGCGGTGCTGGCGGAAAACGAGCAGGTGGTGGAGTACGGCCAGCCGCTGTTCCGGATTCGGTAGAGGGAGGAAATCATGGAGTTGGGAGTGCGGGAAATTCAAGAGATCATCCCCCACCGGCATCCGTTTCTCCTGTTGGATAAACTGGAGGAACTGGAGCCGGGCAAGCGTGCGGTGGGCATCAAATGCGTCACCTACCGGGAAGATTTTTTTGCCGGGCATTTTCCCCAGGAGCCGGTGATGCCCGGGGTGCTGCTGGTGGAGGCCCTGGCCCAGGTGGGGGCGGCCATCATCCTCAGCCTGCCGGAAAACAAAGGAAAGACCGCGTTCTTTGGCGGCCTGGACCATGTGCGGTTCCGCCGGAAGGTGGAGCCGGGAGATACTCTGCGGCTGGAGTGCGAGATCATCCGCACCAAAGGCCCTGTGGGCGTGGGCCGGGGCACTGCCACGGTCAACGGGAAAGTGGCGGTGTCGGGGGAAATGACGTTCATCGTACAGTAGGCACGGGGAACGTCAGAAAGAGGCGCACGCCGCGGAAAGGGAGTAGTATGTTTCAGAAAGTTTTGATTGCCAACCGGGGGGAGATTGCGGTGCGGATCATACAGGCCTGCCGGGAGATGGGCATTGCCACGGTGGCGGTGTACTCGGAGGCGGACCGGGAAGCGCTGCACACCCTGCTGGCGGATGAGGCCCTCTGCATTGGTCCGGCGGCTGCGGCGGAAAGTTACCTGAACCGGGAGCGGATCTTGAGCACCGCCGTGGCGGTGGGGGCGGACGCCATTCACCCGGGCTTTGGTTTTTTGTCTGAGAACAGCAAATTTGCGGAGATGTGCGAGCGGTGCCGGATCCGTTTTATTGGCCCCGGCAGCCAGGTTATTGCCCGGATGGGAGATAAGGCGGCGGCCCGGGAGGCCATGAAGGCAGCGGGGGTGCCGGTGGTTCCCGGCTCCGACGGCCCGGTGAACACCCTGGAGGAGGCGGCGGCTGCGGCGGAAGCCATTGGCTATCCGGTGATGATCAAGGCGGCGGCCGGAGGCGGCGGCCGGGGCATGCGGGTGGCCTGGAAGCCGGAGGAGATGGAAAAGCAGTTTCGCACCGCCAAACGGGAGGCGGAAACCAGCTTTTCCGACGGGGCCATGTACCTGGAGCGGTACGTGCAGCAGCCCCGGCACATTGAATTCCAGATCCTGGCGGACTCTCAGGGCCATGTGATCCATCTGGGGGAGCGGGACTGTTCCGTGCAGCGCCGCCATCAGAAAATGCTGGAGGAGTCCCCCAGCCCGGCTCTCTCCGATTCCTTGCGGAAGGCCATGGGGGAGGCGGCGGTGCAGGCGGCCCGGGCCGTGGGGTATGAAAATGCCGGTACCGTGGAGTTCCTCCTGACGCCTCAGGGGGAGTTTTTCTTTATGGAGATGAACACCCGGATCCAGGTGGAGCATCCGGTGACGGAGATGGTTACCGGCGTGGACCTGGTGAAGGAGCAGCTGCGGATTGCCGCCGGGGAGCCCCTCTCCCTGACCCAGGCGGAGGTGGTGCTCAGAGGCCACGCTCTGGAATGCCGGATCAATGCGGAGGATCCGGAGCGGGGCTTTCTCCCCTGTCCCGGGGTCATAGAGGACAGCCATCTTCCCGGGGGCAACGGCGTCCGGGTGGACACGGCCCTCTACAACGGCAGCCGGATTCCGCCCCAGTATGATTCCATGATCGTCAAGATCATCGTCCACGGGGCAGACCGGCAGGAGGCCATCCGGAAGATGGAGCGGTGCCTGGAGGAACTGGTGATTGAAGGGGTGGAGACCAACCAGGAATACCAGCTGCAGATCCTGCGGCACCCGGTGTTCCAGGCGGGCCGTCAGGATACTTTCTTCCTCTCGGATGATGGCAGCCTGCCGGAGACAGGAGGTAACGCATGTTAAAGGATTTGTGGAAGAAGGCCCCGGCGGGCAGCCGGGGCCGGAAAAGCCGGAAGGAGGATGACCAGGAGACACGGCTGCTCCGGTCTTTGTGGACCAAGTGCGGCATCTGCGGCAGTCCCGTATACCGGGACGAGGTCCGGGCCAACTGGTACATTTGTCCCAAATGCCACGGGTATTTCCGGCTGAAGGCCCATCAGCGGCTGCGGATGGTGGCGGATCCGGGGAGCTTCCAGTCCTGGGACGGTCCGGCGGAGGAGAAAAATCCCCTGCATTTCCCCGGCTATGAGAAAAAACTGGCGGAAACCCGGGAGAAGACCGGCTTAAGCGAAGCGGCGCTCACCGGAAAACTCCGGATCCTGGGACAGGAAGCGGCGGTGGGCATCTGCGACGCCCGGTTCCTCATGGGCAGCATGGGGCAGGTGGTGGGAGAGCGGATTACCCGGGCCGCCGAGCGGGCCGCCAGGGAGCGGCTGCCGCTGATCCTGTTTTGCTGCTCCGGGGGCGCCCGGATGCAGGAAGGGATTGTCTCTTTGATGCAGATGGCCAAAACGGCGGCGGCGCTGCGGCGGCACAGCGAGGCGGGGCTTTTGTACATCAGCGTGCTCACAGACCCTACCACCGGCGGGGTCACCGCCAGCTTTGCCATGCTGGGGGATATCATTCTGGCGGAGCCGGAGGCCCTGATTGGTTTTGCCGGTCCCCGGGTCATTGAGCAGACCATCCGCCAGAAACTGCCGGAGGGATTCCAGCGGTCGGAGTTCCTGCTGCAGCACGGCTTTCTGGACGCGGTGGTGGAGCGGCCCAAGCTTCGGGATACCCTGGGCAAACTGCTCCAGTTCCACCAGCCGGGGGCGCTGGCGGAGACCCGGGCCAAGGCCCAGATCCTTCCGGCCCAGACAAATCCTGCGCCGGCCACGGCCTGGGAGGCGGTGGAGCGGTCCCGCCAGTCCACCCGCCTGACAGCCCTGGACTATATCCATGGGGTTTTCACAGACTTTGAGGAACTCCACGGGGACCGGTGCTTTGGGGACGATGGAGCCGTGGTGGGCGGTTTGGCCTTTCTGGACGGCGTGCCGGTGACGGTGATCGGCCAGCAGAAGGGGCGGAATTTAAAAGATAACCTGGCCCGGAACTTTGGCATGCCCTCCCCGGAAGGATACCGGAAGGCCCTGCGGCTGATGCGCCAGGCGGAAAAATTCCACCGGCCGGTGATCTGCCTGGTGGACACTCCCGGGGCTTTCTGCGGCCTGGAGGCCGAGGAGCGGGGCCAGGGCCAGGCCATTGCGGAGAATCTGGCGGCCCTCTCGGACCTGAAAACCCCGGTGTTGTCCATTGTCATAGGGGAGGGGGGCAGCGGCGGCGCCCTGGCCCTGGCCGTGGCGGATCAGGTGTGGATGATGGAGAACGCAGTCTACTCAGTGCTGTCCCCGGAGGGCTTTGCCTCCATTTTGTGGAAGGACAGCAGCCGGGCCCAGGAGGCGGCGGAGGCCATGAAACTGCGGGCCCGGGATCTGAAGGAATTGGGGATCATTGAGAAGGTCCTGCCGGAAGAGATCCCTGCCTGTGAGGAAAACCGGGCGGCCCTCTGCCGGATGCTCCGGCAGGAGATCCGGGGATTTCTGGCGGAGTATCAGAATCTCTCCGGGGAGGAACTTGCGGAGCGCCGGTACCGGCGGTTCCGGGCCATGTAGGCCGGGAGGAGGCAGGATGCGAGAGACAGGCAAAGGGGAGAGGACGGCGGCAGAGGAGCAGGCCGTTTTTCCCGAAAGTCAGAAGACCTTCCATATGGGAGAGCGGCAGCTGAGGCTGCCGTTGATACAGGGCGGCATGGGCGTGGGCATCAGTCTGTCCGGCCTGGCCGGGGCGGTGGCAAGAGAAGGGGGCGTGGGGCTGATCTCCACGGCCCAGATTGGCTGGCGGGAACCGGATTTTGACCGGGAGCCTGTGGGCGCCAACCTGCGGGCCCTGGAGGCGGAACTGCGGAAAGCCAGGAGGATTGCGGACGGCGGCATGGTGGGGTTTAACATCATGGTGGCCACCCGGCGCTATGAGGCGTATGTCCGGGCGGCGGCGAAGGCCGGAGCGGATCTGATTGTATCCGGCGCCGGTCTGCCGGTGGATCTGCCCAAATATGCCGCCGGATTTCCGGTGAAGCTGGCCCCCATCGTATCCTCCCAGAAAGCGGCCAATCTGATCTGCCGTCTCTGGGACCGGCGGTATCACAGGGTCCCGGACCTGGTGGTGGTGGAAGGCCCCAAAGCCGGGGGCCACTTGGGCTTCTCCCGGGAGGAAGCGGAACACCTGACCCGGGAGGCGTACGGCCAGGAGATCCGCCGGATTTTGGACACGGTGAAAGGATACGGGGAAAAATACGGGAAGGAGATTCCGGTGGCGGTGGCCGGAGGGATCTTTGACCGGCGGGATGTGGCCTGGGCCTTGGAGGAACTGGGGGCGGACGCGGTGCAGGTGGCCACCCGGTTTGTGACCACCTGGGAGTGCGACGCGCCCCAGGCCTTTAAGGATGCCTATCTGCAGGCAAAACCGGAGGATATTGTGATCACCCGGAGTCCGGTGGGTATGCCGGGCCGGGCCATTGCCAACGCTTTTCTGCGCCGGGAGAGCCATCCCCGGCCCCGGCTCTGCCATCAGTGCCTGGAACACTGCCAGCCGGACCAGATCCCCTACTGCATCACCGACGCTCTGGTCCATGCGGCGGAGGGGGAGATGGACCAGGCGCTGATCTTCTGCGGCAGCAATGCCTGGCGGTGCCGGCAGATGGAGTCGGTGCGCCAGGTGGTGGCGGATCTGTTCCCGGAAACGAGAGCGGCGGTCCCCCGGCGGGAGGCGCAGTCTTGAGGGAAAACTCCCTTGCCCCTGGGGAAAAAACGTGCTATCATCACAAAGAGAAAGACCTTTTACAAAGGCCAAAGGGGAGGGGGGACGTTTCCATGGAAGACGGCTATCAGGCCTTGAATGATATTCTGGTGGTGCTGTTCAACGACATTATGGACATTGAGCAGGAGGCCATTATCACCGGGGAATTCCGGGACATCACCAACAATGACATGCACATCATTGAAGCGGT
>CAZDOQ010000009.1:18646-34383 GCA_964507035.1 uncultured Lachnospiraceae bacterium | reverse complement strand
ACACCCTGTGCATTGCCCCAGGTGTGGTGGTGTACCAGCGGAACGAGGTGACCAACCGGCTGATGCGGGAGGCGAGGATCACGGTGCTGGAGATTCCCCCACGGAACTGTCCCGAGGTCGTGGCGGCCCCCGGTGTATGAGCATGCCATTGGTGCGGGAGTAGATTTGAAGGAGGAGTTTGAATATGGCTATTAATTTGAGAGGAAGAAGTTTTCTGAAACTGCTGGATTTTACGCCGGAGGAGATCCGGTATCTGCTGGATCTCTCCCGGAATTTTAAAGATTTAAAGCGGACCCGGACCCCCCACCGGTATCTGGAGGGAAAGAACGTGGTGCTGCTCTTTGAGAAGACATCCACCCGGACCCGTTGTGCCTTTGAGGTGGCCGGACATGATCTGGGCATGGGCGTTACCTACCTGGACCCCGGCAGTTCTCAGATGGGAAACAAGGAGAGTATTGCGGACACAGCCCGGGTCCTGGGCCGGATGTTTGACGGCATTGAGTACCGGGGCTTTCAGCAGTCCCTGGTGGAGGAACTGGCCAAGTATTCCGGCGTGCCGGTGTGGAACGGCCTGACGGACCAGTTCCATCCCACCCAGATGCTGGCAGACCTGCTGACCATTGAGGAAAAGCTGGGACGGCTCAAGGGAGTCAAATTCACCTATATGGGCGATGCCAGAAACAACATGGGCAATTCCCTGATGGTGGCCTGCGCCAAGATGGGCCTGCACTTTACCGCCTGCGCGCCCAAGGAACTGTTCCCGGAGGAGTGGCTGGTGGAGACTTGCCGGAAGCTGGCGGCGGAAAGCGGCAGCAGCGTGACCCTCACTGAGGACGTGGAGGCCGGCACCAAGGGAGCGGATGTGATCTACACGGATATCTGGGTGTCCATGGGAGAGCCCAAGGAGGTGTGGGAAACCCGGATCGGCCTGTTGAAAAAATACCAGGTCAACGCCCAGGTCATGGAGAACGCGGCCCCGGAGGCCATTTTCATGCACTGCCTGCCTTCCTTCCACGACACCAACACCACCATCGGCGCGGACATCCATGAGAAGTTTGGCCTGCCGGAGATGGAAGTGACCAACGAGGTGTTCGAGTCCAAGAAGTCGGTGGTCTTTGACGAGGCAGAAAACCGGATGCATACCATCAAAGCGGTGATGTACGCAACCCTGTGCTAAAGGGGGCCTGCGCTGGCAGGTTCTACCCGAGCAGAGAAAGGAGATCCAATGGCGGGACTTATTCAGCAGAGGATTCTTCTATGACAGTTCAAAGTTCATTGTCTGTACAGATGCCGGGCTTTCGTCCGCGACAAACCGGGCGTTCAATACCTACGATAAAGAAGACGGAATGCGCGGCTTCATCACAACACAGCCGATCAAAACGATGAAGGGTTTTTTACAGGAATGGTGCTTTCCGATGATGGATGGTTCCTTGATGGGGACAGTTCTGGAAAAAAATATAAGATTTCGGAATTAGACGATGAGTCAGATAAAGACAAGATTTTTTGTGCCAACAAGCTGTCAAAAACGGGATTATACCCCATCTGGCAGTAACGTGTAAATAAAATTTAAGGATTGGCAAAAAAATAAGGCCATGGCTTGCTTTGGAGAATGTTAAGCGGGGTTGGACTGTCAAACTACCGGGAAAGATTGCAGATGCCTTCAATCCTTTTTCAATCTTTCGCCGGTATGATACCGGCAGAAGATGAAAATACAGGAGGCATCATGTTATGGCATTTCAAACCTTATTTAAACGGCGAGAGTTGAAATATCTGCTGACCCGGGAGCAAAAGGAGCGGGTGCTGCGGGCCATGGAGCCCCACATGGTTTTGGACCAGTATGGGCGCTCCACCGTGCGCAGCCTGTATTTGGACACCCCCACCTACCGGCTGATCCGCCATTCCATGGAGAAGCCCGCGTACAAAGAAAAACTGCGTGTGCGCAGTTACGGCCAGGCATCCCCGGAGAGCACCGTGTTTGTGGAGCTGAAAAAGAAATACAAAAGCGTAGTGTACAAACGGCGGATTGCCCTGCCGGAGAAGGAGGCCATGGAGTGGCTGCGGGGGGCGCGGCATTGCCGCCAGCACACCCAGATTGCCCGGGAGGTGGACTATTTCCTCCAATATTATGGGGACCTGGAGCCGGTGGCGCTTGTCTCCTGCGAGCGGGAGGCGTTTGCCACCCGGGAACCTTCAGATTTCCGGGTTACCTTTGACGAGAACCTTCTGTTCCGGCAGGAGGACCTCTCCCTGGAAGCGGACCTTTACGGGGAGTCCCTGCTCCCGGAGGGAGAGACCCTAATGGAGATCAAATGCTCCGGCGGGATCCCCCTTTGGATGACCCATGCCCTCTCCGCGGGGGAGATCTACCGGACCTCTTTCTCCAAATATGGAACCGCTTATGCAGCCTGGATCTTTCCCCGTCTGGCACAAGAGGCGCTCCATGCTTGAATCCCTGTTCCGCAGATGACCTGGTGATCACCGGGGATACGGTTTTGCACGTGACAGCCGGAAAAGACGGGCTCCATGCGGAGAACGACGAGGATGACACACTGTTCGGTGCACGCAGTAGAGCAGGAAGGAAATGGCCATAAAGGCTGTGCAGATGCCAATGCACAGGCGGGAGACGGAGGAGGGAATCTGGTACCATACCACATGGAGCAGCCGCAGCCGAATGATTCCGGAAATTGCCTTTTTTATTGGTTATTCGGTCCGCAGCGCCGTCACAGGGTCATTCTTAGCTGCCTTGCGGGCCGGGAACAGCCCGCCCAGGAGGGTCAGCAGCACGCTGAGCACCACCAGCACTAAACCGTGGCCCCAAGGCAGCGCGGCGTTGATATCCGGCTCCCCGGTCAGAGAGTGGATCACCGCGTTTCCAGGGATCAGGATCAGCAGCGTCATGCCAATGCCCACCAGCCCGGCGGCCAGGCCAATGATAAAGGTCTCCGCGTTGAACACCTGGGCCACGTTCCGCTTGGAAGCTCCAATGGCCCGCAGAATGCCGATCTCCTTTTTCCGCTCCAGCACGCTGGTATAGGTCAAAATGCCGATCATAATGGAAGAGACGATCAGAGAGATGGACACAAAGGCCACCAGCACATAGCTGATAATGTCAATGATATTCGTCACCGAGGACATGAGAGTGCCCACCAAATCCGTGTAGAGGATCACCTTGTCATCCTGACCCGACTCCTCCATGCGGGCGTTGTAGGCGTCCAGAATGTCCACAATGGAGGCTTTACTCTCAAAATCCAGCGGGTAGATGTCAATCTCGCTGGGAGTTTCCAGATCCGCATACCCAAAGTTCCGCAGGTTGTTGGAGTAGGAGGCGTTTTCCACCGTCATCAGGGACATGAGCAGATCGGAAAGTTCCTCCACGCTTATGGACACCTGGATGGCGTTCGCAAAGGCTTCCGCATCCACCTGAAAGGCATCCTGGAAATGGTTCCCCAGCTGGCTCATGGCATCCTCCAGGGTGGATGTCAGGCCCTGCCCCAGCTGCCCCATCAGCTGGCTCATGACGGAAGTCATCATGCTGCTCATGTATGACTCTAGGGCGGAGGAAAGGGCGTCTGTGAGGCCGCTGCTTTCCACCGTGGAGGAGAGGACGGAGGTCAGCGTCTGCTGGGCCTCCGGGGTGGACAGGTAGGCGGAAAAATGCGCTCCCATCTGACTGGGATCCGGGAGCCCGTTGGCGGCGGCATATTCCTGGTAGTCTGCCAACATCCCGGCTGCAAAAGTCTCCAGATCCTCCGCCGTGATGGAGATCTGCTGGCTGTCCTCCAGGATCTCTTCCACCCCTGCCTCCATCGTCTGCTGGGCCTCCGGGGTGGACAGGTAGGCAGAGAGATATTCGCTAAAACGGCTGGGATCAATGGATTCCAGCCCTTGGTTGGCCGCCCACTGCTGGAATCCGCCCATGACCTGGGTGATCAGCTGCTCCACCGCCTCTGCGGACAGGGAGATGGCGGGGTTTTCCGCCAAAAATTCCTGGAACAGGGAGGCCAGCCGCTGCCGGGCCTCAGAGGTCTGCAGGTAGGCAGTGAAAGTCTCCCCCAGCTGGGAATAGTCCGCCTCCGGATGCTGAGCCGCATAGGACTGATAGCCTGTCAGGAGGCTGCCAGCCAGGCTGGCCAGTTCCTCCGAGGAGACGGAAAAGTCCGCCTGGGAGAGGAGGCTGCTCAGATCCAGGCCGGAGAACTCCGGCAGATTCAAGCTACTCAGATCAATCATCTGGGACAGATCGGAGAGGCCGCTCAGATCCAGGGATAGGGCGTTCTCGTCAAACTGGAAGGCGTCCGCCAGGGCTTCCACGTCCACCTGGAAGATGGAGGCTAGATCAAAGTTGCTCTGGCTGTTATCCTCCCCAAAAGTATTGCCAGTGAGTACATTGACATCCGGATCGGCCAGCTGCTCCTTCACAATGGCGCTGTCCGCCGCTTCCTGAATGATGTGTTCCGTCAGGGAAGCCAGGTAGCCAATGCCGGAGGAGAGCATGGAAGCCACGGCTCCCTCCGCTGGCTGCACCACGCCCACAATGGTTAGATCTTCCCCTTCTGCCACCAGGTTTTTCACGTATTCCTCATTGTCAGAGCGGTCCCGCCAAAGCTGATATTGGCTGTCGTACTCGTAAAAATCGCTGTCGTTTACCAGTTTGAAGGTGATCCCCAAAAGCTCGTCATAGGAGTAGGAGCGGATATCGTCCGGAGTGGTCACCTTCTCCTCCTCCGCAAACTGGCTGACCATCTCGTCCAGTTCCGTTGCGTCCCGGAGGCCCAGGGTGTACAAGAGAAAATCGCTGATGCTTCCGCTGGAGGTCAGCACCACCACGCATTCCTGGTAGGACTCCGGCCAGCGTCCGGCTTTGATCTCATACTGATCCTGGTACAGGCTGGTGTTGGCGGGCATCTCATAGAAAACGTTGGTACTCATCATGGAGGACATTATATTGCTGGTGCTGGAGGAGGCCCCCAGACCCAGGGACGCCAAAGACTGGTCTGGATTCACTTGGCGCACGTCCCCGTCCTCCTCCACCCGGTAGATCCGCGGCGTCACGTCATAGCCGTACTCGATAGCCCGGGTATAGGGTTCTATGCCGCTCTCCCCGCTTTCCAGAAATTCCTTCAGGGAGGCCAGGTCGTTGGTGTAGACGGTGGAGAACATGCTGGTGAGCATCTCTGCTACATGGACCTCTCCGGAGCCGCCGGTGTCCGCCTGTTCCTCCGTGCCGGAATCGTCCGTCATGCCGGACATCATGGAAGAGAAATTCATACCGGTGTTTTGGATTTGCAGAGGGTATTCAGAGAGGGTCTCCTGCTCAATGGAGCGGATGTACTCGTTGACGCCGTTGGAAAGAGACAGGATCAGGGCAATGCCGATGATGCCGATGGAGCCGGCAAAGGCAGTGAGAATGGTCCGGCCTTTTTTGGTGCACAGATTGTTGGAACTGAGGGAGAGGGCGGTCCGGAAGGACATGGAGGCCTTCCCCATGTTTTTGTGGATCGGCGCTTTCTGGGATTTTTCATCCACCGCAAAGGGATCAGAGTCGGATCGGATCTGTCCGTCTTTAAGGGTCACAATCCGGGTGGCGTAGGTCTCAGCCAACTCCGGGTTGTGGGTGACCATCACCACCAGCCGGTCCTTGGCCACCTCCTTCAGCAGGTCCATGACCTGGATGCTGGTGGCGCTGTCCAAAGCGCCGGTGGGTTCGTCTGCCAGGAGGATATCCGGGTTGTTGACCAGGGCCCGAGCAATGGCCACCCGCTGCATCTGTCCGCCGGACATTTGGTTGGGTTTCTTGTGCAGCTGGTCTCCCAGGCCCACATCCTCCAGGGCTTTCACGGCCCGCTGCCGCCGCTCCGAGCGGGAGATGCCGGAGATGGTCAGGGCCAGTTCCACATTGGCCAGCACCGTCTGATGGGGGATCAGATTGTAGCTTTGGAACACAAAACCGATGGTGTGGTTCCGATAGGAATCCCAGTCCCGGTCTTTATATTTTTGGGTGGAGATCCCGTTGATGATCAGATCTCCGCTGTCATACCGGTCCAGTCCGCCAATGATGTTGAGCAGCGTGGTCTTGCCGGAACCGCTGGGACCCAGAATAGCCACAAACTCGCAGTCCCGCAGATTCAGGCTCACGTTGTCCAAGGCTTTCTGCACCAATGATCCGGTCCGGTATTCTTTACAGATGTTTTTTACCTGCAGCATAAAATATGGCTCCTTTAAGGAATGTGTGGAAACGGAAATCCCATGCTTCCGCCTCCACACATAGTGATTGCCTGCCGGACCAGTATAGCATAAAAGCGTTCTGGTATGCAAGATGTTAATTCTAAATGAAATATAAATAGAATGTGAACAATTTGCTCTTCTATGAGGTGCTTGATCAATCCGGCGTAAAATGCGAACGCATTCAGCCGAACTACACCGCGTCCCGAAGCGAGGAATATTGGACGGGCTGGGCATTGGCATACTACCAGTGGGAAACATCCATGAATTTTGCGGAGATCGTGCGGTATGTTCCCATCAAAGATATGATAGCCCTTTACCAGCCCTATCATGAAATGGATATTCATCAGTTCGTCGACAAGGTAAATGCGATGTATAAAGCGGCGAAGCCGGAAACGAACCTTAGCAGGAGATCATCAGCTATGCGGAGGATACGTAGATGAAGCTGAAAAATGTCTTGATTGTGGTGAAGGATGTGGAGCGGTCCCAGGCGTTTTACCGGGATTTGTTTGGCCTGGAGACGATTTTGGACCAGGGTGGAAATGTGATTCTCACCGAAGGGCTGGTGCTCCAGGAGGAGAGCAGCTGGAAAAGCTTTCTGGGGAGGGATGTGACCCCAGAGAACAACGCCTGCGAGTTGTACTTTGAGGAACGGGATCTGGAGGGTTTCCTTGAAAAGCTGGAGCGGCTGTACCCGGAGATCCGGTATGTGAACCGGCTGACGGTCCACTCCTGGGGGCAGAAAGAGGTCCGCTTTTACGATCTGGATGGGAACCTGATTGAGGTGGGAACGCCGGTGGAGAAGCTCCCATGAGAGATCCCATTCCAAGCGTGAGTTTGCTGCAAAAACAGATCAATGAACTGCAGCTGGAGAATCAGATCTTGAAAAATATTCTGGACCGGTCCGGAATCTCCTACGTCCAGGAAGTGGGCGCATGGAAGAAACCGGAAAAAAGCGAGTCCTACGACCAGGATCAGGGAGCCAGAATCCTTCATCCCCGGCAAATTACGGAGAAGATGGCCAATCTGTTTTACGCCCGGTTTTGGGGACGGCAGGATGTCTATGCCAAACGGTACGAAAATAAAACCACGGGGGCAGCCGGGTATTTCACCCAATGCCGCCATTTTTGGCAGGACATCTGTCCCAAAAAGCATCGGGTCAAGATTTCCTGCCGGGATTGTCCCCACCAAGTCTACCGGCGTTTGACCAAAGAAGATATCCTGGCGCATCTGCAGGGACGGGCCTATGACGCCTCGGATGTCATAGGGGTGTATCCGCTGCTTTCTAACGGGACTTGCCGCTTTTTGGTGTACGACTTTGATTTCCATGAAAAAGGGGCGGAGAAGCAGGATTTTGCCAATCCGGATGATGCCTGGCGGGAGGAAGTGGAGGCCATGCGCGCCATCTGCCTCTCCAATGGGTTGGACCCGCTGGTGGAACGCTCCCGGTCCGGCCGGGGCGCCCATATCTGGATTTTCTTTGACAAGGAGATCCCTGCAGTGTTGGCCAGAAAATTTGGCTTCGCCCTGCTGGAGAAAGGGGCGGAACAGGTCAATTTAAAATCCTTCCAATTCTATGACCGGATGCTGCCCGCCCAGGATGCGCCTCCGGAGGGCGGATTGGGAAATCTGATTGCCTTGCCGCTGCAGGGAAAGGCGCTGCGGGAGGGAAACAGCGCTTTTGTGGATTGCAACTGGAATGCGTATCCCAATCAGTGGGAGGTTTTGTGGAGCAAACCCCGGCTGTCCCAGGAGTTCCTGGAGGCAAAACTTAAAGAGTGGACGGCGGTTCCTAGCCTGGGAATACAAGATGTTTCTGGGGATGGGAGGGAAAAGCCCTGGGAGAAGAGAAAGAAATTTTGTAAGGCGAACGTGGAGGGAACGCTTCCCATCACCCTCTCCAATGGGATTTATGTGGATGTGCTCCGCGTCAAACCGGCGCTGCAAAACCAGATCCGGAGGATGGCGGCTTTCCCGAATCCCGGGTATTACAAAAACCAGGCCATGGGTCTGGCCAATTTCAACACGCCCCGGTGGATCTATCTGGGAGAGGATCATTTGAGCGGGTATCTGGAGATTCCCAGAGGGCTGTACGAATCGCTGCAGGAGCGGCTGCAGGAGGCGGAAATTCCCTGCCAGGTGACGGATGAGAGGCAAAGGGGAAGGATATTACGGGTCTCTTTTCAGGGGACACTTCGGGAGGAGCAGAAGCCGGCGCTGCGGGAACTGGCAAAGTATGAGAACGGGATTCTTCACGCGGCCACGGCCTTTGGCAAGACGGTAGTCTGCAGCGCTTTGATCGGGGAAAAGCAGGTCAATACGCTGATCCTTCTAGAGTCCTCGGCGCTTTTGGAGCAGTGGAAGGATGCCTTGGGACGTTTTTTGAAAATAGATGAGGAACTGCCGGAGTACAAGACCAAGACAGGGCGGGTCAAGGTCCGGAAAAGTCTCATTGGAACCTTGCAGGGGACGCAGGATTCCATGACGGGTATCTTGGACATTGCCATGGCCGGATCTCTCTGCAAAAAGGGAGAGTGGCATCCCCTGCTGGAACAGTACGGCATGGTGATTGTGGACGAGTGCCATCACGCGGCCTCGGATACCATAGCCAAAGTGCTGCGAAGGATCAAAGCCCGGTATGTGTACGGCGTGACGGCTACTCCCAAACGGTCGGACGGCCTGGAAAAAATCGCCTACATGCTCATCGGCCCCATCCGGTATCAGTACACGGCCAAAGAACGGGCCAAGGCCCAAGGGATGGAGCACTGGGTTTATCCCCGGTTTACCCGGACCGTGGCGCCTAAGAGCACAGCCCGCCTGGCGCATCCCAACGATGCGTATGAGATCATCCGGCACAATGAACTGCGGGATGAACAGATCCTGAAGGACGTTCGGGAATGTCTGGCTGCTGGCCGGACGCCGGTGATTTTGTCACGGTACAAGGACCACTCCCAGCGGCTCTATGACCGGTTCAAGCCCCATGCAGACCGGGCGTTTCTCTTGACCGGCAACAACTCCAAGCGGGAACACCGGCAGATTCTGGAGCAGATGCAAACGGTGGAGCCGGAGGAAACCATGGTGTTGGTGGCCACCGGCAGTCTCATTGGCGAGGGCTTTGATTTTCCCCGGCTGGATACGCTGATGATGGCCACCCCGGTCTCCTTCCGGAGCGTAGTGGAGCAGTATGCCGGACGGCTGAACCGGGATTATCCGGGGAAAACCCAGGTGATCGTCTATGATTATGTGGACAGTCATATCCCCATGTTTGACCGGATGTATGGCAAACGGCTGAAAGCCTATCGGCAAATTGGGTATCAGGTATGCGCGGGCCTGCAGCGGGAAAAGCAGAATGCCAACGCCATTTTTGACAGTGAGAATTATCTGGATGTGTACAGGCAGGATCTGCTGGAGGCCAATCGGGAGATTTTGATTGCCAGCCCGGCCATCAGCGGACAGAAGGTGCAGGACTTGATCCAATTGCTGAAGGAGCGGCAGGCGGCGGGCGTATCCGTGACGGTGCTCACCGGAACGCCGGATTCCTATGGATACGGGGATGCGGCCTTTTGGATGCAGCTCCATGAGGATATGCGGCAGGCCGGCTTTTTGGTCAGGACGACGGAGGAGGCCTACGAGCACTGCGCCATCATCGACCGGGAATTGATCTGGTATGGAAACATGAATCTTCTTGCCAAGGAAAAATTGGAAGACAGCATGATGCGGGTGAGAGGAAAACGGATTGCAGAGGAACTGCTGGAAGCGGTGTGGGAGGAGAGAAATGGGAATTCAGAAAATTGCGGTGATAGACTTGACAGATCCAAAGCTGGGAGTGTATGCCCAGTGCTCAGAAACCCAACTGCTTCGGTTTTATGAACCCTCACCGGGACTTTTCATAGCGGAAAGTCCGAAAGTGATTGAGAGGGCCCTGGCAGCCGGGTATGTTCCCCTCTCTGTTCTGTGTGAAAGCGGGCAGGAAGGGGAGGCGGAACGGTTGATGACGGCCTGCGGAGCAGAAACGGATATGCCCGAATGTCGGATTCCGGCCTATACGGCGCCGTTGGAAGTTTTGACCAAACTGACGGGATTTCCCCTGACCAAGGGGATGCTCTGCGCCATGCGCCGGAAGAATCTTCCACCTGCGGAGCAGGTATGCCGCGGGGCCCGGAGAATCGCCGTGCTGGAACAGATTATGAATCCCACCAATGTGGGGGCCATCTTCCGCTCTGCGGCGGCGCTGGGGATGGATGCGGTTCTGCTCACCCACGGCTGCAGCGACCCGCTGTACCGCCGGGCCATTCGCGTCAGCATGGGGACCGTGTTCCAGATTCCCTGGACAGTGTTTCCCTCCAAAGGAGAGAAAGCGTGGCCCACAGGGGGATTGGAACTTCTGCACCGCCTAGGATTTCGGACTGTGGCCATGGCCCTCCGGGAGGATTCCCTGTCCCTGGAAGATCCCAAGCTTCAGAGGGAAGATAAACTGGCCATTGTCCTGGGCTCGGAAGGGGGCGGATTGGCCGCGGACACCATTGCCGCCTGTGATGAGACGGTTCGGATTCCCATGTTCCACGGTGTGGACTCTCTGAATGTGGCGGCGGCCAGCGCAGTGGCTTTTTGGCAGCTGGCGTGCAGTGAGGAGACGGGGGAGATTCATACTGAAAAACCAGGGCGTCTTTAACGCTATCTGTTCCAGCAGGGAGGCTGTAACATGAATGAGTTTAGCGGGAACTATCGTAGACGCGACTTGTGTGGATGCTCCCCGACAGAGAAACTCTCGCAAAGACAATCAGACCATCGAAGAAGGGAAAAAACCGGGAGAATGGCTGGCAGATACCCCGGAAGCCAGGCACAAGCGGCGCAGAAGGATGTGGATGCCGAAAACAAAATCATCACCGCCTATGAGGCAACAGCGGCCCGCATTCATGACAGCCAGGTGTTTTCGGGCTTTATCACCGATGAGGACACCAACGTTTATGCCGACAGTGCCCGTGCTCACTTCGCCACACAGCTTCCCGAAGGTGTTACAGCCCATATCTGTGAAAAGGGCTGGCGGGGAAATCCCTTAACCAAAGCATAGAAAGAATCCTATTATTTAGAGGATCCCTAAGGAATTTCTCTGGGAAGTGCAAGACCGGACACAGAACTTTTGCCATATTTCTCCACGGTCCGCGTTTCCTGCCCCTTTGTAGTCCCTTGGTGCTTGCCGGGGCGTCTCTGTACTTTTTGGAAAGGATTTGCTATAATGTGGAAAGTCAGACAGCGGAAAGGGATGAAAGCATGACAAAAATTCTGTTTGTGTGTTTGGGAAATATTTGCCGTTCGCCCATGGCCCAGTTTGTGTTCCAGTATCTGGCAGAGCAGAAAGGGCTGGCCGGGGCGTTTCAGGTGGACTCCGCCGCCACCAGCCGGGAGGAGATCGGGAATCCTGTGCATCCGGGGACTCTCCGGGAGATGGCCCGTCGGGGCATCCCGGTGGAGACGCATTTTGCCAGGCAGATGACCCGGGAGGACTACCAGAAGTATGACTGGCTCATCGGCATGGAGACCCAAAATATCCGGAACATGCTCCGGATTGTGGGAGCGGACCCGGAAGGAAAGGTGCGGCGGCTGCTGGATTTTACAGACCGGCCCCGGGATATTGCGGATCCCTGGTTCACCGGGAAGTTTTCCCTCACCTACCAGGAGATCCGGGAGGGCTGCGAGGCCATGCTGCAAGCCTTGTCAGAACAGTAGGAAACACCCTGCGGGTTACTGAATGGCGAGGGAAAGCGCCGGATAGAAGAAAGGAAGTTTCGCGGATGAAACAGGAAAAGCGAGGGGGATTCGGTTGGGCCGCCGGGCTGGCAGTTCTGCTGAATCCTGTATTTTTAGTGGTTTATGGATTTGCCTTGATGTATCTGGAGCGGCTGTACCGGACGCAGGACGGGGGCCGCACCTGCACGGAAGTGGAGCTGCCGGTGAGCGGTCCATTCGCAAAAGGATTGGCGAATGGGCCGTTTTTCTTGACAGCGGAAAAAGATACGCATACAATAATTGTATATGCAACTGTTCTGCGATGGCCCAGATTTCCCGTCCAACTCCCTTTGAACCGGCAGAGAGACTGGCCAGGGAAGCCTCTCGGGTCCGGCAATGCTGCGGTACAGGGAAAGGGGAGGTTCCATGCTGAAGCGGCTTTTTTCTTTTTTTCATGAGTACCGGAAGTACGCCATCTTCACCATTTTCTGTGTATTGGCGGAATCCATCTTTGAACTGGTGATCCCGCTGATGATGGCGGACATTGTGGATGTGGGGGTGGCAAACGGAGATACCCGTTACATCTTTCAAAAGGGCCTGCAGATGGCGGTCTGTGCGGTGCTGGCGCTGCTTTTGGGCATTGGCAGCGCCCGGTTTGCGGCCATTAGCGGCCAGGGGCTTGGGGCCGAACTGCGGAAGGAAGAGTACCGGCGTCTTCAGGCCTTTTCCTTTTCCAACATGGACCATTTCCGGGTTTCCTCCCTGGTAACCCGAATGACCAGCGATGTGACCAATATCCAAAACGCAGTGTCCACCGGCCTCCGCCCGGTATGCCGCAGCCCGGTGATGCTGTTTGTGGCCACCGGCATGGCTTTTTCCATCAACGGCAGTCTGGCGCTGGTGTTTTTAGTGGCTTTGCCGGTGCTGGGCTTTCTGTTGTTTCAGATCATCTGGCATGTGCGTCCTCTGTACACCCGGATGCAGACGGCCATGGATGCGGTGAACCGGATCATTCAGGAAAACCTCACCGCCATTCGGGTGGTGAAGGCCTACGTCCGGGGGGATTATGAAACAGAAAAATTTCAGGAAGTCAACGACAATCTGACGTTCCAGTCGGAGAAAGCGTTCCGGCTGGCGGCCATGAACATGCCGGCCCTCCAATTTGTCATGTACGCCACCATTCTCAGTATTCTCTGGTTTGGGGGCGGCCTGGTCCACGTGGGGTCCATGAAGGTGGGAGAACTCACCGGCTTTCTCAGCTATGTGATGCAGATTTTAAACTCCCTGATGATGCTCTCCTCCGTGTTTATGCTGGTCACCCGGTCCCTGGCCTCAGCCCGTCGGATCATGGAGGTGCTGGACGAGGCGCCGGAGATCACAGACAGCCGGGCAGAGAATATTCAGGTGGAGCGGGGGGAGATTACCTTTGATCACGTGTACTTTAAGTATAAGAAGGAAGCGCCGGAGTATGTGCTCACGGATATCTCTTTTCAAATCCGGGGCGGGGAGACCATTGGCATTGTGGGACAGACCGGCTCTGCCAAGAGCACGCTGGTTCAGCTGATTCCCCGACTGTACGAGGCCACCGAAGGGGAAGTGCGGATTGACGGGCGGCCGGTGAACCGGTATCCCCTGGAGCATCTGCGGGACGCAGTGGCCATGGTCCTGCAAAAAAATACGCTGTTTTCCGGAACCCTCCGGGACAACCTGCGCTGGGGCAAGGAGGACGCCGCCGATGAGGAGCTGCTTCAGGCCTGCCGCATTGCCTGTGCAGACGAATTTTTGGACCGGCTGGAGAAGGGGCTGGATACGGAGATGGGGCAGGGAGGCGTCAATGTATCCGGAGGCCAGAAACAGCGGCTGTGCATTGCCCGGGCTATTTTGAAAAACCCAAAGGTGCTGATTTTGGATGATTCCACCAGCGCGGTGGACACGGCCACGGAGGCCAAGATCCGCAGCCAGCTGGCGGAGAAACTGCCCCATATGACCAAGATCATCATTGCCCAGCGGATCTCTTCGGTGCGCCATGCGGACCGGATCCTGATTTTGGAGGACGGAAAGCTTTGCGGAGAAGGAACCCATGAGGAGCTTCTGGCCTCCAATTCCATATATCAGGAAATCTATGAATCTCAAAAGGAAGGAGCGGAGTTGTAATGCCCAGGTATATTGGTTACAAACGTCCCAAGAATGCAAAAAAGACCATTCAAAGCCTGCTGCACTATTTTGGCTATCACAAATGGCTGCTGGCCCTGGTGATTCTGCTGCTGGTCGTGAGCACCTCCGCCAACCTGATGGGGACCTACCTGCTGAAGCCTGTGATCAACCGGTTCATTCTCCCCGGAGATATTCCGGGACTGGTCCGGGCCGTTCTGGGAATGGCTGTCATGTACGCCTGCGGGGCCGCCGCCACCTTTGGCTACAATCAGCTGATGGTAATGGCGGCGCAAAAGGTGATCCAAAAGCTGCGGGCCGACCTGTTTGCTCATGTACAGAAGCTGCCCATGTCCTATTTTGACGCCCACACCCACGGGGAGATGATGAGCCGGTTCACCAATGACGTGGACACTATTCAGGAGGCTTTAAACAACAGCTTTACTCTGCTGATCCAAAGCTTTCTCATGTTTACCGGCACCATCGTCATGCTCATGGTGCTCAGCGTCCGCCTGTCCCTGATCGTCATTGTGTTCTTGGCGCTGATGCTCCTGTTCATCCGTTTCAGCAGCCGCCGCAGCCGCCGGTATTTTCAGCGCCAGCAGGCGGAGTTGGCCCGGATCAACGGCTTTGTGGAGGAGATGGTGGTGGGCCAGAAGGTGGAGAAGGTTTTCAACCACGAAAAGGCGGATTTTGAAGAGTTCTGCCGCCGGAACGAGAGCCTTCGGAAGGCCTCCACCGGAGCCCTGTCTTACTCGGGGATGATGATTCCCTCCATTGTCTGCCTTTCCTACCTGAACTACGCGGTGTCCGCCTGCGTAGGCGGCTTGTTTACCCTGGCCGGTTTGTTTGATCTGGGGAGTCTGGCTTCCTATCTGGTTTATGTGCGCCAGAGCGCCCAGCCTTTGAACCAGTTCACCCAGCAAGTGAATTTTATTCTGGCGGCCCTCTCCGGCGCGGAGCGGATCTTTGATCTGATGGAGGAAGCGCCGGAGGAGGATGCGGGCCAGGTGACTTTGTGCCGAGCCTGCCGTCAGGAAGACGGGAACTTCCGGGAAGTGGATGCCCCCTCTGGTTTGGAGGGCGGCGGCCCAGAGAGCGCGCCTGCGTGCATTCTGGCCTGGAAGCTGCCGGACGGCAGCCTCCGCCCATTGGAGGGACGGGTCTGCTTCCAGGCTGTGGTCTTTGGCTACGTGACGGACAAGACGGTTCTAAAGGGTATCAGCCTCACAGCGGAACCGGGGCAGAAGGTGGCCTTTGTGGGTTCCACCGGGGCCGGGAAGACCACCATCATCAACCTGGTCAACCGGTTTTATGAGATCACCTCCGGAACGATCACCTATGACGGCATTGACATCCGAAACATCCGGAAACAGGACCTGCGCCGGTCTCTGTCTATGGTGATCCAGGATACCCATCTGTTCACCGGAACCATTGCGGACAACATCCGCTATGGGCGCCTGGACGCCACAGAGTTCGAAGTGCGCCAGGCGGCCCGGGTGGCCAACGCAGACTCCTTTATCCGCCGCCTGCCCCAGGGATATGACACCATGATCTACGGGGACGGGAGCAATCTGTCCCAGGGACAGCGGCAGCTGCTTGCCATTGCCCGGGCGGCGGTGGCTCAGCCGGCGGTG
>CAZDOQ010000009.1:0-18546 GCA_964507035.1 uncultured Lachnospiraceae bacterium | reverse complement strand
GGGACAGCGGCAGCTGCTTGCCATTGCCCGGGCGGCGGTGGCTCAGCCGGCGGTGGCTCAGCCGGCGGTGCTGATCTTGGATGAAGCCACCAGTTCCATTGACACCCGGACGGAGCGGTTGATTGAAAAGGGAATGGATGCTATTATGGAGGGGCGTACCGTCTTTGTCATTGCCCACCGGCTTTCCACGGTCCGGAATTCAGAGCAGATTCTGGTACTGGAACAGGGGGAGATCATAGAGCAGGGCAGCCACGAGGATCTGGTGGCCCAGGGAGGACGCTATTATCAGCTGTACACAGGACAGTTTGAGATGGAGTGACCGGAGCGCCTTCCCTCAGAGGCGGACCGGAGCAACAGAAGCAGGAGATGTGTGATTCATGGAAAAAGAAGGGATACGGGAAGCCTTGTGGGAACTGGAGATGGAGCGGCGGCGGATGCTGCGCCCCTATTTCCTGCGAATCGGCCTGACCCTGGGACAGGGGCAGCCCCGGATCCTCCGGATCCTGGCCCTGGAGGGTCCCAAGACCCAGCGGGAACTGGCGGACGCCTGCCGCCTGGATGTGGCCACCATGTCCCGGACTCTGGACCGGCTGGAGGAAGGAGGCCTTTTGTGCCGGGAGAGAAATCCGGACAGCCGCCGCTCCTATTTGGTGTCCCTGACCCCGGCGGGACAAAAAAAGGCGGAGCAGGTGATAGCCGGTTTCCGCCAGGTGGATGAAACTCTCTGGAAGGGTTTCTCCCAGGAAGAAATGCAGGATCTGCTCCAGGGCCTGAACCGTATGCGGCACAATCTGGAGGGGGCGGAGGCCACCCTGCCGGAAGGGGAACCGGAGGCGGGATCCCACTGATCCAAAAGACAGGGGAGAATCAAAATTTTTGGCTGAAACCCCTTGACATTCCGTGGCCGGGAGCATATGATGTGAGTACAAATTTTGATATCACAAAAGCTATGACGGAACCAGTAGCCAGGATTCCATCCGCCAGAGAGAGGGGGCCGAGGGCTGAAAACCTCCTTCGGAAGATTTTGGTGAACACCACTCCCGAGCTGCGCAGGAATAACTGCCGCCGTGCTTCCGCGTTAAGGAGACCGGACTCAGATCCGGAAAAAATGAGTGAAAAATCAAGGTGGAACCGTGCGGAAGAGCGAACCGCACCCTTGGATGCCAGTTGGGATTCAGGGGTACGGTTTTTTCATGTCAGATATCCCCGCCCCAAGGCGGAGAATCCTGCCAAACGGATTCTTGTGGCCGGCATGATCCCACGGGCAGCGCAGCAATCATCTACCAAACAGGAGGAGACATCCATGAAAGTGACACTGAAGAACGGGGAAGTCCGGGAATCTGACCATCCCATGACGGTATTGGAGATCGCCGGGGCTATCAGCCAGGGACTGGCCCGCCAGGCCTGCGCCGGTCTGGTGGACGGAGAGGAAGTGGACCTGCGGACCCTGGTGGACAAAGACTGCCAGCTGGCCATCCTGACCTTTGAGGACGAAGGAGGCCGGGGCGCTTTCCGCCACACCACCTCCCACATTCTGGCCCAGGCGGTGAAACGGCTGTATCCGGAGACCAAGCTGGCCATCGGCCCGTCCATTGCAGACGGCTTCTATTATGACTTTGACCGGGAGGAGCCCTTTACCCCGGAGGACCTGGTGGCCCTGGAAGCGGAGATGAAAAAGATTGTCAAGGAGAATCTGACCCTGGAGCGGTTCACCATGCCCCGGCAGGAGGCCATTGCTCTGATGCAGGAGCGCCAGGAGCCCTACAAGGTGGAGCTGATCGAGGACCTGCCGGAGGACGCGGAACTTAGCTTCTACCGCCAGGGTGAGTTTGTGGACCTGTGCGCCGGTCCTCATTTGATGAGCACCAAGCAGGTGAAGGCCTTTAAACTCACATCCATTGCCGGGGCCTACTGGCGGGGCAGCGAGAAGAACAAGATGCTGACCCGGATCTACGGCACCGCCTTCACCAAGGCCTCGGAGTTGGAGGAATACCTGCAGCGGATCGAGGAGGCCAAGAAGCGGGACCACCGGAAACTGGGAAAAGAACTGGGCCTGTTCACCATGATGGACGAGGGACCGGGCTTCCCCTTCTTCCTGCCCAAGGGCATGGTGTTGAAGAACACCCTCATCGACTACTGGCGGGAAGTCCACACCCGGGAGAACTATGTGGAGATCTCCACGCCCATGATGCTGAACCGGAAGCTGTGGGAGACCTCCGGCCACTGGGATCACTACAAAGAGAATATGTACACCACGGTCATTGACGACACGGATTTTGCCATCAAACCCATGAACTGCCCCGGCGGCCTCTTGGTCTACAAATCTCAGCCCCACTCCTACCGGGATCTGCCTCTGCGGATGGGAGAACTGGGACTGGTGCACCGGCATGAGAAATCCGGGGCCCTCCATGGCCTGATGCGGGTCCGCTGCTTCACCCAGGACGATGCCCACATCTTCATGACCGAGGAGCAGATCCCCGATGAGATCAAAGGCGTGGTGCGCCTCATTGACGAGGTGTACAATCTGTTCGGCTTCAAATACCATGTGGAGCTGTCCACCCGGCCGGAGGACAGCATGGGAAGCGACGAGGAGTGGGAGATGGCCACCGCCGGCCTCCGAAAGGCTCTGGAGGAACTGCACCTGGACTATGTGGTCAATGAAGGGGACGGCGCCTTTTACGGCCCCAAGATCGACTTCCACCTGGAAGATTCCCTGGGCCGGACCTGGCAGTGCGGTACCATCCAGCTGGATTTCCAGTTGCCCATGCGGTTTGAGGCAGACTATATCGGTGCGGACGGGGAGAAACACCGGCCCATTATGATCCACCGGGTGGTGTTCGGCTCCATTGAGCGGTTCATCGGCATTCTCATTGAGCACTATGCCGGCAAGTTCCCGGTGTGGCTGGCGCCGGTCCAGGCCAAGGTCCTGCCCATCTCGGATAAGACCAGCGACTATGCCAAGACAGTGTACCAGAAGCTGCGGGAGAGCGGCATCCGCTGCGAGTACGACGACCGGCCGGAGAAGATCGGCTACAAGATCCGGGAAGCCCAGATGGAGAAGGTGCCATACATGGTGATCACCGGCGCCCAGGAAGCGGAAAACGGCACCGTGGCCATCCGGTACCGGGATTCCGGGGAGAATGTGACCATGAGCCTGGAAGAGTTTATTGAGAAGGTAAAAGAGGAAACCCGCACCCGAAAATCTCATTGACACCCTGCGGGTGTAGCTGGATGGCGTGAGAAGCGCGCCAGACAGAGGAAAGGAGGAACTTCATGAATAAGAAAACATTCTTCAACATGTCCTATGGGGTCTACGTGGTTACCACTATGGATGGGGACCGGCCCACCGGCTGTGTGGCCAATAGCATCATGCAGATCACTTCGTCTCCGGCCACAGTGGCGGTGAGCATGAACCATGACAACTACACCAATGCCTGCATGGACAAGACCGGTGTGTTCGCTTTCTCCATTCTCACGGAGAAAAGCGATCCGGCGCTGATCGGTGGCTTTGGCTTCCGCTCCGGCCGGGATGCGGACAAGTTTGAGGAAGTGGACTACCAGATGGTGGCCGGGGCGCCGGTGCTGAAGGACTGCTGCGGCTACGTGGTCTGCCGGATTATAGACCGGATGGAGACCTCCACCCACACCGTGTTTCTGGGGGAAGTGCTGGAGGCAGAAAACCAGCCGGGAAGCGTCAAGCCCATGACTTACGCCTACTATCACGACGTGATCAAGGGCAGAAGCCCCAAGAACGCCCCCACCTACGTGGAGCCGGAGGAGGAGACGCAAACGGCGGCGGAGACGGCCCCAGAGGAGGCAAAACCGGCGGTTTCCCGGTGGGTCTGCGGTGTCTGCGGCTATGTGTATGAGGTCGAGACCCTGCCGCCGGACTTTCACTGTCCCATCTGCGGCGTGGGCGCCGAACGGTTCCGGCCAGCGGAGAACTAACCGGCAGCGGAGACTTGAATGCCTTCCACCATGCGGTCTTAAGCTTTACCAGCCAGAACCGGGGCGCCAAACAGTATAAGCGTCTGAGCCGGGTCCTGGGCTGCCACCACTCTGACCCATATGGTCTGTTACCTGACGGTGCGGCGCAAGATGCCGGCATGGGCCTGACCTTTTAAAATGCCCGGCAGGCGTTTGATTTATAAAAATCCCTTGATTTCCCAGGGAAATTCGTATATAGTACACTTGGTATGTTCTGTTCCCTGCAAGATCTTGGGGGCAGGCGCAGAAAGGACAGGAGGACTGCATATGGTAAGAGCAATTGTAGGCGCCAACTGGGGCGATGAAGGAAAAGGAAAGATTACGGATATGCTGGCAAAGGAATCGGATATCGTGGTCCGTTTCCAGGGCGGAAGCAACGCCGGACACACCATCATCAACGATTACGGACGCTTTGCTCTCCACCTGCTTCCCTCCGGCGTATTTTACAGCCACATCACCAACATCATTGGAAACGGAGTGGCCTTAAACATTCCGTATCTGGTCAACGAGATCCATGAACTCACCTCTCAGGGAGTGCCGGAGCCTAAGATCCTGGTGTCTGACCGGGCGCAGATTTTAATGCCCTACCACGTGCTGTTGGACCAGTACGAGGAGGAGCGGCTGGGCAGTCATTCCTTTGGCTCCACTAAGTCCGGCATTGCGCCGTTTTATTCTGACAAATATGCCAAGATCGGCATTCAGGTCAGCGAACTGTTTAACACCGAGGTGCTGCGGGAGCGGGTGGAGAAAATCTGCCAGCTGAAGAACGTGCTGTTTGAGCATCTGTATCATAACCCCCCCATGGAGGTGGACGCTCTGATGCAGACCCTGCTGGAGTACCGGTCTATGGTGGCTCCCTATGTCTGCGACACCTCCGCGTACCTGTACCGGGCGCTGCAGGCGGGCAAAAATATTCTGCTGGAGGGGCAGCTGGGTTCCCTGAAGGACCCGGATCACGGTATCTACCCCATGGTCACATCCTCCTCCACCTTGGCTGCTTACGGAGCCATTGGCGCAGGGATTCCGCCCTATGCCATCCAGAATATCACCACGGTGGTCAAGGCCTACTCCAGCGCGGTGGGCGGCGGCGCCTTTGTCAGCGAGATCTTCGGGGACGAGGCGGAGGAGTTGCGGCGGCGCGGCGGAGACAAGGGCGAGTACGGCGCCACCACCGGACGGCCCCGGCGGGTGGGCTGGTTCGACTGTGTGGCCAGCCGCTACGGCTGCCGGATCCAGGGCGCCACGGAGGCGGTGCTGACCATTGTGGACGCCTTGGGATATCTGGAAGAGATCCCCGTCTGTATAGGGTATGAGATTGACGGTCAGGTGGTCACGGACTTCCCGGCCAGCGAGAAGCTGGAACGGGCCAAACCGGTGTGGAAGAAGCTGCCCGGCTGGAACTGCGATATTCGGGGCATTCGGAAGTATGAGGAACTGCCGAAGGCCTGCCGGAACTATGTGGAGACCATTGAAAAGGAACTGGGCGTGCGGATCAGCATGGTGTCCAACGGCCCGGGCCGGGAGGATATCATTCTCCGGTAGAGAGCGGCAGGGCCGGACCGGGGAAGGAACCGGTTTATTTTGAGGAACCGCTCTTGACAAACAGAGGGATTTCTTCTATAGTAAGCATATGTCCTTCGGTGGCAGAAGCCTGTCAGAAAACGGGCGGAAGAACCGGAGAAGATTTTATAGGATAACGGCACAGACGAAGAGGAGTACCTTTGGCGGAGCTGACAGAGAAGACGGTCCCCTGGCTGGAAGGCCGTCCCGGCAGAAACAAAGGGAAGGTGGCTTCCGAGCCGGACCGCCCAAACCCCGGGAGTAAGCGGTTCCGTATTGCCTGCGTGAAAGGCCCGAAAGACCCAAAAAAGGTGGTACCGCGGTGACATTCGCCCTTTGCAGAAATGCAGAGGGCTTTTTGTTTTCAGGGAACTTGGCTTCCCATGAAACCAAAAAGTTCCGCGAGAGATTTATAGAAAAAGGAGCAGACACATCCATGGCAAAAGAACTGAGCAAAACCTACAGTCCTCAGGACATTGAGTCACGGCTCTATGAGAAGTGGCTGAACAAGAAATATTTTGCGGTCAAGGTAAATCCGGCTAAGAAACCCTTCACTATTGTGATGCCGCCGCCCAACATCACCGGGCAGCTGCACATGGGCCACGCCCTGGACAACACCCTCCAGGACATTCTCATCCGCTGGAAGCGGATGCAGGGCTATGAGGCCCTGTGGCAGCCGGGCACGGACCACGCCAGCATCGCCACCGAGGTGAAGATCATTGACAAACTGAAAGAGGAAGGGATTGATAAGAACGACCTGGGCCGGGAGGGCTTCCTGAAGCGGGCCTGGCAGTGGCGGGAGGAGTACGGCGGCCGCATTGTTTCCCAGCTAAAGAAGCTGGGTTCCTCCGCCGACTGGGACCGGGAGCGGTTCACCATGGACGAGGGCTGCTCCAAGGCGGTCCAGGAGGTGTTCGTCCGCCTCTATGAGAAGGGCTACATCTACAAAGGATCCCGGATTATCAACTGGTGTCCGGTGTGCCATACCTCCATTTCCGACGCGGAGGTGGAACACGTGGAGCAGGCCGGCCATTTCTGGCACATCAAGTACCCTATTGTGGGGGTGGACGGTTATGTGGAGATTGCCACCACCCGGCCGGAGACCCTGCTGGGCGATACGGCGGTGGCCGTGAACCCGGAGGATGAGCGCTACACCCATCTGGTGGGCAAGATGCTGAAGCTGCCTCTGACGGACCGGGAGATCCCGGTGATTGCGGACCCCTACGTGGACAAAGAGTTTGGAACCGGCTGCGTAAAGATCACCCCGGCCCACGACCCCAACGACTTTGAAGTGGGCAAGCGCCACAACCTGCCGGAGATCAATATCCTGAACGATGACGCCACCGTCAACGAGATGGGCGGCAAGTACGCTGGTATGGACCGGTACGAGGCCAGAAAGCAGGTGGTGGAGGATCTGGACAAGCTGGGTCTGCTGGTGAAGGTGGAGGATCACGTCCACAACGTGGGTACCCATGACCGCTGCAAGACCACCGTGGAACCCATGGTCAAGCAGCAGTGGTTTGTGCGGATGGACGAGCTGGCCAAGCCTGCCATGGAGGCTCTGAAGAAAGGCGAACTGCGGTTTGTGCCGGACCGGTTTGACAAGATTTATCTCCACTGGCTGGAGAATATCCGGGATTGGTGCATTTCCCGGCAGCTGTGGTGGGGACACCGGATTCCCGCCTGGACCTGCGATGACTGCGGGGAGATTACTGTGGCCCGGGAGACCCTGGAGATCTGCCCCAAATGCGGCGGCCACCATCTGACTCAGGATCCGGACACCCTGGACACCTGGTTCAGTTCCGCCCTGTGGCCCTTCTCTACCCTGGGCTGGCCGGATGACACCGAGGATCTGAAGTATTTCTATCCCACGGACGTGCTGGTCACCGGCTACGACATCATCTTCTTCTGGGTTATCCGGATGGTGTTCTCCGGCTATGAGCAGACAGGGAAGAGTCCCTTCCATACGGTGCTGATCCACGGCCTGGTCCGGGATTCCCAGGGCCGGAAGATGAGCAAGTCCCTGGGCAACGGTATTGACCCCCTGGAGGTCATTGACAAGTACGGGGCCGACGCACTGCGGCTGACCCTGGTCACCGGCAACGCCCCGGGCAACGACATGCGCTTCTACTGGGAGCGGGTGGAGTCCAGCCGGAACTTTGCCAACAAGGTGTGGAACGCCTCCCGGTTCATTCTCATGAACATGGAAGGGGTGGATACCACCCGGCTCGCCCTGGAGGCCCTGGAGGCCCTGGAGGACGCGGACCGGTGGATCCTCTCCAAGGTGAACCGGCTCACCGGCGAAGTCACCGAGAACATGGACAAATACGAACTGGGCATTGCCATGCAGAAGATCTACGACTTTATCTGGGAGGAGTTCTGCGACTGGTATATTGAGATGGTGAAGCCCCGGTTCCGGGAGGGCGGCAGCAGGAAGAGCAAAGAGGCGGCCTGCTGGACCCTGAAAACGGTGCTGATCACCGCTCTGAAACTGCTGCACCCCTACATGCCCTTCATCACCGAGGAGATTTTCTGCAATATCCAGGACGAGGAAGAGACCATCATGCTGTCCTCCTGGCCGGAACCCCGGAAAGACTGGGATTTTCCAGAGACCGAGGCCCAGGTGGAGCGGGTGAAGGAGGCGGTCCGGGCCATGCGGAACCTGCGCACATCCATGAACGTAGCTTCCAGCCGCAAGGCCCTGGTGTATGTGGTCTCTGAAAAGGAGACGGTGCGCCAGATTTTTGAGGGCAGCAAGTCCTTCTTTGCCGCCCTGGGTTCCGCCAGCGAGGTGAAGATCCAGAAAGACCGCACGGGCATTCCGGAAAACGCGGTGTCCGCGGTGACGGCGGACGCGGTGCTCTACCTGCCCTTGGAGGATCTGGTGGACGTGGCCAAGGAGCGGGAGCGGCTGGAGAAAGAAGAAAAGCGGCTCAACGGGGAACTGGCCCGGGTTAACGGGATGCTCTCCAACGAGAAGTTCCTGAGCAAGGCCCCGGAGGCCAAGATCCAGGAGGAGAAGGAGAAGCTGGTCAAGTACACCCAGATGATGGAGCAGGTGAAGGCCCGTCTGGCCCAGCTGAAATAGGAGGGTGTCTATGAAAAAATTTATATCCTGGAATGTCAACGGCCTCCGGGCCTGCCTGGCCAAGGGATTTCTGGATTACTTCCGGCTGGCAGAGGCGGACGCTTTCTGCATCCAGGAGAGCAAGCTGCAGGAGGGCCAGGTGGATCTGGACATCCCCGGCTACCATCAATACTGGAATTATGCGGAGAAAAAGGGCTACTCCGGCACCGCCATCTTTGTGAAGGAGGAGCCTCTGTCCGTTTCCTACGGCCTGGGGATCCCGGAGCACGACCATGAGGGCCGGGTGATCACCCTGGAATATCCGTCCTATTACTTGATCACCTGCTACACCCCCAACTCTCAGGACGGCCTGGCCCGGCTGCCCTACCGGATGGAGTGGGAGGATGCTTTCCGGGCCTATTTAAAGGGCCTGGAGGAGAAAAAACCGGTGATCTTCTGCGGGGATTTGAACGTGGCCCACAAGGAAACTGATCTGAAAAACCCCAAGACCAACCGGAAAAACGCCGGCTTTACCGACGAGGAGCGGGGCAAGTTCACAGAACTTCTTGCCGCCGGTTTTACGGACACCTTCCGGTATTTCTACCCGGATGCGGAGGGGATCTATTCCTGGTGGTCCTACCGGTTTAAAGCTCGGGAAAAGAACGCCGGGTGGCGGATCGACTATTTCTGTGTGTCTAAAAGCCTGGAACCCAAGCTGGTCTCTGCGGCCATCCACACGGAGGTGTTCGGCTCCGACCACTGCCCGGTGGAACTGTGCCTGGAGGTCTGAACATGGAGCACAGGAGCGGGCAGAAACAGCCCTGGCGGGAATGGCGCCTGCGGGGAAAGCGGTGGCTGGATCTCTACGGCTTCAATGGGTTTTGCCTGAAACTCATTGCCATGGCGTCCATGCTCATTGACCACACTGCGGCGGTGATGCTGGTACCGGGCCAGACCTATCTGAACCTGCGGACCATAGGGCGGATTGCCTTCCCCATCTTCTGCTTTCTGCTGGCGGAGGGGGTCATCTACACCCACAGCCTGAAGGCCTATGCCGTCCGGCTGGCAGTGTTTGCGGTGCTTTCGGAGATCCCCTATGACCTGGCGTTCCAGAATACGGTCTGGTATCCGGAGGCCCAGAACGTGTTTTTTACCCTGCTATTGGCGGAACTGGTACTCTGGTTTTACCAGTGGACCTTCCGACGGCAGCAGGTGGCGCTGGCCATTCCGGTGGCGGCGGCGGCCATGGCGGCGGCGGAACTGCTGTACACAGACTACGGGGCCATGGGCGTTTGCATGATTCTGCTGTTCTATTTTCTCCGGGACTGGCCCTGGTGGAAGTATCTGCTTTTGGCCGCTTTCTTTGGCCTCACCTGGTGGGGACAGCTACAGATCTACGCGCTGCTGGCGTTTCCGCTGTTTCTGCTGTACAACCGGGCCCGGGGACCGGCTCTGAACAAGTATATATTTTATGGATTTTATCCGGCTCACCTGCTGATTTTGTGGGGGATTTCCTGTATCCTGTAAAAGTGATGAGATGTCCCGTCCTGGAGCGGGATGAGCGGAGAAGATGAGAGAAAACGGTTTCCCGAAGCAGGTGCGCAAACGGAAACCGCTTTTTATGGGAGCAAGGCAGCCGGCACCGGAGGAGAACTGCCCAAGGGAGGTACAAAAGTGGAGGGTTATGAACGCCGGTGGAGGATCTGTAGCGGAACCCTGAATTTTTTATAGAAGGCCCTGTAGCAGGTCTTTGATGAGGATCATCAGAGGAATGGTGAGAATAGACAGCACCGTGGAGATGGCCAGAAGCTCAGTGGCGTAGGCGTTATCCCGACCGTAGCGCAGGGCAAAGAGGGTGGCCAGGGTTCCGGAGGGACAAGCGGCGCCCAGAAACACCGTGGTCAGAGGCAGATTCCCAAAGGGGAACCAGATGGCGGTCGCCAAAAAAAGCAACGGGCAAAAGAGCAGCTTGATGGCGCTGATCAGGTAGAGCCGCCCTTTCCGGAGCATCTGGAGCAAATCCGCCTCCGCCAGAGAGGCGCCGGCAATGAGCATGGCCAGTGGGGTGTTCATATTGCCAATAGAAGTCATGGGATTTAAGAGGCTCTCCGGCAGGCGGATCTGGCAGAAGAAGCAGAGAGCGCCCAGGGCCACGCCGATGATCATGGGACTGCACAGGTTTTTGGCCATCTGGCGGAACTCCCGCTTGGAGTCCAGGAGCATGACCCCCTGGGTCCAGGCCAGTACGTTGAAGACGGTCATATAGACGGTCATATAGAAGACGCCCTGCTGGCCAAAGAGGGCGTCCAGCAGCGGCAGGCCAATGTAACCGCAGTTGGAATAGATCACGCTGATCCGCTCCAGGCTCTTGTCATAACGGCTGCTGCCGGGGATCACAAACCGGGTGGCCAGTATGGTCAGAGCAAAGGCCAAAATGGAGAAGAACAGGGTCTGGAGCCAGCCGGTGAGCAGTTCCTGACTGAAATCCATCTGGTAGGAGACAAAGATCAAAAACGGGGAGACGAACATCAGAAGCAGGTTGGACAGCTTCCGGTTGGTCTCCGTGTCGATCAGACCACAGCGGGAGAGCAGATACCCCGCCAGGAGGATCAAGAACATCTCCGCAATTTTTTCCAAAGCAATCCAAGCCAGTTCCATTTCCCCATTCCTTTCACGGACGTAAACACTTTTTAGTATAACGCGGAAACGCCTTTATTCCACACTCTTCAGCGATTCGATCATGTCGATCTTTCGCAGCTTGAAGAAGACAAAGAAGTTGACCACCACGGAGAAGACGATGGTGAGCAGGATACTGAACAGGTAGCTGAGAGGCCGAATGGTCTGGCCGAACATCATGTAGTCCAGTTCCACCGTCTGGATCAGGTACCGGTGGAGGCCAATGCCCACAAAAATGCCGACGATGATTCCCAAAATAGTCAGCAAAACGTTCTCCCGGTATACATAGGCGGCAACCTCTCCGTCATAAAAGCCCAGCACCTTGAGGGTAGCCAGCTCCCTCCTCCGTTCGGTGATGTTGATATTGTTCAGGTTGTAGAGCACCACAAAGGCCAGAAGCCCCGCGGAGATGATCAGCACCCAGATGACCAGATTCAGGCTCCGCATCATGTCGTCCACCGTGTCCTGTAAATCCCGGATGAAGGTGACGGAGGTGATGCCGTCCTGGGAGATCAGGCTGGAAGAGAGCGCCTCTTCCTGACTGGTGTCCAGAGAGTCCACAGAGAGGAGCATGGTGTTGTAGGCAGGCTCTTCCCCGTAAAGCTGCTGGTACAGGGCGGGCGTCATGTACACGTAGTGGTAGAGATAGTTTTCCGCAATGGCCGTTATGGTTACCTCCACGGAACTGGTCTCATCGTTGGAGAGGGAGAAGGTGTCTCCCACAGACAGCCCCATCAGCCGGGAAAGCTTTTCCGTGATGATCACGCCCTGATCGTCTAGGATGTAGGTGTCATCGGAGGCGCGGCTCCGCAGCTTCACAAAATCCGAAAGGGTATCCAGATGCTCCGGCACAAACAGATACACCTCTTCTGTGGTGCCGCCGCTGGAGGCATCCTTTGTCGCCTGGTAGACCGGCAGGGTTTCCTGGATCTCAGAATAGCCGGAGAGGGCTTCCTCCAGTGCATCCAGATCCGCCGTGTCGTCTATATTTAGGGTGGCCCCGTAAGTCCAGATGGTAGCGTACTGGTTATCCACAATCCGGGCAACGGAATCCCGGAGTCCAAAGCCCACCATCAGCAGTCCCATGCAGCCTCCTATGCCAAAGACGGTCATGAAGAAGCGTTTTTTATATCGGATCAAATTCCGGACCGTGGATTTGCTGGTAAAGTTCAGCCGTTTCCACAGGAACGGCAGCCGTTCCAGAAAGACCCGCTTTCCCTCCTTGGGAGCTGCCGGGCGCATCAGCTGCGCCGGGGTGGCGGCCAGTTCCCGGTAGCAGGCCGCTATGGTGGCGCCTACGGTGCACACCACAGCCATGGCCGTGCTGATGCAAGAATAGTCCAGTTGGATGGGAATCACATAGTCTGTGATGGTCGTGTACAAAATGCCGTAGGCGGAGAGAATCACCCAAGGCAGAAACTTTCCTCCCACCACCACGCCCAGAATGCTTCCGAACAAGGTGGCGGAGAGGGCGTACAGAATATATTTCTGCGCAATGCTCCCTTTGCTGTATCCCAGCGCCTTGAGAGTGCCGATCTGGGTCCGGTCGTCCTCCACCATCCGGGTCATGGTGGTCAGGCTGACCAGGGCCGCCACCAGGAAGAAGATGACCGGGAAAACCTGGGCCAGCGCGCCCACCCGTTGGGCGTCCATGTCATATTCCACATAGTTTTGCACCGTGTTCCGGTCCAGCACATACCACTCGGGAAATTCTATATCGGCAATTTCCTGTTCCGCATCGGCCAACTCCGCCTCTGCGTCTGCAATCTCCTGGTTGGCTTCCGCCTCGCTGTCATAGTATTCTGCCCAGCCGTCTGCAATTTCCTGTTCCGCATCGGCTAACTCCTGGCGTCCGTCTGCCAGCTGCCGTTCCCCGTCCTGGATGGTGGCCTCCGCATCCGCCAGCTTTTGGCGTCCATCCGCCAATTGCTGTTCCGCCTCCTGAAGGGCGGCCTCGTTGGCGTCCAACTGGGCCTTTCCTTCCGCCAGCTGCCGCTCTCCCTCCTGCAGGGTGGCCTCGGTGGCGGCCAGCTGGGCTTCCCCTTCCTCCAGCTGCCGCTGGGCCTCTTCCAGGGTGAGCAGCTGAGCCGCCAGTTCTGCCTCCCCTTCCTGGATCTGGGTCCGGAGCGCGTCAATCTGGGCTAGACCGTCCTGGAGCTGCTGCTTGGTTTCCTGAGCGGCGTCCAGAGCCGCCTGCCCGGCGCTTAACGTCTCATAGGAAGAGTCCAGAGTCTCTTTGGCCTCCGCCAGGGCCGTTTCCATCTGGGCGATGGTTTCCGCCAAGGTCAGATACTCCTCGTTTTGGGACGGATCCAACTCTTGGGAGATCAGCAGGGCTTCCAGCTGATCCCGTTGTGTTTTCAGATTTTCCAGGATGACCGCATTTTCCTGATAGGTTTCCAGGCCTGCGTTGTACTCCTCCCAACCCTGGGCCAGAGCCGCTTCCTGGGCATTGATCTCCGCCAGAGCCGCCTGCATCTGTTCTTCCTGGGGAGCCAGCTCCTCCAGGGCCTGACGGCCTGTCTCCAGAGCCGCTTCTCCCTGGTGGTACAACTCCCAGCCGTCGTTTAACTGCTGCCGGGAGGCCTCCAGTTCCTGGCGTCCCGCCTCCAGCTGCGCGCGGCCGTCCTCCAGCTGTTTGGCATTCTCCTCCAGTTCCTGACGGCCTGCTTCCAGCTGCGCCTTGCCGTCTTCCAGCTGTCTGGCGTTTTCCTCCAGAGTCTGGCGGCTTGCCTCCAGGTCGGCCTTGCCGTTCTCCAGCTCCTGCGCGTTCTCCTCCAGGGTCTGGCGTCCGTCGGCAAGTTCTGCCTCCGCGTCCTCCAGTTCTTTCCGGGCGTATTCCAGTTCCTGGATGGCTTCCGCCTTGGCGTCAGCCAACTTCTGGCGTCCGTCTTCCAGTTCCTGGATGGCTTCGTCCACAATGGAATCATACCGGATCTGGCACCGGGCATCTGCAATGGCCTCAATCTTGTTCAGAACCGTTGTCACCGTGTCTTCATATTCCTGGGTCATGGCGGTGAGGTCCTGAGCCCCTTCCACCGTCAATTGGATTTCCGTATAATAATCGGAAGAAAAAACCTCCGGCAGCAGGAGCATGAGACCGTCCAGGCTGCCGTCCCCTATGGAGGCGGTACCCCGGTCCCAGGACAGATAGGTGGCGCTGGAAAAATATCCCGTTACGGTGAATTCGGTCCGCTCCAGGCTGTCTGCGAGACTGGTCCCTTCCGCATCCTCATCCCCGGTCGCTTCCTCATAGAGGGAGATGGTGCTTCCCAAGGGATAGCTGGCGGAGAAGTTCACGTCCAGAAGGCACTCGGAGGCTGTCTCCGGCATACGCCCCTGGATCAGGATGGGCAGGCCGATTCTTTGGGGCAGGGAGGAAACCTGCACCGCCAGTTCCTGCTCCCCGTCATTGGCCAGGGCTTCCAGGGAGTAAAGGCCCTCGGCGTCCAGAACACCGGAGACTTCCTGGATGGAGGTCAGATCCTCTTCGGTGACGCCCAGGGTCCCCAGTACCCGGATATCCATGTAGTTGGTACTGTCATACAGCCTGTCTGCGGAGAGCCGCATATCCGGTTCCGAGGAGCGGATGCCGGAAAAAAAGGCGACTCCCAGAGCGGAAATGAACAGCAGAGAGAGCCATCGGTTCAGGCTGCCGCGAATTTCACGAAAAAAGTTTTTTCTCTGTGCCTGTTTCATTGGATTACCATTCAATTTCTTCCACTGGTTTCGGATTCTCGTTTTGGCGGATACGGCCCACCTTGCCGTTTTTGATCTCTATGATCCGATCGGCCATAGGGGCGATGGCGGAGTTATGGGTGATGACAATGACGGTCATGCCCATTCCCCGGCAGGTGTCCTGCAGGAGTTTCAGAATGGATTTTCCGGTCTGGTAGTCCAGGGCGCCGGTGGGTTCGTCGCACAAAAGAAGTTTGGGATTTTTGGCCAGGGCCCGGGCAATGGCCACCCGCTGCTGCTCGCCGCCGGAGAGCTGGGCCGGAAAGTTTTTCAGACGGTCCTTTAGGCCCACCTGAGCCAGGACCTGCTGGGCGTCCAGCGGGTCTTTACAGATCTGCAGTGCCAGTTCCACATTTTCCAGGGCAGTCAGGTTCTGGATCAGATTATAGAATTGAAAAACAAAGCCAATATCATTCCGCCGGTAGCCAATGAGCTGACGGCTGTTCAGCTTGGCCACATCCGTTCCATTCACCCAAATCTCCCCGTTGGTGGCCCGGTCCATTCCTCCCAGAAGGTTGAGCACCGTGGTCTTGCCGGCTCCGCTGGGACCCACAATCACCACAAATTCTCCCTTTTCTATGGAAAAATCAATGCCGTCCACCGCCGAAATCTGGATCTCTCCCATCTGGTACACCTTGTGTACCTGCCGCATTTCTACAAACGAAGCCATTTTCCATCGATCCTTTCCGACCAAAACACTTTTCGCACTTTATTATAACATTTTTCCCCAGGACCGGGTGTTAAGTTTTTCTAAAAATATTATAGGAAATTCGGAATCCATATGAGCGGATTGGAGTGAAAGGCACGTTTTTACGCGCCTGGAATTGTTTGTACAATTTTGCTGAAAAAGCGCTGCACTTTCTCTGCCATCCGGCCGCGGCCGGAGATCCGGAAGAGCCGGGCGTTGGCCGGAATCTTTTTGACGGAGAAGGACCGCATGAGAATCTCCCTTCTGCTCGGCCTCTTGCAGGAAAAATCAGGATCATTCGTTGCGTTTCCCAAGGGAATCCGCTATACTGGACGTGGCAAAGAAACGCCCTTCGAGTGCGGCCGAATGCCGCGTTTGGCGGCAGATTGGAAAGGGGGACACTATGATACGGCTGATTGCGACAGACTTGGATGGGACACTGATCCCCCACGGAAGAAAGATACCGGAACCGGTGCTTCAGGCGCTGCAGAAGGCGCTGGATCTGGGAATCCAGGTGGTGCCGGCCAGCGGCCGTTCCCTGGCGGCGGTTCCGCCGGAGATTTTGGGGCTTTCCGGCCTGCGCTATGTGATCTCCTCCAACGGGGCCATGGTGCAGGACCTTCAGAAGAACCAAGTGCTGCGGCGGGTTCTCCTGCCAGCGCCGGAGGCGGCGGAACTGCTGCGCTTTCTGCACCGGGAAAAGGTTTACAGCTGTGTATACAGTGAGAATCAAATCTACAACTGGCGGGCTCTGCCGGAGAACCTGGAGCGATATTACCCCAGCCGCATGACCATCTTTCACCAGAATCCCCAGGAGGATCTGGCCGCCTTTCTGGAGCAGAGGGGCTTGGGGATTGAAAAAATATTTGTGGCGGTCTGGGACAGGGAGCAGAGAAACAAGATCCGGCGGGAGCTGGACCGCTGGACCGACGCCCAGGTAACTTCCTCCTCCCTGTGGAATCTGGAGGTGAACCGAAAAGGGGCGGATAAGGGAAGCGCCCTGGCATGGCTTGCCGGCATGCTGAAAATTTCCCGGGAAGAGGTGGCTGCCCTGGGGGATAATGAGAATGACCGGACCATGCTGGCCTTTGCCGGCCGGCCGGCTGCTCCGGAGGATGGAACGCCGGAGACAAAGGCGTTGGCAGGCGAGCTTTTTTCGCCATGCGGGGAAGCTGGAGCGGCGGAATTTGTCCAAAAAATTCTTCTTGACAGGTAAAATCAAATTCTTTACAATAATAATTGTTCTTATTATTATCAGGAAAGGGTCGTTGCCTATGATGAAGTATAGCCGACAGCGGGAAGCCATCAAGGAGTATCTGATGGGGCGGACGGATCACCCCACAGCGGAAATGGTGTATCTGAGCGTCCGGGAGACCAATCCCAAAATCAGCCTGGGAACGGTGTACCGGAATCTGTCTCTGTTGGTCTCTCTGGGGGAACTTCAAAAAATCTGCTGCGGAGATGGGGTGGAACGGTATGACGCTAACCTGACGCCCCACTATCACTATCACTGCACTGCCTGCGGCTGCGTGATGGATGTGCCGCTGGAGCAGGTTCCCTCCTCCCAAGTTCTTTTGGGAGATGCGTTCCCGGAGCAGGTGGACGGATATACCGTGCTGTTCTACGGAACTTGCAGGAACTGCCAAGAAAAAGTAAAAAAAGCAGTTGACAAGCATGGCAAATTGTGCTAAATTAAGAATGAAAATAATAATTATTACTATTTCAAAAAAGGAGAATGTGCCATGAAGAAATTTGTGTGTGAAGTTTGCGGTTATGTTTACGAAGGCGAGGCGGTTCCGGAGAAGTGTCCTCAGTGCGGCGCTCCGGCCGGCAAGTTCCGGGAGCAGACCGGTGAGATGAACTGGGCTGCCGAGCATGTGGTGGGCGTGGCCCAGGGCGTCAGCGAGGATATTCTGGAGGATCTTCGCTCCAACTTCCAGGGCGAGTGCTCTGAGGTGGGTATGTATCTGGCCATGGCCCGGGTTGCCCACAGAGAGGGATATCCGGAGATCGGCCTGTACTGGGAGAAGGCCGCCTGGGAAGAGGCAGAGCACGCCGCCAAGTTTGCGGAGTTGCTGGGTGAAGTAGTGACCGACAGCACCAAGAAGAACCTGGAGATGAGAGTGGAGGCGGAGAACGGCGCCACCGCCGGCAAGGTTGACCTGGCCAAGAGAGCCAAAGCAGCTAACCTGGATGCCATCCACGACACGGTACATGAGATGGCCAGAGACGAGGCCCGTCATGGAAGAGCTTTCGCCGGCCTGCTGAAGAGATATTTCGGCTAATCTCTGTCAGGAATTGCACAAATTAGAAAAGAATAGAAAGAGGGGGCTGTGCTGATGCGCAGCCCCTTCTTTTGCAACGTACCACGGTTGGTCTCTGGCGGTCCCCGGTTGAAGCCGGAGATGAGTGAAAATGTCTTACCTTCCACGCAGAAAAGGTACAGGCCTTCACGCAGATTATAACTTCGTTACGTTGGTAGCCTGGGGTCCCTTGGCGCCGTTGACCACGTCAAACTCCACTTCCGCACCCTCGTCCAGGGATTTGAAGCCTTCCATGTTCAGGCCGGAGTAATGGACGAAAACGTCGTTGCCCTCGGCGTCGGAGATGAATCCGTACCCCTTTTGGTTGTTAAACCATTTTACTGTACCTCTCATGCGATACCTCCACAAAATGAAAAATAGGTGATAGATTCGCTGCCTTGGCAGCTGCCTTAACCATATCATGGTTTCCTGGCAAAGTCAAATAATTTATGAAGAAATTGTGAAACGCTATTAAAAAACGCTATTAAAAAAGCTATTAAAAAATCAGAAAAGATGGGAGAGAAAAA
>CAZDOQ010000008.1:24275-42202 GCA_964507035.1 uncultured Lachnospiraceae bacterium | reverse complement strand
AGGCGGATTTTTTGACGGAATTTTCGGAAGACCACTTGCAAAAGAGCGGTTTTTTCGCTATACTACATTCATGTACACTTTGCTGAAGAAATGCGGAAGAGCGAAACGGGGGCGCCTGGAGACGGTCCACGGAACCATTGAGACCCCTGTCTTTATGAATGTGGGAACGGCCGCCGCCATCAAAGGCGGCGTTTCTGCGCAGGACCTTCAAATGATCGGAACACAGGTGGAGTTGTCCAACACCTATCACCTTCATGTCCGTCCAGGAGATGAGGTGATCTGGAAGCTGGGCGGCCTCCACAAATTTATGGCCTGGGACAGGCCTATCCTCACAGATTCCGGCGGTTTTCAGGTTTTCTCCCTCACCGGCCTCCGGAAGATCCGGGAGGAGGGGGTGTATTTTCACTCCCACGTGGACGGGAGAAAAATTTTCATGGGACCGGAGGAGAGCATGCAGATCCAGTCCCGCCTGGCGTCCACCATTGCCATGGCCTTTGACGAGTGTCCGCCGTATCCGGCCACCCGGGAATATATGCAGAACAGCGTAGACCGGACCACCCGCTGGCTGATCCGCTGTAAGAAGGAGATGGACCGGTTGAATACCTTGCCGGATACCATCAATCCCCACCAGATGCTGTTTGGCATCAACCAGGGCGGCACCTTTGCCGATATCCGGGTGGAGCAAGCCAAGCGGATTTCAGAACTGGACCTGGACGGCTATGCTCTGGGCGGACTGGCGGTGGGGGAAACCCACGAGGAGATGTACCGGATCCTGGAGGAGACGGTTCCCCATTTGCCGGAGAACAAACCGGTCTACCTGATGGGGGTGGGAACCCCGGCCAATATCCTGGAGGCAGTGGACCGGGGCGTGGACTTCTTTGACTGTGTGTATCCCAGCCGTAACGGCCGCCATGGCCATGTCTATACCAATCAGGGAAAACGAAATCTGCTCAACGCCCGGTATGAGTTGGATGACAGGCCCATTGAGGAGGGGTGCGGCTGTCCGGTTTGCCAGCGTTACAGCCGCGCCTATATCCGGCATCTGCTGAAAGCGGGAGAACTGCTGGGACTGCGGTTCTGCGTGCTCCACAATCTGTATTTCTACAACCGGATGATGGAGGAGATCCGTCAGGCGTTGGACACAGATACCTTGCCTGCCTACAAAGCAAAAAAATTGGCCGGTGTCACCGGAATCTCGGCGTGATAGCCGTCTCCCGGCGGGGAGAGCCAGAGAGAAGATGTCAAAGCGGATGCTTGACGATATAGCAACAAAACCCTTAGGAGGAAAGAAAGAGTATGAGTTTTTTGGCAGCAGATAGTATGGGGGCAGGATTTTGGATCGTCTATATTGTGGTCATTGTGGCGTTCATGTACTTCCTGATGATCCGGCCTCAGAAGAAACAGAAAAAACAGCAGGCGGAGTTGTTTGCCAGCATGGCCGTTGGCGACAGTGTGCTGACCACCAGCGGATTTTACGGAGTCATCATTGACATTACGGACGACACGGTGATTGTGGAGTTTGGCAGCAACAAGAACTGCCGGATCCCTATGCAGAAGGCAGCCATCGTCCAGATCGAAAAGCCCAGTATGGACTGAGCCGGACTCCAACCAAATAGAGAGTGAGCGGTATCGGAAAATGTTGGAGATGGATGTGTTGTTCCCATAACAGCATTTTCCGATTCGTTTATTTTGAAAGGCACTTTGATGCGCAAAACAGAAACGAGGGGCAGAATGAGAAACATCAGAAAATCTTTGTGGACGCTCCTGCTGGTCCTGCTCACCCTGATGGGGGCAGACACCGTGTGGGCAGAGGGAGAAGAGCAGCTGACGGACACCGTGGCGGAGGGGACTTGGGAAACGTCGGAGGATGTGCTGGGCACTACGCCGCCGCTGCAGATTTCCACCTTTTCCTTGGCTCAGCCTTCCTTTGGGGAGACCTATGGAGATCAGCTGAGCGACGCGGAGAAGGTGATCTACCAGGCGCTGGGAAAGGCAGATTTGGCCGAAGTATCCAGTTCTAATATGTTGGAGTTGGAACTGAGAAATGACGGAACATTTCTATTTGGTATGGCGTATAGCCAGGAAGAGTGGGCTGCCGGCGCATACACCAGTGATCCGGAATATCAGGCTCTGCGGGAACAAGCAGTTCATGCTCTGCTCCGGGCCTATGACGCCTATCTGAAGGACAATCCGGAGATCTTTTGGATCAGCGGTGTGTCCTGGCGTTTCTACGTGGGACTAACGGAGGCAGAGCGGCTGGTCATCACCAAAGTGGAGTTGTACCCTGAGCTGTACTATGACGGTATTTTGGCAGAGCGGACCGAGGTGGAGCAGGCCCTGGATCAGGCGGAGGCGGAGATCTCTTCCCAGCTGGCGGACGGGGCGGACCGGGAGACGGTGGCAGGAGCCATCCATGACTGGGTGGCGGCCCAAATTACCTATGATCCCGAGAACGGTCTTGCCGCCAGTACCCACACCATCACCGGAGCGCTCTTGGATACATATGGCCACCAAGGGGTCTGCGAGGCTTACGCCAAGCTGTTTCACATCCTCTGCAACCGTTTTGACATCCCCTGCGTTACGGCGGTTGGCTGGAGCAACGACACCGCTGCCCAGGTGGACCACATGTGGAACTATGTTAAGATGGAAGATGGAAACTGGTATCTGGTGGACGTGACCTGGGATGATTCCGGAGACGATTATTCCCGGGACTGGTTTTTGGCAGGAACAGACCGGGTGGGGAGCACCCACCGGTTTTATGGGGCCTTTACTGCCTTTACCGGGGACCTTACCCCCTATACGGAGTTTGCAGGCCCTACCCTGGCGGAGATTTCCTGGGACGAGCATCAATGGGAACTGACCGCTTCCCAGGACGCCAGCTGCACGGCGGCGGGATTCCGCCAGTACTCTTGCGCCTGCGCCTGCGAGGGATCCTATGAAGAAACCCTTGCGGCTCTGGGGCACAACTGGGGAAGCTGGCAGACCGTGACCCAGGCCACCACTTCCTCCACCGGCTTGCAGCAGCGGACCTGCGACCGGTGCGGACTCACAGAGGAGCAGACCGTGGCCATTCTCCCGGCCACCCAGGAAAATTTGGTTCGGGATTTTGTGTACCGCCTTTACCAGCTGACCCTGGGCCGGACCCCCGCAGAGACGGAGGCCATGGACTGGGTGAACCGGCTGTTAAACGGCAGCTTTACCGGGGCCCAGGTAGCCGAGGGATTTGTGAACAGCGACGAATACCAGCGGAAAAACACCTCTGACACCGCTTATGTGGAGATGCTGTACCAGGCCCTGATGAACCGGGAACCCCGGACCGATGAGGTGAGTTTTTGGACTGACTATCTGTACAACGGTGTCACCCGGGGCTTTGTGCTGGAGGGCTTTGCCAACTCCACCGAATTCCAGCGACTGTGCGGCAACTATGGGATTACCCCGGGAAGCTGGACCTCCGGAGATATCCGGGACCGGAATCCGGAGGTGACGGCCTTTGTGACCCGGCTGTACCGGACCTGCCTGGGACGGGAACCGGATGACAGCGGCCAGACCAACTGGGTGACTTGGCTGGTAAACGGAAGTCAGACCGGTACCCAGGTGGCCCAGGGCTTCGTCTTCAGCGCGGAATTTCAGCGGAAGCAGCTGAGCAACGAGGATTTTGTGGAAACCCTCTACCAGGCCATACTTGACCGGAACTCTGACGCTTCCGGCAAACAGACCTGGTTAAACTGCCTGGCATCCGGCTGGTCCCGCGAGCAGGTGCTGGCCGGCTTCACCGGCTCCGCAGAATTTTCCCGGTTGTGCTCCCAGTATGGGATCCGGCAGTGAACTGGCAGTCAGGACAGCCAAAAGAGGAGGCCAGATTTTTTTGTGAGTAGGCTCCGTTCAGGAGCCTACTGATTTTAAAATAATGAAGTTGTGAGGAAATGGATATGCAATATCAAATTGTGGAGATCCCCGGGGACGGGATTGGTCCGGAGATCCTGGGAGAGGCCAAAAAGGTTCTGGATGCGGTGGGCGAAAAGTTTGGCCATGAATTTGCGTACACGGAAGTGCTCATGGGCGGCGTATCCATTGACGCCTGCGGTCTTCCCCTGACCCCGGAGGCCCTGGAGATTGCCAAAAGCAGCGATTCCGTTCTGCTGGGAGCTGTGGGGGGAAACGCCCAGAGCAATCCCAACTGGTACAACCGCCCGCCCCAGGAGCGGCCGGAGTCGGGACTTTTGCAGCTGCGCAAAGGCCTGGAACTCTTTGCCAATATCCGCCCGGCGGCCCTGTATCCGGAATTGGCGGCCAGCTGCCCCCTGCGGCCGGATATTGTGAAGGACGGTTTTGACATGGTGATCGTCCGGGAGCTGACAGGCGGCCTGTATTTTGGCAAGCGGTTTACCGAGACTGTGGACGGAGTGCGCCGTGCCACGGATACCCTGGTGTATGATGAAAATGAGATTCGCCGGATTGCGGTGAAGGCCTTTGAGATTGCGGAGAAGCGCCGGAAAAAGGTGACCAGCATTGACAAGGCCAATGTGCTGGATTCCTCCCGGCTCTGGCGAACCGTGGTGGAGGAGGTGGCTCGGGACTATCCGGATGTGGAACTGTCCCACGGCCTGGTGGACAGCTGCGCCATGCAGCTGTTGCACAATCCGGCCCAATATGACGTGATTCTCACGGAAAATATGTTTGGGGATATCCTCTCAGATGAGGCCAGCGAGATCACCGGTTCCATTGGGATGCTGTCCTCCGCCAGCCTGGGCGCCGGCAAGCTGGGGCTGTACGAGCCGGGTCATGGCTCCGCGCCGGACATTGCCGGAAAGAATCTGGCCAACCCCATCGCTACCATCCTCTCCGCCGCCATGATGCTCCGGTACTCCTTTGATCTGATCCAGGAGGCGGACGCGGTGGAGAATGCGGTGAAGCAGGTGCTGGCGGACGGCTACCGGACCGGGGATATTTGGTCCGAAGGATGCCGGAAGGTGGGAACCGTGGAGATGGGAGCCGCCATCCGGGAGAGACTGTAAACAAGGAGGAGAAGATCATGAAGAGAAGCGACGCGGTAACCAAGGGAATGCAGCAGGCGCCCCACCGTTCTCTGTTTAACGCCCTGGGTATGACCAAGGAAGAGTTGGACCGCCCTCTGGTGGGCATTGTCAGCTCCTACAATGAGATTGTGCCGGGCCATATGAATTTGGATAAGATTGTGGAGGCCGTCAAGATGGGCGTAGCCATGGCAGGCGGTACCCCCATTGTATTCCCGGCCATCGCCGTCTGCGACGGCATTGCTATGGGGCATATCGGCATGAAGTATTCCCTGGTGACCCGGGATCTGATCTGCGACTCCACCGAATGTATGGCCATGGCCCACGCCTTTGACGCCCTGGTAATGGTCCCCAACTGCGACAAGAATGTGCCGGGCCTGCTGATGGCGGCGGCCCGGCTCAACGTGCCCGCCATCTTTGTTAGCGGCGGTCCCATGCTGGCCGGTCACGTGAAAGGGCAGAAGCGCAGCCTCTCCAGTATGTTTGAGGCGGTGGGCTCCTACAGCGCCGGGACCATGACCGCAGAGGATGTGGAGGAGTTTGAGAACAAGGTGTGTCCCACCTGCGGCTCCTGCTCCGGCATGTACACGGCCAACAGCATGAACTGTCTCACCGAGGCCCTGGGCATGGGACTTCCGGGCAACGGAACCATCCCGGCGGTATATTCCGAGCGGCTGAAGCTGGCCAAGCACGCCGGTATGCAGGTGATGGAACTGTGGCGGAAGAACATCCGTCCCCGGGATATTATGACAGAGAAGGCTTTCATCAACGCCCTGACCGTGGACATGGCTCTAGGCTGCAGCACCAACACCATGCTGCATCTGCCGGCCATCGCCCACGAGGCGGGTGTGGAGCTGAACGTGGACATTGCCAATGAGATCAGCGAGAGAACTCCGAATCTGTGCCATTTGGCTCCGGCTGGCCCCACCTACATGGAAGATTTGAATGAGGCCGGCGGCGTGTATGCGGTGATGAATGAACTGACCAAGAAGAACCTGCTGGACACCAGCCTGCTCACCGTCACCGGCAGGACGGTGGGAGAGAACGTTTCCGGCTGCGTCAATAAGAATTCGGAGGTGATCCGGCCCATCGGCAATCCCTATAGCCCGGTGGGAGGCCTGGCCATTCTGAAAGGAAACCTGGCACCGGATTCCGGCATTGTCAAGCGGTCCGCCGTGGTGCCGGAGATGCTGCGGCACGAAGGCCCTGCCCGGGTGTTTGACTGCGAGGAGGACGCCATTGCCGCCATCAAAGGCGGTAAGATTGTGCCGGGGGACGTGGTAGTAATCCGGTACGAGGGTCCCAAAGGCGGCCCAGGCATGCGGGAGATGCTGAATCCCACATCGGCCATTGCCGGCATGGGTCTGGGTTCCAGAGTGGCGCTGATCACCGACGGCCGGTTCAGCGGCGCTTCCCGGGGGGCTTCCATTGGCCATGTCTCCCCGGAGGCAGCGGTGGGCGGACCCATTGCCCTGGTGGAGGAAGGGGATATCATTCAGATTGATATCGACGCCTGCACCCTGAACGTGAAGATCTCCGACGAGGAGATGGCGGCCCGGAAGGCCAAATGGCAGCCCAGAGAGCCAAAAGTGACCGCCGGCTATCTGGCCCGCTATGAGAAGATGGTGACCTCCGGCAACCGGGGCGCAATTCTGGAGATAAAGGAGAACTGATGGCATGCGGTTGACAGGATCTCAGATTATCATGGAATGCCTTCTGGAACAGGGGGTGGATACCATCTTTGGCTATCCGGGAGGCTCCGTGTTAAATATATACGACGCGCTCTATCAGTACTCCGACCGGATCCACCACGTGCTCACCTCTCATGAGCAGGGGGCGGCCCATGCGGCGGACGGCTATGCCCGGGCCACCGGGCAGGTAGGGGTGTGCTTTGCCACCTCCGGCCCGGGAGCCACCAACCTGGTCACCGGCATTGCCACCGCCTACATGGATTCCATTCCGGTGGTGGCCATCACCGGCAATGTGGCGGTGAGCGCCCTGGGCAAAGACTCCTTCCAGGAGGTTGACATTGCAGGGGTGACCATGCCCATCACCAAATACAGCACCATTATTAAGGATGTGCGGGAGCTGGCTCCCGCCATCCGCAAAGCGTTCCGCCTGGCTCAGACCGGCCGGCCGGGGCCGGTGCTTTTGGACGTGACCAAGGATGTGACGGCGGCGGTGACGGAGTTTTATCCGGAGGAACCGGAACCCATCCGGCGCCAGAGCCATACCATACGCCAGGAGGATCTGGATCAGGCCCTGGAGATGCTGGAGTCGGCGGAGCGGCCTTTTGTGTTTGCAGGCGGCGGCGTCATTGCCTCAGGGGCTTCAGAGGAGTTAACGGAACTAGCGCACCGGCTGGATGCGCCGGTGACCTGCACCCTGATGGCTCAGGGGGCCTTTGACCAGACAGATGAGGCTTACACCGGCATGCTGGGCATGCACGGCACCAAGACCTCCAATTTGGGAGTGACAGCCTGCGACCTGCTCATTGGCGTGGGTGTCCGGTTCAGCGACCGCTGTACCGGGGATCCGAAGAGTTTTGCCAGAAAGGCCCGGATTTTGCACCTGGATGTGGATGAGACGGAGGTCAACAAAAACGTGCATGTGGATGCGTCCGTCATAGGGGATCTGAAACTGATTCTCAAAAAACTCAACCAGCGCCTGGGGCAGCAGAGCCATCCGGAATGGAAAGCCAAGATCCGGGAGTTGAAGGGAAAGTATCCTCTGGCCTGTCCGGATCAGGTTCTCACCGGACCCTATGTGATCCGGAACCTTTCGGAAATCACCCAGGGGCATGCCATCATCACCACGGATGTAGGACAGCACCAGATGTGGACCGCCCAGTTTTATACCTTCCGGAAGCCCCGGACCTTTTTAAGTTCCGGCGGCCTTGGCGCCATGGGCTACGGCGTGGGCGCTTCCATCGGCGCCAAGTTTGGCCGGCCGGAGGCGCTGGTGGTTAATGTGACCGGGGACGGCTGTTTCCGGATGAACATGAACGAACTGGCCACCATCACCCGGAACGATCTGCCCATTGTCACGGTGATTCTCAACAATCACGTGCTGGGAATGGTCCGCCAGTGGCAGACCCTGTTCTACGGCAAGCGATATTCCCAGACCATTGTGGAAGATAAGGTAGATTTTGTGAAGGTGGCGGAGGCCATGGGCGCCAAGGGCTACCGGATCACCAAACCGGAGGAGGTAGAGCCAGTGTTCCGGGAGGCCATTGGCCTGAACCAGCCGGTGGTGGTGGAGTGCGTCATCCACAACGATGACAAGGTGTTCCCCATGGTGGCGCCAGGCGGCAATATTGAAGAAGCGTTCAGCGAAGAAGATTTGGAGGAAAAATAAAATGAGTAGAGTGTACAATTTTTCCGCAGGACCGGCGGTCTTGCCGGAGGAGGTCTTGCAGGAAGCGGCGGATGAAATGTTGGACTATCGGGGCTGCGGTATGTCTGTGATGGAGATGAGCCACCGTTCCAAAATGTTCACAGACATTTTGGATGAGGCGGAGGTGGACATCCGGGAACTGATGGGGATTCCGAAAAACTACAAGGTTCTGTTTCTGCAGGGCGGCGGGACCCTTCAGTTTGCCATGGTCCCGCTGAACCTGATGCCCCACGGCGCGGCGGACTATATCATCACGGGACAGTGGTCTCGGAAGGCCTTCAAGGAAGCCCAGAAGTTCGGGGATGTGAAGGCCATTGCCAGCAGCGAAGATAAGACTTTCTCCTACATTCCCGACTGCTCCGACCTGCCGGTGCGGGAGAATGCGGATTATGTGTACATCTGTGAAAACAATACCATTTACGGCACCAAGTTCCATCAGCTCCCCAACACCAAAGGCAAAGTGCTGGTGGCCGATCAGTCTTCCTGCTTCCTGTCCGAGCCGGTGGAGGTGGAGAAATACGGTATGATCTGGGGCGGCGTCCAGAAAAATGTGGGACCGGCGGGCCTGGTGGTGGCCATCATCCGGGAGGATCTGATCCCCAAGGAAGAGTTGCCGGGGGTTCCCACCATGCTCCAGTACAAGACCCAGGCGGACGCAGGGTCCCTGTACAACACGCCCAACTGCTATGCCATCTACATCTGCGGAAAGGTGTTCAAATGGCTGAAAAAGCAGGGCGGCCTGGCGGCCATGAAGGAACGCAATGAAAAGAAGGCGGCCGTCCTCTACGATTATCTGGACCAGAGCCAGCTGTTCCACGGCACTGTGGTCAAGGAGGACCGGTCCCTGATGAACGTGCCCTTTGTCACCGGGGATAAGGAATTGGATGCCCAGTTTGTCAAAGAGGCCCAGGCGACGGGCTTTGAGAACCTGAAGGGCCACCGGACCGTGGGCGGCATGCGGGCCAGCATCTACAACGCCATGCCCATGGAAGGGGTAAAGGCTTTGGTAGAGTTTATGGCGGATTTTGAGAAGAAGCATCAGTAAGGGGAGGAAAAAACATTGTATCAGGTACATTGCATGAACGTCATCGCCCAGGCTGGCATTGACCAGCTGGGGGAGGGGTATCAGCTGACGGACCAGCTGGCGAATGCGGACGCGGTGCTGGTGCGCAGCGCTTCCCTCTATGAGGTGGAACTGCCGGAGAAGCTGATGGCCATTGCCAGAGCCGGAGCCGGCGTCAACAATATTCCCCTGGAGGAGTGCGCCAAGCGGGGCATTGTGGTGTTCAACACCCCCGGCGCCAACGCCAACGGGGTGAAGGAGTTGGTGCTGGCCGGTATGCTGCTGGCGGCTCGGGATATCAGCGGCGGCATCCAGTGGGTGCAGGAAAACGCCGGAGATGCCAACATCACCAAGGATGCGGAGAAGAGCAAAAAGAATTTTGCCGGTACGGAGATCGGTGGAAAGACCCTGGGCGTCATCGGCCTGGGGGCTATTGGCGCCCTGGTGGCCAACGCGGCCAGAAGCCTGGGGATGAAGGTGCTGGGATTTGACCCGTATCTCTCGGTGGAGGGAGCCTGGAATCTGGATCACCATGTGCGGAAGGTCAACGACCTGGACACCCTGCTGATGGAGAGCGATTACATCACCATCCATGTGCCCTCCATGCCGGCCACCAACGGCATGATCAGTGCGGATGCCATCAGCAAGATGAAAGAGGGGGTGGTGGTTTTGAACTTTGCCCGGGATCTGCTGGTGGACGAGGAAGCCATGGCGGCGGCGCTGGAGAGCGGAAAGGTGCGCCACTATGTCAGCGATTTTCCTAACCAGGTGAGCGTTCATATGAAAAACGCCATCGTTACGCCTCATCTGGGGGCTTCCACCGAGGAGGCCGAGGAAAACTGCGCGATGATGGCGGCCAAGGAGCTGCGGAGATATCTGGAGGAGGGGAATATTCTGAATTCGGTGAACTTCCCCCGGGTGGACCTGGGCCCCCTGCGGACGGCAGCGCGGCTGGCCATCTTCCACCAGAACATTCCCAATATGATCAGCCAGATCACGGCGGTTCTCTCCGGAGACGGCATCAATATTGCCAACATGAGCGACAAGAGCCGGGGCGAGTACGCCTACTCTCTGTTAGACGCAGAGTGCGACGTACCGGAGGAAATGCTGGAGAAACTGGCTTCCATCGACGGGGTGTACCGGGTGCGGAAAATTCAGTAAAATTCAAGAAAATCTGTCAGATCAGAGACATTTAAGGTAAAAAAATCCACAAAAGAGGCGGATTCCCAGTTGACACGAAAGGGGTCCGCCCTTTATACTAAAAAAGTACGGAACTGCTGGATGACGGCGTTCTGCCATATGGGAGTTTTTTGCGTCAAGGGGTCCCCCGCCTTCCCGGCGGAGGAACGCAAAGGACCCTCCGCAGATGCCGGAAAAGAACGGCGGACCGGAGGCGGCGGACGGTTGGGCCCTGCCAGGTTGTGGAAGGACAACAGAGCGCCATATGTTAGGAGGAGGAGCATGAGAAAGAAGAAAGAGAAGAGGAAAATCTGGCTCCGGGTGCAGAGCCTGGCACTGGCATTTGTCATGTGCGCGGTTCTGGTGGGACCGGCAGTGCCGGCGGCTGCGGAGACGCTTACAGCTGAGGAAACCACTGCGGAGGAAAGTACGGCAGCAGAAAGCACTGCGGCAGCGGAGAGTACGGCAGCGGCAGAGAGCGCCACAGCAGAAAGTACCGCTGCGGCAGAGAGTACCGCAGCGGAGGAAAGCATTCAGGCGACGGAGACATCTGTGCAGGAGGAGACCGAGATCCAGCCGGAAGAGTATGAGGTCTTGATTGAGGAAGCGGTGGAGAGAGGGGAGATCCAGGATCCGGAGCAGTCTCTGTACTCCTTCACTCTATACGCCTCAGTGCGCCGGGGCACCACCACCGCTAACCTCAATTACCGGTACGGCCCGGGAACCAGCTATGCTTCCATCGGGATCATTCCCTCCGGCACAACCATGACCATTTTGGGAGATGGCCAGGACGGCGACGGCACCGTTTGGTTTTTGATCACTTATAATGGAAAACAGGGTTATGTGAGCAGCAAATATATCCAGCTGGTCACCTTGGAAGTGGGACAGGACGCGGACTTTGAGGCGTATCTGACAGAACAGGGCTTCCCGGAGAGCTACAAGGAAAAGCTACGGATCCTCCACGCCCTATACCCCAACTGGGTGTTTGTGAAGCAGGATGCCGGCAGCTGGAGCGACGCGTTGGAGGCGGAGACCTGGTTTAATCCCAATGGCCCTACCAGCAGCGGCTCCACCCAGGCGGTGAGTTTGGTGGACAAGAACAGCATTGCTTCCTGGAAATCCACGGAGACAGGTGCGTTCGACTGGACCACCGGGGAGTGGATCACCGGCTGGGACGGGGATTCCTGGGTGGTGGCCTCGGACGAGATTGTGGCCTATTACCTGGACCCCCGGAATTTCCTGGATGAGAGCAGCATCTTCCAGTTCCTGGACCTGGGGGATACCAATACCACTGAATCGGCCATCAGCCAGATGGCGACCAGCAGCGGGGCTACCTGGCTCGCCGATACCTATACCCATGCCAATGGCGATACCATCAACTATCCCCAGGTGATCCTGCAGGCGGGAATAGCTGCAGGATACAATCCCCTGGCGCTGGTGGCCAGCATCATTCAGGAGTTGGGGACAAACGGAGCGGAGCAGCAGACCATCAGCGGGACGGTGTCCGGATACGAAAACCTGTACAATTACTTTAACATTGGCGCTTTCACGAACAGCACCTTTGACGCCGCCTACAAGAGAGGCCTCTGGATTGCCGGGGGCGGCGGAAGCGGCAGCACCAGCTGGGGACGGCCTTGGAATACCCGGGAGAAAGCGATCCTGGGTGGCGCCCAGTATTTTGCCGAGTATGTGGAGCAAGGACAAAACACCTTGTATCTGAAGCGGTTCGACGTGCTGGAGGGAGATTATGACCACCAGTATGCCACCAATATTCAGATGGCGGATGCGGAGGGAAGAACCCTCAGCAAGGCCTACTCGGAAGATTTGCGGAAGGGATCGCTGGTATTCTATATCCCGGTATATAGCGATATGCCTTCTTCGGCCTGCGCCATGCCGACGGATGACACCGATCCCACCGATCCGGTGAGGCAGTTTATCAACCGGCTTTACACGGGGGTTTTGGGCCGGACGCCAGTGCTCTCAGAGACGCAGAACTGGTATAACTACCTAACGAGCCGTCAGATGACTGCGTCCCAGGTGGCGGCTGGCTTTGTGTTCAGCGCTGAGTATAAGAGGAAGAATACATCCAACACTTCATATGTCACCATGCTCTATGAAGCATTGTTTGACCGGACGCCCCGCTCTGACGAGGTGGCGTTTTGGGTAGAATATCTGGAAATGGGAGTCACCAGAGAGTTCGTGTATGCTGGCTTTGCCAACTCCACTGCCTTTAACCGGCTGTGTTCCCAGTTTGGAGTGGAACAGGGGTCCTACCAGTCTGGAAACATTTTGGACCAAAACCCCAGCGTGACGGCTTTTGTCACTCGTATGTACACCAACTGCTTACAGCGGTCCGGCACAGAGTCGGAACGGGGCGATTGGGTGAGGCGCCTACTCAACCAAACGACCACAGGGCGCACCCTTGTCTACGGTTTCTTTGAGAGCAATGAACTCAACCGCCAGAATCTTTCGGACGAGGAGTTTGTGAGGAGAGCCTACCGGACCATTTTGGGCCGTGAGCCGGAAGAACCAGGATATTCCAGCTGGCTCACTTATTTGCGGCAGGGACACTCCCGGAGGGAACTTTTGGATGGCTTTATCTACTCGGCGGAGTTTAACCGTCTGTGCAGTCAGTACGGGATTACGCAGGCATAATCAATTGTCAGGAGAATCTTGTTTATGTCCATTTGGGAATATCCCTTTACAGTGCAAAGTGAACAAGTGCTGAAGGAGGCGTCTGCTGCGGCAGACGCCTTAGAGCACTTGTACGTGGGAACGGGTCACCTGCTCCTGGGGCTTTTGAAGACTGAGTGCCTTCCGGCCCGGCTGCTGGAATCCCAGGAGGTGACGGAGCAGAAGGTCCTGGATCTGCTGCAGCGTTTGGCAGTACCCCAAGAGACAGAGGAAGGGCAGGGGAAACCGGAGCTGACGCCCCGGGCCCGGGAGGTGTTGGAACTGAGCCTTCAGGAAGCCCGGCGGGGCTATCAGGAACAGATTGGCACCGAGCATTTGCTTATGGCGCTGCTCCGGCGCCGCGGCTGTGTGGCTCTGCGCCTGCTACGGACGCTGGATGTGAGCACCAGCCGCCTGCTGGTGGATCTGCTCAGCGCCATGGGCCGGGAAGGCCGGTTCTACCAGGAAGACCTGGAAGAAAACGGACAGCCGGCGCAGGGGACTCCCACTTTGAACCGGTACAGCCGGGATTTGACGGCGCTGGCTGCGGAAGGGCAGCTGGACCCGGTGATCGGCCGGGAAAAAGAGCTGCAGCGGCTGATGCAGATTTTAAGCCGGCGGACCAAAAACAATCCCTGCCTCATTGGTGAGCCGGGGGTGGGCAAGACCGCCATTGTGGAAAGTTTGGCTCTGCGGATTGCCGCCGGACAGGTGCCGGAGATCATGCAGGAAAAGCGGATTCTCTCGTTGGATCTTTCCGGGATGGTGGCAGGTTCCAAGTACCGGGGAGAATTTGAAGAGCGGATCAAACGGGTGATCCAGGAGGCGGCAGGAGATCCTCGCATTTTGCTGTTTTTGGATGAGATCCATACCCTCATCGGCGCCGGAGGCGCCGAGGGAGCTCTGGATGCTGCCAATATTTTAAAACCGGCTCTCTCCCGGGGGGAGATCCAGCTCATTGGAGCCACCACCCTGGACGAGTACCGGAAGCACATTGAGAAGGATGCGGCTCTGGAGAGACGGTTCCAGCCCATTGTGGTGGAGGAGCCCTCGGAGGAGGAGGCGGTGGAAATCCTTCAGGGACTACGGGGCTATTATGAGCGGCATCATCAGGTGGAGATCACCCAGGATGCGCTGGAAACGGCGGTGAAGCTGTCCGCTCGTTATATTCACGATCGGTTTTTGCCGGACAAGGCCTTGGATCTGATGGATGAAGCGGCCTCAAAAGTGCGGCTGGGACAGCGGCGGGAGACTCCCGCTGCAGGGCGGCTGGAGCAAGAGCGGGAGAAGATAGAGGAGGAACTGGAGCAGGCCATCCGCCGGGGAGACTTTGCAGAAGCCTCCCGGATTCGGAAAGAGAGTGAGGCGCTGGATCAGCGGCAGGACCGACTGGCCCACCGCCGGATGAAGCAGAAGCTGCCTCGGGTGACGGAGGAGAGCGTGGCGGATGTGGCCGCAGAGTGGACCGGCATTCCGGTGAAGCAGCTGACCGAGGGGGAAGCGGTCCGGCTGCAACGGCTGGAAAAGACCCTGCACAAACGGGTGGTGGGGCAGGAGGAAGCGGTGTCCGCAGTGGCCAAAGCAGTCCGGCGCAGCCGGGTGGGCTTGAAGGATCCAAAACGCCCCATTGGCTCTTTTCTGTTTTTGGGCCCCACCGGCGTGGGAAAAACAGAACTGTCCAAGGCCCTGGCGGAAGCCATGTTCGGCCGGAAGGAGGCCATGATCCGGGTGGACATGTCCGAATACATGGAAAAGCACAGCGTCTCCAAACTCATCGGCTCTCCGCCGGGCTATGTAGGCTATGAGGAGGGAGGACAGCTCAGCGAAAAGGTGCGCCGGAATCCCTATTCGGTGATCCTCTTTGACGAGATTGAAAAAGCCCATCCGGATGTGTTCCATATTCTGCTGCAGGTGCTGGATGACGGCCATATCACAGACGCCCAGGGGCGGAAGGTGGATTTTAAGAATACCGTTCTGATCATGACTTCCAATGCCGGCGCCCAGCGGATTTTGGCTCCCAAAAACCTGGGATTTGTGGTTCAGTCCGATGAGCAGGCGGACTATCAGCGGATGAAGGCCGGTGTGATGGAGGAAGTCCGGCATATTTTCAAACCGGAGTTCCTGAACCGGATCGATGAGATCCTGGTGTTCCATGCCCTGTCCAAGGGACATATGCAGGAAATTTTGCGGATTCTGCTCCGGGATCTGAAGGACCGGATGGAGCAGAGCCAGGGCATTTCTCTTCAGGTCACCCCCAAGGCCCAGGAATGGCTCATTGACAAGGGATACGACGCCAAGTACGGGGCCCGTCCTCTTCGCCGGACCCTGCAACGGGAATTGGAAGACAAGCTGGCGGAGGAGATCCTGTCCGGGCAGATTCCGGCAGGGTCTCGGGTGCAGGTGCGAAATTTAAAAAATCAATTATTTTTTGACGTAAAAGATTGCTGAAAAAAACGGCATCGTTTATAATGAGAATACCAAGTACGGTGCGGGAAAACCGTCGAATGAAGGAGGAAATACCATGTCGGTGGTGGCGGAATTGCTGCGTGGCGAAAGTGATGGGACCATCAGCTTTGGCGATTACACCCGGTCTCAGAAGGGAAAGCTGGAGGACTTTGAGCACGGCGGAGATATCTACAAGGTCAAGACCTTTTATGAGATCACCAAGCTGGAGAGAAACGGCCTGTTTGTGTATGAGTCGGTGCCGGGGAGTGCGGTGAACCATTTCCTTGAGAAGGAAAATGGGGTCAGCTTTCAGGTGGAGAGCAACCAGGATATACAGATCACCCTGGAACTGGCGGAATCCACCAACTACGGGATCTATGTGAACGAAGAACAGGTGGGGCTGATGGAGACCAACCGGAGCGGTAAGCTTTCCTTCAGTGTGGAACTGGAAGAAGGACATCCGGCCAAGGTGAAGGTGGTGGCCCGGTAAGTGGAGGGCCGGTAAGCCGGAATGGAAACACACCGGCGCATCAAGTCCTGGAAAGAGGGAGTATCGCGGAGGTGGTTTCGCGAATACTCCCTTTCTGTTGATGCGGCGCCGGATGGAAAACGAATCGGATCGCAAGGGAACGGGAGAGCGGAGGCAGGCGGACCCTGCCGGGAGGAGATATGCCGTATCGGATAGAACTGACTGACAAAATACTGGACAATGTCCATGGCTTTATTGAGTTTACCGCCGTGGAAAAGGAACTGCTGGAGCTTCCCATATTCAAGCGCCTTCAGAGCATCAAACAGCTGAGTCTGACCAACTGGGTGTTTCCGGGGGCGGAGCACACCCGTTTTATCCATTCCCTGGGGGTCATGCACATAGCGGACCAGATGGCGGTGCAACTGCGGTATTCGGACGAGGAACGGCAGCTGGTCCGTCTGGCCGGACTGCTCCACGACCTGGGCCACTATCCCCTGTCCCATGTGGGAGAACAGGCCTACAAGAAACTGCCGGAAAACGCAGACGCGGTGACGGAAAATCAGCGAAAGCGGGTGCTGGCAGAGTTGGAGGGCCTGGGAGAAGAGAAGATGGATTACATGACCAACGCCGCCAATCCCTTCCATCATGAGCAGCTGACGGAGCGGCTGATCCGCAGCGATGCGGATATCGCCCGGATCATTGACAAGCACTGCGGCGGGTCCCGGTTGATTCAGATCGACAATATCTGTGATATCATCACCGGCAATGTGGACCGGAATCCGGAGATCTCTGGTCTGGTACAGCTGATCCACTCGGAACTGGACGCGGATCGGATCGACTACCTGCTCCGGGACGCCACCTTTTCCGGCACCAGCTACGGAAGCTTTGAACTGGGGCTTTTTTTGCGGAACCTAGCCCGGATTCCGTACCATGGTTCGGAGATCATAGGGGTGCATCCCAAAGGGATCTCCATAGCGGACCAGTTTTTGATGAACCGCTATTACTCTTACACACAGGTGTTTTTCAACCGGCATGTGGCGATCCTGGAGTTTATGGCCCGGGCCCTTACCGAAGTGTTCATCCGCAAAAATACCAGCGAGTACCCCTCTCCGGAGGGACTTCTCCAGTACGTGGACAAGCACTGCGGCAAAACGGAGTTTCTGTATTTTACGGACCGGGCTTTCTGGGACAGCCTCCATCACGCTTCCATTGGATACTCTCCTCTGGCGGACCAGATCCAGATGATGCTGCTACGCTACCAGGAAATGGAGCTGACGGAAAACCGGGAGGCAGCCATCACCTTCTCCTCCCCGGAAGAATTGAAAAGCGCTTTGAAAAAACATCCTATCTACCGGAATCTCCGGCAAAAGAATGCGCCTACCGTGCCCATCCTTCACATTGGCTCTTTTACCCGCCAGGTGCCGGAGCGGCAGTTTGAGGAGGCTCTAGAATCGGTTCTGATGTCCTCCCCCTTCCCGGAAGCGGAGGCGGAGGCCCGGCGGGTCCGGCGGTTTCAGGAGGGAATCCCCGTTTTGGAAGGAGGGAAGGAGCCGGTGCTGCTGCCGGACAGTCCGGCTTCTCTGATGTCCCGGCTCTATGGGACCCGGACTTGCATTCTGCGGGAATACCGGTTTCCGGAAGATGGCAAGGAGAGCCGGTAGGTGCAGCC
>CAZDOQ010000008.1:4719-24175 GCA_964507035.1 uncultured Lachnospiraceae bacterium | reverse complement strand
GGCTGCGCCGGGAATGCGAGGCCCAGCTGAAGAGCGCCTGAGCCCATACCAGGAACTGGCGGGGACGGCGGCCTAGCGGCAGCAGATTGGAAAAATGTGGCGGGATAAGTGTTACCGGATGGAAGGCCGAGGGATTTGAACCAAAGCGCCCGGCCTTTCCTCATGGCGTTAAGACGGTATTTTTATATATACATGGTAGGCTTCCTGCCCGATCTGGCAGAGAGGGCGAAAGAGAAGACTGCCGGACCGGTAGTCTAGGCTTTTCGGCTGCCGGATCAACTGCTCCTCCAACCGGTCCTCTTGCAGCGGCAACTCCAGAAAATCCGTCTGTCCGGACAGGGCGGCCAGAATATGAGGCCCGGCCTGAATCGCTGCCAACTCCGGCCGGTCGGGGGACCGCCGCAGGGTCAGATGGAAAGGAAGGTAAAGTTCCAGGAGGCATCCCTGGGAAAAGTCCCCTTCCAGCCGGTAATAGCCGTTCTTTTCGGTTGGCAGAGGCCCGGCCTGCACATTTCCTTGGATCATCTGGATTTTAGCATCCTCCCGGCACCAGCAGGGACGGCGCAGCAAAACGGTCCGAAACCATCCCTGGAGGAAAAGGGTTAGGTGTTCTGGGGTCTCGGAGTCCTGTTCCAGGCGGATCAAAAGATTCTCCTCCGGCGCCTCCAACACCGAAGGGATCAGGAGGGGCAGGTAGAGAGTGTCCCCCTGCCGGAAGTACAGGGCCTCCCGGAACCGGAAAGGGCTCTCCAGGCCGGTGCCGTGGCAGCAGCTGTTCTCCCGTTCAAACTGGCGGCGGGAGCCGGGAGCGAGGGGAAAGAAGTAGGTGGTCTCCCCGGTGGCAGCCCGTTCCGGCGCCGCCAAAATGTGGTTGAAAAGGGTCCGCTCATAGTAGTCCATATACCGGGGATCCGGCCGGAACCGGTACAGCTCCCGGGTCAGCTTCAGCAGATTGTAGGAGGCGCAGGTCTCCTGGGTGTGACGGGTCAAAAGCGCCCCCAGGCGTCCCTTTTGCCGGAACATCTCTCCTTCTCCGGTTCCCCCCGGCGCATAGCAGCGGCTGCCGGTGACAAATTCCCAGAACTGGGCGGCCGCCTGGTAATACGGTTCTTCCCCGGTGGCCCGGAAGATCTCCAGGACTCCCAGCATCTGAGGAATATGCTGGTTGGCGTGCATTCCGCTCAGGGCATCCACCCTCTGCTCCAAAGGATAGAGGAGCCGGTGGTTGTCAAACCATTTGGCACAGTCCAAATATTCCTGCTTTCCGGTCAGCTGGTACAGCCGGGCCATCACCTCATTCATGCCCCCGTACTCTCCGGCAATGTACAGGGACCACATGCGGGTCCGCTGCGCAGGGGAGAGCCGTCCCAGGCGGCGGCAGACCCAGTCCCCCAAATCTTCGGCAATCTTTCGGGCCGTCTCATCCTGGAGAAGCACGTAGCAGTCCAAAAGTCCCGCCAAAAGTTTGTGGAGGGTATAGTAGGGCGCCCAGATCTCCGGGTAGGTCCGGTACTCTTCCAGCAGGTCAAACTGCTCCTCCGAATAGCCGCTGAGAAAGCCCGGGTGAAAGCCCTCCTTCTGAGAAAAGGCTTCCTGGCATTCCTGGAGTCCCTGCACCAGATAGGCCGCTTTCTGCCGGATGGCTTCCTCCGGGCAGGAATGGAAGCAGAGGGCTAGGGCGGAGAGAAAGTGGCCGGTGGTGTGGCCCCGAAGCAGGCTGTCCGGGGCATCCCAGCCGTCCAGGGGACGGGCGTTCCGGACCGGAAGTTCTGCCGCCTGGCGGAACACATAGAGCAGGGAATCCGGGTCGGTCTGTTTTAGATAGTCCCGCATGTTTTCCCGGGTCTGGTGAAAGACGGTTCCGCTGCCAAGCCGGACGGAGGCATGCCGGAAATCCTGAAGGGCTGCCGGCGGTGTCTGCCGGGGCACATCTTCCCGCTCCCCCACAGCCAAAAACAGCCTCACCGGCACGGAGGTGCCGGTAAGGCGCCCCGTCTTCTCCCAGACACTGGCCGCCTCTGGAATCCAGCTTTCCGGGCCTTCCCAGGTCACCGGGTGGGAGATCCGGTCCCCCTCTGCCGTTTCCACAATGGCGGCTCCGGGCGGGCAGAAAGGCCGACCCAGGGTTCCTTTGGCCCATACCGGCCAGACCTTTTTGACCCGCAGCGTATTTTCCGCCTCCAAAATCCGCACGGTAAACTCCCGCACCGCCTCCGCCGCGCCGTACCGGAGCCGGGCGGTGAGCTGGACGGAACGGTTCCCCATGCCGTGGGCCGGGCGGGTTACCTTGCCCTCGTGGGAGAGGAAGGCGGTGTGGTGGGATTCCCAGGAGATCTTTGAGCCGTAAAGGCCCAAATGCGGCAGATGCAGGTCTGTCTCCACGGTGTTTAGGTTTCCAATGTATAGGGCCTCCCGGTCTTTGGCGACTCGTTCCGGGTCTGTCATTTTCATCCGTATGACCTCTTTCTTTTGTTTTCCTCAGTATATCCCATGGACTTTTCCATGGCAAGAGAAAAAAGTTCTCAGATTCTGGAGGCTTTTGGTTTCCCGGTTCCATTCATAGCCATTCCCACCTGTGTTTTCGCCTTCTCTACAACAGAGAATTTTCTCACCACACAGAAACTCTCTGCCCTCTGTCATTCATTTTAGCAAAGGCGCAGAAGCCTGCCAATAATTTGACCGAAAACCAGTGAGAAAAGGTGAACGGAAACCGGGAAAAATAGAGGATTAGATCATTCCAGATTTTTCCCCATCTCAAAAGCCTTTTGCAACTCCTCTTTCCCGGCAATGTCTCCGGGATTCCAGTTGCCCCCGGCCAGCACGTGTCCCAGGTTGTTCCAGCGCAGGTGCTCCATCAGGTGGTCGTAGTAGAGGAGCACATCACCAAAATCGCTGCCCGCCGCTGCCATCAGCAGGGCGCCGGACCGGTTGTTTCCCCGAAGCAGATTGTCTCCGCCCTCCTCCAGGGCATACAGCCGGTCCACGGTGGTGCGCAGCTGGCCGCTCAAATTCCAGTAGTACAGGGGGGAAGCCAGCACCACCACAGGGCTTTCCTTTACTGCCGGGTAGATCTGGGCCATATCATCCTTCTGGACGCAGGGACATTCCAGGTCGTTGTGGCCGCCGTTGCAGCCTTTGCAGCCGTGGATGTCCATCTGGTCCAGGAAAAACTCGGTCACCGTGTGGCCAGCGCTTTCCGCTCCCCGGGTAAATGCCTTGACCAGAGCAGCGGTGTTTCCGTTTTTCCGGGGACTTCCGTTTAAAATCACAATCTTCTTTCCCATGGTACAATACCTCCCATTCTTTTTGGCGGCGGGAGCGGCAGCAAAACCTTGACCTTTCCCGCAGGATGTTATAGGATAAGCATAACGGATGCGGACAAAAAAACAAGTACGCACATGAAAGTATGGTACTTGTATTCAATACAGATACTTACTTTAACTAAAGTATAATGCTTGTTTTAAGTAGAACGGAAAGCGCAGAGACCTGCCGGAAACGCCTCCGGAGGTAGAGAACCGGAGGCTTCAGATGCGCGGCAAGCGGCAGAAAGGAGAGAGACATATGGGACAACGCTGTATTTCCAAGGAACGCCTGAGCACCACTGGCTTCAGCTACACCCTTTCTTTGATCAATGGGAAGTACAAAATGACCATTCTCTATACTCTCATGGAGTTTGGGGTAGTCCGGTTCAATGAGATGAAACGCTATATAGGGGATATTTCCTACAAGACCCTTAGCTCCACTTTAAAAGAATTGGAGGCGGACCAGCTGGTCCACCGGGAGGAGTATCCCCAGATTCCTCCCAAGGTGGAGTACAGTCTCACAGAGCGGGGAAAATCCCTGATCCCCATCCTGGACGGCATGTGCGAGTGGGGAGACCGGAACCAGCTGTGAGAAAGGGAGGCGTTTTCCGCGGTCCCTTTCCAATCCCATGGTAGAACCGTTCCGGTTCCCGTTCTGCGGAAGCCTGCAGGCGTCCTTGGTTTTAATTATAGCCTTCGGCCCCCAAAAGCACAAGCTGGCTGGACGAAAATCTGGAAATGGTGTATACTGAGGACGCCGGTAAGAGAGGAAGTGAAAGCATGAGTGAACAAAAACGTCCGGTAGACCTGCACGCCCACACCTGCTGCTCGGACGGGAGCCTTTCCCCGAAGGAACTGGTGCGGCTGGCAAAAAAAAAGGGGCTGGCGGCGGTGGCGGTGACGGACCATGATACCACCGCCGGGCTGGCGGCGGCGCTCTCCGAGGGAGCCCGTCAGGGGATCCAGGTGATCCCGGGCATTGAATTTTCCACCTGCCTGGAGGATCATGAGGTGCATATGGTGGGCTTGTTTCTGCGGCCAGGCTGTTCTACCCTTCAGGCCAGTCTGGAACAGATGCGCCGGGACCGAGAGGAGCGGAACTTCCGGTCCGTGGAAAAGCTGGAGAAAGCGGGATTTGCCATCTCCCGGGAGGATCTGAAAGCCTTTGGGGAGGGGGTGGTGCTGACCCGGGGCCATATCGGCGGACTGCTGGTGGAGCGGGGATACGCTCCGGATGTGAAGACGGCCATTCAGGAGTACCTGAGCCGGGGAACCGTGGGATATGTGAAGCGGAAAACGCCGCCGCCGGAGGAGGCCATCCGCCGGATCCATGAGGCAGGGGGCCTGGTGTTTGTGGCTCACCCCCACCAGATCTGCCGCGGGGATGCCCAGGAAAGCCTGCGGCTCTGCCGGGAGATCTTGTCCCAGGGAGCGGACGGACTGGAAACCCGCTACTGTGAGTTTGACGATTGGTGGCGGCAGCAGACCGAAGCCATTGCCCGGGAGTTTGGCTGCCTGCGTTCCGGCGGCAGCGATTTTCACGGCGCCCTAAAAAAAGGGCTGGAGTTGGGCAGTGGCTACGGGAATCTGGAAGTGCCCTATGAGTTCCTTTCGCGGATGCGGGAGGCGCTGCGGTCCTAGGAAATTCCCGCAGGGAAACTCTTGTGTATCCGCCCCATTTATGGTAAACTGAACAAGATGGCAGCGGAGTTTATCTGCGGCCATAATGATACGGTTGAGGGAGAAATTCCATGGAAAAACAGAGAAGAGTTCTGCTGAAACTCAGCGGGGAGGCTCTGGCCGGGGACAAGAAAACCGGCTTTGACGAGGAGACTGTCCGACAGGTGGCCGGTCAGGTAAAGCGTTCGGTGGAAGCCGGCATTCAGGTGTCTATTGTCATCGGCGGCGGCAATTTCTGGAGAGGCCGCAGCAGCAACGCCATTGACCGGGTGAAAGCGGACCAGATCGGCATGTTGGCCACAGTTATGAATTGCGTGTATGTGTCGTCCCTGTTCCAGTATCTGGGCATTCCCACAGAGGTGTTCTGCGCTTTTGAGGTGGGCGGCATTGTAAAACTCTTCTCCAAGGAGAAAGCGGAGGAAGCGCTGCAGGCAGGCAAGGTGGTGTTTTTTGCCGGAGGAACCGGCCATCCGTACTTTTCCACAGACACCGGGGTGGTGCTCCGGGCGGTGGAGTTGCAGGCGGATGAGATCTTGCTGGCTAAGGCGGTGGACGGGGTGTACGACAGCGACCCCAAGCTGAATCCCCAGGCTCAAAAGTACGATACCATCACCATAGAGGAAGTGGTGGAGCAGAAGTTGCAGGTCATTGACCTGGCGGCGTCCATCCTCTGCCTGGAAAACCGGATGCCCATGGCGGTGTTCGGTCTGGAGGGAGCGGACAGCATTTATCAGGCAATGATGGGACAGATCACCGGTACCCGTGTAACCGTTTAAGGAGGAACAGCATGGACGATAAATTGCAGGTTTATGAAGAGAAAATGGAAAAGACGCTGGACAATCTGCTGGAGGAATTCTCCACCATCCGGGCTGGCCGGGCCAATCCGGCTATTTTGAACAAGCTGACGGTGGAATACTACGGAGCGCCCACTCCGCTTCCCCAGGTGGCCAGCATCACGGTGCCGGAGGCCAGAATTCTGCAGATTCAGCCTTGGGATAAATCCCTGATCAAGGCCATTGAGAAGGCCATCAACATGTCTGACCTGGGCATCAACCCCAACAACGATGGCTCTGTGATCCGCCTGATCTTTCCGGAACTGACGGAGGACCGCCGGAAAGAGTTGTCCAAGGATATCAAGAAAAAGGGCGAGGCTGCCAAGGTGGCCATCCGGAACATCCGCCGGGACGCCAACGACAAGATCAAGAAGCTGGAGAAGGCGGGAGAGTTCACGGAAGATGACGTGAAGTCCTCCGCGGAGGACATCCAGAAAGTCACAGACAAGTACATCAGCAGGGTGGACAAAGAAGTGGAGGTCAAGACCAAGGAGATCATGACCGTTTAAGGAGAGCCGGCCCATGCCGGAAGTGTGAGAAAAGAGTCATTCCGAGCGGAAGGCGGAGGGGAATCCCTTCGGGCAGGGACTGCCCTCGGAATGACCTTTTTGTCGAATGGAAAGTCTTGAATGGAAAGAACAGGAGGAAACCGGTATGGAGGAGTTGCGGGTTCCCAATCATGTGGCAATTATTCTGGACGGAAACGGCCGCTGGGCCAAACAGCGGGGGCTGCCCCGGAAACTGGGGCATAAGGCCGGCTGTGAAAATCTGGAGCAGATCGTGGAGGATGCGGCCCGGCTTGGTATTGGCTATCTGACGGTGTACGGCTTTTCCACGGAAAACTGGAAGCGATCAGCGGACGAGGTCAGCGCCCTCATGCAGCTGTTCCGTTTTTATATGAAAAAGCTGCTGAAGGTGGCCATGGCCAACAATGTGCGGGTGAAGATGATCGGGGAGGAGAGCCGGTTTGACAGCGACATCATAGACGGCATAGATACCCTGGTCCGGGAGACCAAAGACAACACCGGCATGACTTTTGTGATTGCCGTGAACTACGGGGGACGGGATGAGATTGTCCGGGGCGTCCGGAAACTGGCCCAAAAGGCTGCGGAGGGGGCCCTAGATCCGGAGTCTATCACAGAGGAGACCCTCGCGGAAAGTTTGGACACGGCGGAGATCCCGGACCCGGATCTGATGATCCGCACCAGCGGAGAACAGCGCCTCTCCAACTATCTGATCTGGCAGATGGCGTACACAGAGTTGTACTTTACCGATGTTTACTGGCCGGACTTTCATAAGGAAGACCTGATCCGGGCCATTGAGGCATACAATCAGAGGGAACGCCGGTTCGGCGGCCGATAGGAGAAGGCTATGTTTTGGGTTCGCTTGCGCAGCAGCATTTTGCTGATGGTCATAACAATTTTCCTCCTAGTCATGGGCGGAGACGTTCTTTTTGCCGGGCTTCTGGTCATATCCTGGATTGGGATGATGGAACTGTACCGGGTCTTTGGCTTCCACCGGTCCGCCTTGGGAGCGGTGGGCTACTTGGCGGTGGCCGGTTACTACGCCCTGGTGTATCTGGGCCGGGAGGAACTGGTGTTCCACGGAGCCATCTGCTTTTTGATTGTGCTGATGGCGGGGTATGTGCTGACCTTTCCCAAATACAGGGCGGAACAGGTGCTGGCCGCGTTTTTTGGCCTGTTCTATGTGGCCATGATGATCTCCTTCATCTACCTGGTGCGTCAGGAGGAGAGCGGCGCCTTTCTGGTCTGGCTGATCTTCATCTGTTCCTGGGGCTGTGATACCTGCGCCTACTGTGTGGGCATACTAATGGGGAAGCACAAGATGGCTCCCATTCTGAGTCCTAAAAAGTCCGTGGAAGGGGGCATCGGCGGCGTGGTGGGCGCGGCCCTCATCGGCGTCATCTACGCGGCGGTGTTCCGGGAGCACATCACCATCTTTGAAAATCCGGTGGCCAGCGTGGCCATCCTCAGTGCTGTGGGCGGGGTGATCTCCCAGATCGGAGATCTGACTGCTTCTGCCATCAAGCGGAACTATGACGTGAAGGACTACGGAAAGCTGATCCCCGGTCACGGTGGGATTTTGGACCGGTTTGACAGCGTAATTATCACGGCGCCCATTATCTACATGCTGACCATGGTGCTGGGATAAGGTAGGAGGAAATACACATGAAGAAGATTGTGATACTGGGTTCCACCGGTTCCATTGGCACCCAGACCCTGGAGGTGGTCCGGGCCAACCGGGACCTTCGGGTGACGGGGCTGGCTGCCTCCTCCAACATTTCCCTGCTGGAGCAGCAGATCCGGGAGTTTGCGCCCCGGGTGGCCTGTGTGTTTGAAGAAGAGGCGGCCCGGGATCTGGCGGTGCGGGTGGCGGACCTACCGGTGCAGGTGGTGTCCGGCATGGACGGCCTGGTGGAAGCGGCCCAGGAGCCCTCGGCGGATCTGGTGCTGACGGCGGTGATGGGCATGGTGGGCATCCGTCCCACTATAGCGGCCATGGAGGCTGGGAAGGACATTGCCCTGGCCAACAAGGAGACCCTGGTCACCGCCGGCCATCTGATCACAGCGCTGGCCAGGGAGAAACAGGTGCAAATCCTGCCGGTGGACAGCGAGCACAGCGCTATCTTTCAGATGCTCCATGGAGAGAGGGCAAATCCGGTGAGCCGGATCCTGCTCACCGCCTCCGGCGGCCCTTTTCGGGGTTGGTCCAGGGAGCAGCTGCGCACGGTGCAGGTGGAGGACGCCTTAAAGCATCCCAACTGGACCATGGGCAGAAAGATCACCATTGACTCGGCCACCATGGTCAACAAGGGCCTGGAGGTCATGGAGGCGGGCTGGCTTTTTGGCGTGCCCCTCTCCCAGGTGGAAGTGGTGGTGCAGCCCCAAAGCGTCATCCACTCCATGGTGGAGTTTTCGGACGGGGCGGTGCTGGCCCAGCTGGGAACCCCGGATATGCGCTTGCCCATTCAATACGCCCTGTACTATCCGGAGCGGCGGTACCTGGCCGGGGAGCGGCTGGATTTTGGCGCCCTGGGACAGCTGACCTTTGAAAAGCCGGATTTAGGCGCCTTCCGGGGGCTAGAACTGGCCTGCCAGGCCGGAGCCATTGGCGGGAGTCTGCCCACGGTATTCAACGCCGCCAACGAGTGGGCGGTGGCCCGGTTTTTGGACCGGAAACTGAGTTTTTTGGAGATTGAGGAATCCATTGAGGCAGCCATGAACGTTCACCGGGTGATTCCTCACCCCAGCGTGGAACAGATTTTGGAGACAGAGAGAGAGGTCCGGGAATTCCTGGAGGAAAGCGGAAAGGGAAAAGGTAAGAATCTTTGAGTATCATCATTGCGTTTCTTGTATTTGGCTTTTTGATCTTCACCCATGAGCTGGGTCATTTTCTGGTGGCCAAGAAGGCCGGGATCGGAGTGACGGAGTTCTCCCTTGGCATGGGTCCCCGGATTGTCAGCCGCCGGATTGGGGAGACCCGGTATTCCTTAAAGTGGATTCCCTTCGGCGGTTCCTGCATGATGGTGGGGGAGGACGCGGACAGCGACGATCCCTCCGCCTTCAACAAAAAGCCGGTGTGGGCCCGGTTTGCGGTGGTGGCCGCCGGACCCATCTTCAACTTCATTTTCGCTTTTTTGCTATCGGTGATCCTCATTGCCATCGTCGGCGCCAACCCGGCCCGGGTCACCTCCGTCCAGGAAGGATACGGAGGGGAGCAGGCAGGCCTGCAGGTGGGGGATGTGATCACAGAGATCAACGGCAAGCATATTGGCATTGGCCGGGATATCGACCTGTATCTTATGGACCATCCCCTGGACGGCAGTCCAGTCACCATCACCTACCAGCGGGACGGCCAGGAACACACGGTCACTCTGGATCCCAACTACACTGTCTACCGGATGGGCATCAGCTACATGGTAAGCGATGAACCGGCCTCCTTCACGGAAGTGTCTGCCAATTCCCCGGCGGAAGAGGCGGGGATCCAGGTGGGGGACGTGGTGGTAAGCATCAACGGCACTTCGGTGGCCACGGGTCAGGAGATGGCGGCCTATATGGATGCCCATCCTCTGGACGGTTCTTCCCTGGAACTGGTGCTGGAGCGGGACGGAGAGCAGTTTTCCGTGACCCTGACCCCGGAACTGTACCAGGGCGTGACCCTGGGCTTTGAGGCCAGCGTGGCCCGGGAGAAGGTGGGCGTGCTGGGGGTGTTAAAAGGCGGCCTCCAGGAGGTCCGGTACTGGATTTCCGTCTGCTTCAGTTCTCTGCGAATGCTGTTCACCGGTCAGGCGGGCATTCAGGATATGTCCGGTCCGGTGGGGATTGTGTCCCTCATTGACACCACTGTGGAGCAAAGCCGGCAGGACGGGGCCTTGTATGTGTTTTTGAATGTAATGAACCTGTCCATCCTCTTAAGCGCCAACCTGGGTGTGTTCAACCTGCTTCCCATTCCGGCTTTGGATGGCGGCCGCCTGGTGTTTCTGCTCATAGAGGCGGTGCGGAGAAAACCGGTGCCCCCGGACAAGGAAGGCATGGTGCATATGATCGGCTTTGCCTTGCTGATGGTGCTGATGGTGGTGGTATTGTATAACGATATTCTGCGGCTGTTCTGACGGTCGGGAAAAGGCGCGGGAACAGCCAAAACCGGGAGAGAGGCGGATACGCATGAGAAGAAAACCCAAACAGGTATGGGTGGGCAAGGTCCCCATGGGCGGGAATGCCCCCATTGTCATCCAGTCTATGACCAATACCAAGACCGAGGATGTGGAGGCCACAGTGGCCCAGATTTTGGCCCTGGAGGCGGCGGGCTGTGAAGTGGTCCGGTCCACGGTGCCTACCCAGGAGGCGGCCAAGGCTTTTGGGGAGATCCGGAAACGGATCCACATTCCCCTGGTGGCGGATATTCATTTTGACTACCGGCTGGCCATTGGGGCCATGGAGAACGGGGCGGACAAGATCCGGATCAACCCGGGGAACATTGGCGGCAAGGACCGGGTCCGGGCGGTGGTGGACTGCGCCAGAGAGCGGAACATTCCCATCCGGGTGGGGGTCAACAGCGGTTCCTTGGAAAAGGAAATTCTTGAAAAAAACGGCGGGGTCACCGCCGAAGGGCTGGTGGAGAGTGCCCTGGACAAGGTGCATCTGATTGAGGACATGGGGTATGACAATCTGGTCATCAGCATCAAGTCCTCGGACGTGCCCATGTGCATCCGGGCCCATGAGTTGATTGTGGATCAGACAGAACACCCGCTTCATGTGGGCATCACCGAAGCGGGGACCGTCCGCAGCGGCACCATTCTTTCGGCGGTGGGCCTGGGAGCCATTCTCTCCCGAGGCATTGGGGATACCATCCGGGTCTCCCTCACCGGGGATCCCTGCGAGGAGATCTTTGCGGCCAAGAAGATCCTCCAGGCTTTGGGACTGCGGCAGGAGGGGAACCGGGTCATCTCCTGTCCCACCTGCGGTCGGACCCAGATTGATCTCATTGACCTGGCCAACCGGGTGGAGGAGATGGCGGCCCGGTATCCCAAAAATCTGCGGGTGGCGGTGATGGGCTGCGTGGTCAACGGACCCGGGGAAGCCCGGGAGGCGGATCTGGGCATTGCCGGCGGAAAGGGAGAGGGCCTTCTGATCCGCAGGGGGGAAATCCTGCGGAAGGTGCCGGAGGAGCAGCTGCTTGCGGCCCTGGAGTGGGAGATCGCCCATTGGGAGGAAACGGATGAATAAGAAATTTTGGGATGTTCTCCCCAATCTGCAGACGGCGGATTCTCTGATGCGGCAGTTGGACCGGGTGATGGTGACCCGGGTAACCATGCCCCGGGACCGGAGCATGATCCGGATCTATCTGGAGAGCCGGGAACTGATCTCCAAGCGAGATATCTATATATTGGAAGCGGCTATCAAGAAGCAGTTCTTCGCCAACAAGCAAGTGACGGTGAAGGTGTACGAGCGGTTTGAACTGGGGGAGATGAGCGCGGAGGATGCCCTGGCCCAGTACCGGGACAGCATTCTCCTGGAGTTGAAGAACTGGCATCTGATGGATTATAACCTGTTTCGGAACGCTAAAGTCCGGTTTCCGGACCCTCAGGTGATGATGTTAGAGGCGGAGGACAACCTGGTGAACCACTCCCGGAGCCAGGAACTGTGCCGGATTTTGGAGAAGATCTTTAACGAGCGGTTGGGGATTTCTCTGGAGGTCCGCTGTCATTTGGGCAAAGTGATTCACAGGGCTCGAAGTCTGGAGCAGGAAGCGGAGGAAGCCATGCGGGCGGAGGCAGTCCGGATCAGCGAACACGCACGGGAGGCCAGAGCCGGGGAGGAAGCTGCGGCGGTGAAGGAGCAGCGGAAGCAGGAATACCGCCGGGCGCCCCGGGCCAGGCAGTTGGAGGAGTCCGAGGGCTATGGCCGGGACTTTGAGGGAGAACCCGTCTCCATCGACCAGATTACGGAGGAGATGGGAGATGTGATCATCCAGGGAGAGATCATCCGGGTGGACACCCGGGTGATCAAGACCGGCAACTGGATCATTACCTTTGTGGTCACGGATCACCACGACTCTATTGTAGTCAAGATTTTCTGCCAGCCGGAGGAGAAAGACGGCCTGCTGTCCCTGGTAAAAAATGGCCAGTGGGTGGCGGTGAAAGGCCGCACGGTGCTGGACAAGTTTGATAAGGAACTGACCATTGCCTCGGTTGCAGGCATCAAAAAGATGGAGCACGAGAGCGGCGCCCGCCAGGACAAGGCTCCGGTGAAACGGGTGGAGCTCCACTGCCACACCAAGATGAGCGACATGGACGCGGTGTCCGACGCGGCGGCGCTGGTGAAGCGGGCGGCGGCCTGGGGCCAGAAGGCCATTGCCATCACGGATCACGGGGTGGTCCAGGCGTTTCCGGAAGCCATGCACGCGGCGGAAAAGCTGGATATCAAGATCCTCTACGGCTGCGAGGGCTATCTGGCGGACGATCAGCCCGGGGATACGGAGGAGGATATCAAAAAAGCCCGGACCTACCACATTATTCTCATCGCCCAGAACGACGTGGGCCGGATCAATCTGTACCGGATGGTTTCTGAGTCCCATCTGAAATATTTTCACCGGCGGCCCCGAATTCCCAGAAGCCTTCTGAACGAGTGCCGGGAGGGGGTGATCCTGGGCTCCGCCTGTGAGGCCGGGGAACTGTTCCGGGCCATCTTGGAGAAAAAACCGGATGAGGAGTTGCTGGAGATCGCCAAGTATTACGACTATCTGGAGATCCAGCCGGTGGGGAACAATGAATTTCTGATCCGGGATGAGAAGTTTCCGGAAATTCAGAGCGTCCAGGACCTGCAGGACTTGAACCGGAAAGTGGTGGATCTGGGAGACCGGCTGGGCAAGCCGGTGGTGGCTACCTGTGACTCCCACTTTTTAAACCCAGAGGATGAGGTGTACCGGCGGATTCTCATGAAGGGCAAGGGCTTTGCAGATGCGGATCTGCAGCCGCCTCTGTTTTTCCGGACCACCGAGGAAATGCTCCAGGAATTTGAGTACCTGGGCCGGGAAAAAGCGGAGGAAGTGGTGATCACCAACACCAACCGGGTGGCCGACTCCTGTGAGAAGATCCTGCCGGTGCGGCTGGACAAGTGCCCGCCGGTGATTGAGGGCTCCGAGGAGGAACTGCGGAACATGTGCTGCCAAAAAGCCAAGAGCATCTATGGGGATCCGCTGCCCCAAATTGTGGAGGAGCGGCTGGAGAAGGAACTGAATTCCATCATCGGCAACGGCTATGCGGTGATGTACATCATTGCCCAGCGGTTGGTGAAAAAGTCCACCGACGAGGGCTACCTGGTAGGGTCCCGAGGCTCCGTGGGTTCCTCTCTGGCAGCCACCATGTCGGATATCACGGAGGTGAATCCCCTGCCGCCCCACTACGTGTGCTCCCATTGCCACTATAGCGACTTCGACTCCCCGGAGGTGAAGGCTTACGCTGGCAGCGCCGGATGTGATATGCCGGATAAAGCCTGCCCCAAGTGCGGCACACTCATGAAAAAGGACGGCTTTGATATTCCCTTTGAGACCTTCCTGGGATTTAAGGGGGACAAGGAGCCGGATATCGATCTGAACTTCTCCGGCGAGTATCAGAGCCACGCCCACGACTACACGGAGGTGCTCTTTGGCAAGGGCCACACCTTCCGGGCTGGCACCATCGGCACCTTGGCGGAGAAGACGGCCTACGGCTTTGTGATGAAGTATTATGAGGAGAAAAATATTGTCAAGCGCCGGTGCGAGATCGAGCGGATTGCGGCCGGGTGCGTGGGCGTCCGCCGGAGCACCGGCCAGCACCCGGGGGGGATTGTGGTCATGCCCAAAGGGGAGAATATTTACTCTTTCACCCCCATCCAGCATCCGGCCAACGACATGACCACCAACACGGTGACCACCCACTTTGACTACCACTCCATTGACCAGAACCTGCTGAAGCTGGACATTCTGGGACACGATGATCCCACCATGATCCGGCGGCTGGAGGATCTGATCGGCATAGACGCCCGGAACATTCCTCTGGACGACCCCAAGGTCATGTCCCTGTTTAAAGACACCTCGGCCCTGGGCATTCCCCCGGAGGACATTGACGGATGCAGGCTGGGGGCCCTGGGCATTCCGGAGTTTGGCACGGACTTTGCCATGCAGATGCTCATAGACGCCCAGCCCAAGTGCTTTGCGGACCTGGTGCGGATTGCCGGGCTGGCCCACGGCACAGACGTGTGGCTGGGCAACGCCCAGGATTTGATCCTCTCCGGCAAGGCCACCCTCCAGACCGCCATCTGTACCCGGGATGACATTATGCTGTACCTGATCTCCATGGGTATGGACAAGAGCCTTTCCTTCAACATCATGGAAAAGGTTCGGAAAGGCAAGGGTCTGACCCCGGAGTACGAGCAGGCCATGCGGGACGCCAATGTGCCGGACTGGTACATTGACTCCTGTAAGAAGATTAAATACATGTTCCCCAAGGCCCATGCGGCGGCCTACGTGATGATGGCCTGGCGCATTGCCTACTGTAAGGTGTATCATCCTCTGGAGTATTACGCCGCCTTCTTTGGCATCCGGGCCACCGGCTTCAACTATGAGCTGATGTGCCGGGGCCGGGACAACCTGGAGATGCACCTGAAACTGTACAAGCAGAACGGGGATAACCTGACGGACAAAGAAAAAGTCACCCTGCGTGATATGCGGATCGTCCAGGAGATGTACGCCCGGGGCTATGAGTTTATGCCCCTGGACATCTACCGGGCCCACGCCACCCACTTCCAGGTGATAGACGGAAAGATCATGCCGTCCTTAAACAGCATAGAAGGGATGGGAGAGAAGGCCGCCGAGGCCGTCATGGAGGAGGCGAAAAAAGGCCGGTTTCTGTCCCGGGAGGACTTCTGCCAGCGGACCAAAGTCAGCAAGACCCTGGCGGATACCATGGCAGAGCTGGGACTATTGGGAGATATTCCCATGACCAACCAGATCTCCCTGTTCGATTTGGAACTTTTGTGAAAACTCCGGCTTTCACAAAAGCGCGGAAGGAGGAAACCATGCGTATGTTAGACAGCCCCATCCAGGTAGGTTCTCTGACCCTGAAAAACCGGCTGGTGATGCCGCCCATGGCCACGGCCAAGGCGGAGGAAGACGGCACCGTGACCAAGGCCCTCTGCGCCTACTATCAGGAAAAATCCCGGGGCGGGTATCTGGGGCTGGTGATGGCGGAACACAGCTTTGTGAGCCTGGAGGGGAGAGCCAGAGAGCGGCAGATTTCCCTATCCCGGGATGAGGATGTGGAAGGGTTGAAACGGCTGGTGGATGGGGTTCACCAACATGATACCCCTATTTTTGCCCAGATCAACCATGCGGGAGGCGCGGTGAAAAAAGCGATGGTCCGGTATGAGAGAATTAGTGCCAGTCCGGTTCCCGCTCCCGGCAAGGACTTGGCGGAAGGGCTGCCCCGGGAGATGACGCCAGCGGACATCCGGCGGCTCATTCAATGCTTTGCCGCCGCTGCCGGAAGGGCCCAGAAGGCCGGATATGACGGGGTGGAGATCCATTCGGCCCACGGCTACCTGCTGAGCCAGTTCTTTTCCCCGCTGACCAACAAGCGGCGGGATGCCTACACCGGAGAGACCCTGGAGGGAAGGACAAGGCTCCTGCTGGAAATCTTCCAGGCGGTCCGGGAGACCGTGGGGGCGGACTACCCGGTGGCGGTGCGGCTGGGGGCCTGCGACTTTATGGAAAGGGGCGTCACCCTTTCGGACAGCCTATATGCCTGCCAAAGGCTGGAGGAGGCCGGGGTGGACCTATTGGATATTTCCGGGGGATTCTGCGGGTACATCAACCCGGAGAACACGGAGCCCGGGTATTTCAGCAGTCTCACAGAAGCCATCAAACAGGTGGCTCAGGTGCCGGTGATCTGCACCGGCGGCATCCGGGAGCCGGAGACGGCGGAAGCCCTGCTCCAGGCGGGAAAGGCGGATCTGATCGGAGTGGGCCGGGCCATTTTGCAGGATTCGGACTGGGCCCGGAAGGCTATGGAGAGATAAGAGAGGATATTTTATGAGTGAGAGAAAAAAGATACTGACCATTGCCGGTTCCGACTGCAGCGGCGGCGCGGGGATTCAGGCGGATTTAAAGACCATGACCGCCTACGGCATGTATGGCATGAGCGTGATTACGGCGCTGACAGCCCAGAATACCACAGGCGTCTATGGAATTCGGGAGGCCGCGCCGGAGTTTGTGGCCCAGCAGCTGGACTGCATTTTCACGGATATTGTGCCGGATGCGGTGAAGATCGGCATGGTGTCCAGCGTGCCGCTGATTGAGGTGATTGCGGACAAGCTGGGCCAATACGGCGCGAAACACGTGGTGGTGGATCCGGTGATGGTTTCCACCAGCGGCAGCCGCCTGCTGGCAGAGGACGCCGCAGACTGCCTGGTCCGCCGGTTCCTGCCACTGGCTGAGGTGATCACACCCAACATTCCGGAGGCGGAGGTGTTAAGCGGCATGACCATTGTCACCCCGGAGGATATGGAGCGGGCGGCAGAGGCTATAGGGAAAAATTACGGCGCCGCCGTGCTGGCCAAGGGCGGCCATCACTTAAACGATGCCAACGATCTGCTGATGCAGGGCGGGAAGGGCACCTGGTTCTATGGAAAACGGATTGAAAGTTCCAACACCCACGGCACCGGCTGCACCCTCTCCTCCGCTATTGCCTGCGGCCTGGCAGACGGCCTTTCCCTGGCGGACAGCGTGGTCCGGGCCAAGGCTTTTGTGTCTGCGGCCCTGGGCGCCGGGCTGAGTCTGGGAAAGGGCAGCGGTCCCTTGGACCACTGTTTTGGAATGAAGGGCTTTCAAGGATAAAAGAGTTTTCCGGTATTCTGTTATGCTAACCGGCATGTCAGGAATAAAGTACCTGTACCAGAGTGAGACCTTGTGCCGGCGCGGTGGCGCCGGCATATTTGCGTTCCCGGGCCTCCAAAATCCCGGGGATTTCCTCCGGTGTCCTTTGGCCGCTCCCCACTTCCAGCAGAGTGCCGGTGAGAATCCGCACCATCTGATACAAAAAACCGTTGCCCCGGAACGTGAGCCGCAGTTCCCCGGGAGATTTTGCAACCTCAATGGCATCCAGACGGCGGACTGTGGACTTTTTGCTCTTCCGGGCGCAGAAACTCTGGAAGTCATGGGAACCCAGGAGCAATCCGGCGGCTCGATGGATAGCGGTCATATCCAGAGGATCTGTCCACGGGGTCATGTACTTGCGCTCCAGCACATGGCGGGCCGGGTCCGTGGCCAGCCGGTAGCAGTAGACTTTGCCGGTGGCGTTGAGGCGGCTGTGGAACCGGTCCGAGGCAGGGGTGACGGATACAATACCGATATCCTCCGGCAGATAGGCGTTCAAATAGGCCCGGATTTCCTCCGGGGAGCGACCGGTATCTAACCGCACGTTGGCCACCTGCCCCAGGGCGTGGACCCCTGCGTCTGTACGGCCCGCTCCCTGGATCTCCACCGGTTCTCCGGCCATGCGGCTGAGAACGCTCTCAATCTTTCCCTGGATGGTGGGGGTGGCCCCGGATTGCCGCTGCCAGCCGGCATAGCGGGTGCCGTCATATTGGATTTCTAAGCGATAATTGCTCATAAAGCCGAACCTCCCGATTCCGGTGAAATTCCTCGGTTTTTTGCCCCGCCCAATGCGCAGGTCCATTCCGTGCAGCCAGTCCAATATGATTTTATGCCTGACTGCTTTGTGTAAGTCGGATCTCCAAAAACTCTGCCGGTGTCATAATCGCCGGATTTTTACGCCAGACTCCAAGAAATCCTTATCGCCGGTCAGTAGCACGTCGGCTTTCGCGTCAATGACTGCCCGCAAAATAGGTCGGGAAGGGAACCCACGCCAAGCACATCACGGATATCCTTTGGGATTGTGATTTATCCCTTTGCCATGACTTTGGCATTGTCCACAAACGCATTTGCTGCCATGATTTTACACCACCTTCCTAAAATATGGAAAGTAGGGATCTCCCTACTTCTATTGTACGCAGAAAAAACGAAAAATCAACGGGAACTGTTGGAATTATTTTCAGGGGCCGGTACAAGCCGAAGGATTGTTTCTTTTTTGTGAATTTGATTCAAAAGTCCTCGACATATCATTTTGAGTGGAAGAGAAAAAAGTTTCCTGTTATAATGGCAGCAAACGTTCCTAACAGTGGAAAGGAGAACAGGCTGTGATTCGCACCGTTTTATTTGACTTGGACAATACTTTGCTGGATTTCAACCGGGCGGAACGGTGGGCCTTGGCGCTCACTTTGCGGGAGTTGGGGATCGAACCCACAGAGAAGATTATGGGGCGGTACAGTGAACTGAACCTGGCCCAGTGGAAGCTGCTGGAGTTGGGAAGGCTGACCCGGGATCAGGTGAAGGTGCGCAGGTACCGTCTTTTGTTCCAGGAACTGGGAGTGGCGCATCCGGCGGAGGACGCCGCCAGGCGGTATGAGGGGCATCTGGCGGACGGACTCTTTTTGGTGGAAGGGGCGGAAGCATTGCTGCAGGCCCTGGTCCCCCGGTACCGCCTGTACGCCGTCACCAACGGAACCGCCCAGGTACAGCAAAAAAGACTCCGAAACGTCGGGCTGGGAGTCTTTTTCCAAGGCTATTTCATCTCCGAAGCCATCGGTTTTGACAAGCCTCAGAAAGAATTTTTTGACCTCTGCTTTTCCGTGATTCCGGATTTTACTCCGGAGGAGACGGTGATTGTGGGGGACAGCCTCTCCTCGGATATCCAGGGCGGAAAGAACGCCGGGATCCGAACTATCTGGTTCCACCCGGAGGCTGGGGCGGAAACCGGAGCGACGGAGGCTCCCGGGCCGGTTCCGGACCATGCGGTCCGCTCCCTAGGGGAGATTCCCGCGCTCCTGGAGACCCTTTAATGCCAAAGACCGCCTCTGGCAGCACCTTCCCCAGATACCGGATGTACCGGGGGGATGGACCGCCCGGCGAGAAAGAGCAGAAACGGGAGGAAACGGGAGATCACGGTGCCCAGGACTACCATGGCAATGGTCAGGATCTATTCTGTCAAAGTCATCGTCATATCATCACGTGCTGTCTTCTAGT
>CAZDOQ010000008.1:0-4619 GCA_964507035.1 uncultured Lachnospiraceae bacterium | reverse complement strand
AAACGTGAAAAAAACAGAAAAGAAGAGGGGTATCTTGCCAAAATCGGTCCCGCCGGTTATGATGTACTGTGAGAGCCCTGAACAGCGGCCGTGTGGGACCGTGCGCACGGGGGCAAAACCATACTGGTACGGAATGGGAAGAAGGAAGAGCAGGAAGGGCGGAGCAGGCGGATGAAGAAAGGCGATTGGATTCTCATAGGGGGAGTAGCGCTGTTGGCGGCGGCTTCTTTGGGTCTCTTGTACGGGAACCGGCAGGAAGGAGCCCGGGTGGTGGTGGATGTGAACGGCCAGGAGACGGCCTCCTATCCCCTTTCGGAGGATCTTTCGGTGGTGCTTCAGGGCTGGAACGGGGGAACCAATCTCCTGGTGATTCAGGACGGCGCTGCCACGGTGTCTGAGGCCAGCTGTCCGGACCAGCTCTGCGTGCATCAGGGAACCATTCGGTACAGCGGCCAGACCATTGTTTGTCTTCCCAACCGGGTGGTGGTGACGGTGGAAGACGGGGAGGATGCGCCGGTAGACGGCGTAGCCGGATAGAGGTGACAGCATGAGAGGAAAAAAAGTAGCGCTGTACGGCCTGCTGACGGCGCTGGCCCTGGTGCTCAGCTATGTGGAAGCGCAGATTCCGGCTTTCTTTGTGGTACCGGGCATGAAACTGGGGCTGACCAATGTGGTGGTGCTGACGGCTCTGTACCGGATGGGGAACCGGGACGCGCTGGTGCTCAATGTGGTGCGGATTGTGCTGGTGGCCTTCACCTTTGGCAGCCTATTCGGTATGCTCTACAGTTTGGCCGGCGGCATCTTGAGTTTTTTGGCCATGATCGCCGGAAAGAAAACCGGCCGGTTCAGCGTGGTGGGGGTCAGCGTCCTGGGAGGCGTGGCCCACAATATTGGCCAGGTCCTGGTGGCTATGGCGGTACTGGAAAATGTAGCCTTGGCTTACTACCTTCCCTTCCTTCTTGCCTCCGGCCTGGGAGCCGGGATTCTGGTGGGGGTGGCCGGAGGACTGCTGGTCCGGCGGCTTCCGTCCAGGGACAGATAACAAGACGAAGGCGGTGCGGGTCACTGGATACGACAGAAAGCAAGGCAAAGAGAGGAGACGAGAGGATTCGCATGAAGGTAAAACTTTCCATTCGATTGACAGATAACAACGGAGAGAAAGCATTTGGACCGGGAATCGCCCAGCTGCTCCGGCTGGTGGAGAGCACCGGCTCTCTGAATCAGGCGGCCAAGACCATGGAGTTGTCCTATAGCAAAGCCTGGAAGATTCTGCGCAATGCGGAGCGCCTGCTGGGAATTTCTTTTTTGGAGAGGACCATCGGCGGCGTACACGGCGGCGGCTCCCAGTTGACTCAGGAGGGACGTCGGTTCCTGGAACGGTACGAGGCGTTTCGGGATCAAATGTGCCGGCAGGCGGATGAGTTGTTTGCGGAAATGTTTGCAGAGGATTTGTAAGGGGCATTTTTGTCCCTTCGGTGTCTGTTGAAAAAAATAGCGGAAAACACCCTCCGAGTGTAATGGGATGGCGTGGAAAGGAGCGGTATCAATGGAGGAAAATCAGGAGTTTGTGTTCTGTAAGGGCGGCGGATGCACCGCCAAGTTGGGGCCTGCGGCCCTGCGGCGGGTGTTGGAGAAGCTGCCCAAGCCGGAGGATGAAAACCTTCTGGTGGGCTTTGACGGGAGCGATGACGCGGCGGTCTACCGGCTCACGGAGAACCTGGCCATTGTCCAGACCCTGGATTTCTTTCCGCCTATGGTGGAGGATCCCAGAACCTTTGGCCAGATTGCGGCGGCCAACGCCTTGAGCGACGTGTACGCCATGGGAGGCACGGTAAAAAACGCCCTGAACATTGTCTGTTTCCCGGAGCAGGGAGATCTGAATATTCTAGGTGAGATTTTGCTGGGAGGCAGCGACAAGGTCCGGGAGGCCGGCGGCGTTCTCTCCGGCGGCCATTCCATTATGGATGTGGATGTCAAGTACGGCCTGGCGGTCACCGGCATCATTCATCCGGACCGGATCCTGAGGAACAATACCTGTGAAGCCGGGGATCTGCTGATTCTCACCAAGCCTCTGGGCGTGGGGATCGTTAACTCTGCCAACCGGATTCATGAGGCCTCCCCGGAGGCGGTGAAGCGGGCGGAAGCTTCCATGACCTGTCTGAACCGGTATTCCTCGGAGATCCTGCGCAAGTATCGGGTCCACGGCTGTACGGACGTGACCGGCTTCAGTTTTCTGGGGCATTTGTCCGAGATGATCGCTGGGGGCTTCACGGCGGTGGTCCAGGGAGACGCAGTTCCGTATATTCCGGAGGCCAGAAGCTATGCGGATGAGTTTTACCTGACTGCGGCGGGCCAGCGGAACCGGAACTTTGTGGGGGATTTGGTGGAGTTTCGCCGGAAGGATTTTGCCTTGGAGGAGATCCTGTTTGACCCCCAGACCAACGGCGGCCTGCTGGCGGCGGTGCATCCGGAGGACGCGCCTAGGGCCCTGAGGGAGATCGAAGAGTTGGGCTTTCCCTGTGGTATTGTGGGGGCGATCCAGACAGGCGGGAAAAAAATTATTGTGGAGTAGAGGAGCGGGAACATGAGAGAAAAAATTTTGGTGCGGGGCGGCGGCGATATTGCCACAGGCACCATTCACCGGCTGCACCGCAGCGGCTTTCGGGTGTTGATTTTGGAGTGCAAGGCTCCCACGGCCATCCGGAGAAAAGTGGCGTTCAGCGAAGCAGTGTATGAAGGCACATCGGAGGTGGAGGGCGTCACCTGCCGCAGGATCTGGGAGTTGGCGGAGGCAGAGGGCGTTTGGCAGGCCGGGGAAGTGCCGCTTTTGGTGGACGAGGAGGCCCAGTTCGCGGAGGCTTTCGGCCCCTATGCCATGGTGGACGCCATTTTGGCCAAGAAGAACCTGGGGACCCGCCGGGATATGGCGCCGTTGACCATTGCCCTGGGGCCGGGCTTTACCGCAGGGGAGGATGTGGACTTTGTGGTGGAGACCATGCGGGGTCACGACCTGGGCCGGATCCTGTCAGAGGGAACCGCCATGCCTGACACCGGCGTTCCCGGGATCATTGCCGGGTACGGGGCGGAGCGGGTGATCCACGCGCCGGCCACTGGCATTCTCCACAACCTGACGGAGATTGGAGACTGGGTCCAGGAGGGGCAGCCTCTGGCAAAGATTGGGGAGGTGCCGGTTCCCGCCAGCCTCACCGGCGTGCTTCGGGGGTTGATCCGGGACGGCTTCCCGGTGCAGAAAGGGCTGAAGATTGCAGATATTGACCCCCGCAGCTCGGAGCGGAAGAACTGCTTTACTATCTCGGACAAGGCCCGGTGCATTGCCGGCAGCGTGCTGGAGGTGATTCTCCACAGCCTTTTCCAGGAGGAGCGGAGGTAAGAATGAGAGTTTGGGATGGGAATCTGCAACAGCGGGAACTTCTCTCAGAGGCGCTGTCCCTGGATCTTTCTGAAAAGCAGATGATTGCGGTGGTAGGAGGCGGCGGCAAGACCAGCTTTTTGTTCCGACTGGCGGAGGAATGCCGGATGCTGGGGAAAAAGGTGGTTTTGACCACCACCACCCATATGGTCCAACGGGGGGACTTTCCCATGACCGTGGGGGTGTTCCGGCAGGAGATCCAGGGAATCCTGGATCGAGAGAAAGCTATTCTGGTGGGTGGAGAAGATCAGAGAAATCCTTGGAAGATAGCTGGAGTGGAGGAAGATGCCCTGAAATTCCTGCAAGAGATTGCAGATGTGGTGGTTGTGGAGGCGGACGGGGCTAAAATGCGGCCCCTGAAGGCGCCGGCGGAGTGGGAGCCGGTGATCCCGGAGGGCTGCAGCGCCGTGGTGGCTGTGGCGGGCTGCTCTGGCATTGGCCAGACCGTGGAGGAGATCTGCCATCGGCCGGAGCGGGTCCGGGCGCTGCTGGGAGCGGAGGAAGGGTACCGGATCACCCCGGAGGATGTGGTCCGGCTGGCCTGTTCTCCCCAGGGGCTGGGAAAGGACGTGCGGGTACCATTCCGGGTGTTGGTGAACCAGGTGGACGGGCCAGAACAGTGGTCCCATGCCCAGGAACTGGCGGCTGCGTTCCGAAAGCAGGGCGTCACCGCTGCCTTCTCCCATCTCCAGGACTCCCTGGCGGTGATTTTGCTGGCGGCTGGAAACAGCGTCCGTTTTGGGGGCAACAAGCTGTTGTACCCGGTGGACGGGGAACCCATGTACCGGCGCATGCTGGAAAAGTGCCAGAAGCTGGAGGCGGACCGGAAAATTTTGGTCACCCAGTATGAGGAGGTGGCCCGGGAGGCAGAGGAGCAGGGGTTCACGGTAGTGAGAAATCCGGAGCCGGAGCGGGGCATCTCTTCTTCCATCCACTTGGGAATCCAAGCTGCTGGGGAGGCGGAGGCTTATCTGTTCGGGGTCTGCGACCAGCCGTATCTGAGGCTAGCCACCCTGTCGCGGCTGGTGGAGCACTACCAGTGGAGCGGCAAGGGGATTGCAGCGCTCCGGTGTGGGGACAGGACCGGAAACCCCAACATTTTTTCCCGGAAGTACCGGGAAGAGTTGCTGGCTCTTACAGGAGATGTGGGGGGAAAAGCTGTGCTGCGGCGTTTTCCGGAGGATGTGAG
>CAZDOQ010000007.1:41520-44296 GCA_964507035.1 uncultured Lachnospiraceae bacterium | reverse complement strand
CCGGCAAGCGGGTGGTCATTGTGGGCGGCGGCAACGTGGCCATGGACTGCACCCGAACCGCCATCCGCCTGGGCGCCGCCAAGGTGATGGTGGCCTACCGGCGCCGCCGGAATGACATGACGGCCATGCCGGAGGAAGTGGAAGGCGCTATTGCCGAGGGAGCAGAGTTGATCACCTTAAACGCCCCGCTGCGGATTGAGACCGACGAGGCAGGAAACGTCCAGGCCGTGTGGGTTCAGCCCCAAATTTGCGGTCCCATGGACGCCCAGGGGCGTCCCCGGCCGGTGAACGCCTCTGAGGATCCGGTGCGGATTCCCTGCGACGTGGTGATCACCGCCATCGGCCAGGGCATCGAGACCGCTCACTTTGAGGAGTTCGGCCTGGAGGTTAAATGGGGCGTTCTCCAGACGGTGGACGACAGTCTGGAGGGAGACATCCCCGGCGTGTTCGTGGGCGGAGACTGTGTTACCGGCCCGGCCACGGTGATCCGGGCCATTGCCGCCGGAAAAGTGGCGGCGGCCAATATAGACGAGTATCTAGGATTCCACCACAACATCAGCTGCGACGTGGAGATCCCGGAGGCCAATCTGGCGGACAAGAAACCTTGCGGCCGGGTGAACCTGAGAGAGCGGGAGTCCGGCGAGCGGAAAGGAAATTTTGAGCACATTGAGATCGGCATGACAGACGAGGAGGCGGCCCAGGAGGCCAGCCGTTGCCTGCGGTGCGACCACTTTGGCTATGGAATCTTGAAAGGGGGTCGGAATTCCAGATGGTAACTTTGAAGATTGACGATAAGAAGGTGACGGTTCCGGAAGGGACCACGGTGCTGGAGGCAGCCGCCTCTGCGGGAATCCGGATTCCCAGCCTCTGCTATCTGAAGGAAATCAACGAGATTGCAGCCTGCCGGGTCTGCGTGGTGGAGATGGTCGGAAAGGAAAAACTGATCACTTCCTGCAACACAGTGGCCCAGGAGGGGATGGAGATCTATACCAACAGCCCCAGGGTCCGCTCCGTGCGGCGGACCAACTTGCAGCTGCTCTTGTCCCAACATGACAGCCGTTGCGCCATCTGCGAGCGGAGCGGAAACTGTAACCTGCAGCAGATCTCCAACGATATGGGGATTGTCTCCAATCCCTTCCCGGACGACTGGGCGCCGGAGCCCTGGCCGGAGCAATTCCCTCTGATCCGGAAGGCTCAGAAATGTATCCGCTGTATGCGTTGCCTCCAGATCTGCGACAAGGTCCAGGGGATGAACGTGTGGGATGTGGTCAACACCGGAGGCCGCACCACCATCGGCGTGACCAACGTGCGCAAGATTGAGGATTCTAACTGTACCCTCTGCGGTCAATGCATTACCCACTGTCCGGTGGCGGCGCTCCGGGGCCGGGAGGATTGGTACCAGGTGTTGGATGCCATGGCAGATCCAAAGAAGATCACGGTGGTCCAGGTGGCTCCGGCGGTGCGGACATCCTGGGCTGAGAGCCTGGGCATTCCCCGGGAGAAGGCCACGGTGGGCCGTCTGGTGGCGGTTCTGCGCCGTCTGGGCTTCGACTATGTGTTTGACACCAGCTTCTCCGCGGATTTGACCATCATGGAGGAGGGAAGCGAGTTCCTCTCCCGGTTTGAGGAGATCCGGGAGTCCGGAAAGCCCATGTTCACCTCTTGCTGTCCCGGCTGGGTCCGGTTTATCAAGACCCAGTACCCGGATATGGCGTCCCGGCTGTCCACCGCCAAATCTCCCCAGCAGATGTTTGGAGCGGTGGCAAAAACCTACTATGCCAAGTTGTTAAACGTGGATCCCAGCCAGATCTACAGCGTGTCCATTATGCCCTGCGTGGCCAAAAAGTACGAGGCGGAGATCCCGGTAATGCGGGATGCCGGAGCCGGTCAGGACGTGGACTGCGTGTTGACCACCCGGGAGTTGGCCCGGATGATCCGGGCGGACCGGATCATGGCGGACACGCTGGAGGAGGAAGAGTTTGACCGCCCATTAGGGATCAGCAGCGGCGCCGGCGTGATCTTCGGCAGCACCGGCGGCGTCATGGAGGCAGCCCTGCGTTCCGCCTACTATCTGATCTCCGGCAAAAATCCGGCGCCGGATTCCTTCCAGGCCATCCGCTCTCCCCAGGAATGGCGGGAAAGCGAGTTCAACATGGCCGGGAGTAAGGTGAAAGTGGCGGCGGTCAGCGGACTTCGGAACGCCAGAAAGCTGATGGAGGCCCTGCGCCGGGGGGAGGTCCGGTATGACTTTGTGGAGATCATGGCATGTCCCGGCGGCTGTGTGGGCGGCGGCGGCCAGCCTATCCATGATGGTCAGGAACTGGCGGAGACGCGCAGCGAGTATCTCTATGAACTGGACGCTAAGAGCACCGTTCGTTTCTCCCATGAGAATCCGGCCATCATAAAGCTGTATGAGGACTATCTGGAGAAGCCCATGTCCCGCAAGGCCCATGAGCTGCTGCACACGGACCAGAGCGCCTGGCCCATGAAACTCAGTCCCGCCAAGAGATAGGGAGCAGCGGAGCACACGCGTCAAGAAAGAAACAGAGAGCATGAAACGGCAGGAGGCGGTCCCCCTTACGGAGAGGGAACCGCCTCCATTTTTTGCAGAATGGTCTGGAGCGGGCAGATGCGCACATAGTTGGTGGTCTCATCGTGGAGAAAATCCAGGGTGTTTTCGTCAGACAGCACCGTCAGCTGCGGTGGAAATTCCAGATCCGAGTGGTAAAAGCGAAGCCGCACCAGGAAGAACGGAACCCCCGGGATCTGATCCCCC
>CAZDOQ010000007.1:0-41420 GCA_964507035.1 uncultured Lachnospiraceae bacterium | reverse complement strand
GTGGTAAAAGCGAAGCCGCACCAGGAAGAACGGAACCCCCGGGATCTGATCCCCCCAATCCCTGGTTCTGTCCCATCCCCATCCCGGGCAGGCGGCTGACCTGGCACCAGCGCCCGGATAAGGCGGAACTTCCGCCTTCCGGCGTTCCGGCAAAGGTTTGGTAAAACCTGTGTAAAGCCCTTGCGAAAATTCCGAAAGTATCGTATTCTAGGGACGGATAAATTGAAAAGAGTTGAGAGGAGACGTAGATGATTCGAGGGTTAGACACTGCGGTAAAGCGGTTGAGAAAGCAAGTGTTTACGGAGATCGCCAAGTTGGCCTATGAGTCCGCCAACTTGAACAATGATATTGAGGCGATCCCCTATAAGATCTCCCCGGGGGACGTGCCCCAGTACCGGGAGAGCATTTGGCGGGAGCGGGCCATTGCCTCCGAGCGGGTGCGGTTGGCCATGGGCATGAGCCTGCGGCCGGAGGACGAGCCGGTACATCTGACTGCCGGGCTGGATGAGAGCAATATCTCGGAAAAATATTATGAGCCGCCGCTGATGCAGGTGATCCCTTCTGCCTGTGACGCCTGTACGGCCAACGAGTACAAGGTGACGGATAACTGCCGGGGCTGTGTGGCCCATCCCTGTGTGGAAGTGTGCCCCAAGGGAGCTACCGCCATTGTCAACGGCCGTTCCGTCATTGATCAGGAAAAGTGTATCAAGTGTGGCAAGTGCAAAGCCGCCTGCCCTTACGATGCCATCGCCCATGAGATCCGCCCCTGCGCCGAGGCCTGCGGGGTGAACGCCATTGAGAGCGATGCTCTGGGCCGGGCCTATATCAACCCGGACAAGTGCGTGTCCTGCGGCATGTGCATGGTCAACTGCCCCTTTGGAGCTATTGCGGACAAGTCCCAGATCTTCCAGCTGATCCGGGCTCTGAAGGAAGGGAGAGAGATTGTGGCGGAGGTGGCGCCGGCCATTGTGGGCCAGTTTGGTCCCAAAGGAAGCCCCAAAAAGATCAAGGCGGCCTTGATGGAGCTGGGCTTCTCTGAGGTCTACGAGGTGGCCCTGGGCGCGGACATGGGAGCAGCTACCGAGGCCAAGCACTATGTGGGGGAGGTGCTGGAGGGAGATCTTCCCTTCCTGCTCACGTCCTGCTGCCCTTCCTGGGCTATGCTGGCCAAGCTGTATTTCCCGGATATGATTGACAAGATCTCCAACTCCCTGACCCCCATGGTGGCCACGGCCCGAACCATTAAGCAGAAACATCCCAATGCCCGGGTGGTGTTCATTGGGCCCTGCGCTTCCAAAAAACTGGAGGCCTCCCGGCACAGCGTCCGCAGCGATGTGGACTTTGTCATCACCTTTGAGGAACTGGACGCCATCTTTGAGGCCCGGGGCATTGATATGAACACCTATGACAAAGATGTGGAGATGCACGACGCCACCGGCGCAGGCCGGGGCTATGCGGTGGCCGGCGGCGTGGCCGAGGCCATTGAAAAGTGCATTCACGCCTATTATCCGGATGCGGAGGTGAACATTGAGCATGCGGAGGGACTGGCGGAATGCCGGAAGGTGCTGCTCATGGCCAAGGCCGGCAAGATGGACGGCTGCCTCATTGAGGGAATGGGCTGCCCGGGTGGCTGCGTCGGCGGAGCCGGTACCATCATCCCGGTGAATAAGGCGGCCCAGTCGGTGAAAAAGTCTGTGCGGGATTCCACTAAGGCGGTTCCGCCCAAGGAACTGGCAGAGGTGCATTTGGATTAAAGAGAAAGTACCCGGGACCGGGCAGGTGCCTGGCCCCGAGGAAAGGAAAAGAAAAAGGGGAGGCCTTACAGCGGGCAGGCATAGAGCCGGTGGACTACCAGCCCAAAACCGTCACGGACCTGGTGGAGAGCGGCGCGTTCTTGCAGACAGTGGAGAACGCGGTGGGAGAACTGTAAGACAGAATGTGGCATTGGAGACGGTTTTACCAGATCTTTTGATTGCCAGATATCAGTCGAAGAGACATGGGTGTTTTTGGCAAAAACGGGGACTAGAGAAAAGGCCGGCTGCCGTGCGTGAGCAGCCGGTCTTCCCCTGTGAAGATTCTTTTATTTGGCCGCAATCACCTCCACCTCACACAGCACTCCCTTGGGAAGCTCTTTCACCGCCACGCAGGAACGGGCCGGTTTTCCGGTGAAGTATTTGGCGTAGATCTCATTGAAGGATCCAAAGTCCGCCATGTCCGCCAGGAAGCAGGTGGTTTTGATGGCGCTCTCATAGCTGACGCCGCTTGCCTCCAGCACAGCGCCCAGATTTTTCATGACCTGCTCCGCCTGCTCGGCAATGGTGGTGCCCACCACCTGGCCGGACTGAGGGTCCAGGGGAACCTGACCGGAGGTAAAGACCAGGTTGGAGAAAGAAATGGCCTGAGAATAAGGGCCGATGGCTGCGGGTGCGTTTTTCGTGTCTGTCACCTGAAACATGGGAAAACTTCTCCTTTGATCCGAATTTGTCCTCTCTCAGAGGGCATCTTTAACATAACACAGTTGCCTGGGAATGTCAATTTGGCGCGGCAGAGCACCAGTGCAGGCGGATTCTTCCCGCTCTGGGGGGATTTGTGGATTTTTCGTTGCAGAGCAGGGAAAACTTCAGTATAATTAGGAGGAAATGGGCCTCATGGGCCGGAACCAGCAACAGGCCGTGTCAAACATGGCCCCATACAATAAGGAGTGACAGAATATGCGTGTCTATAAAAGCATGGAAGAACTGGTAGGTCATACTCCGCTACTGGAGCCAGCGCGGTTTTTGAAGGCGGCGGAGTCCCCGGCAAAGCTGTGGGTGAAACTGGAGGGTCGAAACCCGGCCGGGAGCAGCAAAGACCGGGTGGCCGTGTCCATGATTCAGAAAGCGGAGGCAGAGGGAAAGCTGCGTCCCGGGGCGGTGATCGTTGAGCCCACCAGCGGCAACACCGGCATCGGCCTGGCGGCGGTGGCGGCCTCCCGGGGATACCGGGCCATTTTCACTATGCCGGAGACCATGAGCGTGGAGCGCCGGAATCTTTTGGCAGCCTACGGGGCGGAGATTGTGCTGACCCCCGGGGCCAAGGGAATGTCCGGGGCCATTGCCAAGGCGGAGGAGATGGCCAAGGAGATCCCCGGGGCCTTTTTGCCGGGACAGTTTGTGAACCCGGCCAACCCGGCAGCCCACTACGCCGCCACCGGACCGGAGATCTGGGAGGACACAGACGGACAGGTGGAAGTGTTTGTGGCGGGAATTGGCACTGGCGGCACCATCTCCGGTGTAGGAAAATATCTGAAGGAACAGAATCCCGCCGTGAAGGTGGTGGGGGTGGAACCCTGGGATTCCCCGGTGCTCTCCGGCGGCAAATCGGGCCCCCACAAGCTGCAGGGCATTGGCGCCGGGTTTGTGCCGGACATCCTGGACCGGTCCGTCTATGATGAGGTGTTGACGGCCAAGTGGGAGGACGCCTATCGGATAGGGCGGCTGTTCAGCCAGCGGGAGGGGATCCTCATTGGTATTTCCGGCGGAGCGGCCCTGTGGGCGACTTTGGAACTGGCGTCCCGGCCGGAATACCGGGAAAAGCGGCTGGTGGCGCTGCTGCCGGACGGCGGCGAGCGGTATCTGTCCACGGAAGGGTATCTGGTGTAAGCCGAAGAAGAAAACACAGGTGAGATAAAGGGGATGGGAATATGGTTGATATGGAAAACCTGCTGGAGATGCAGGGGATGATGTTTTTGATGGTGCTCATTGGCATGTTTCTGACCAAGCGAGGAATGATCACGGAGGCAGGCAGAAAAAGTCTCACGGATATCACCATCAACCTACTGATCCCCTGCAATATGCTGGCAGCATTTCTGCAGGCAGACCACAGCATGATGGGACAGATGCTCACAGTGATGCTGGTGTCCCTGATGATTCAGATTGTCCAGTTTACGTTGAGCAAAATCCTGTTCCGGGGCATGGAAGAGGGAAAGAAGAGCGTCATGCGCTATGGTACCATGGTCTCCAACGCAGGTTTTCTGGGCAACCCTATGGTGGAGGGCATGTACGGCCCTGACGGGCTGCGGCTGGCCTCCGTGTTTCTGGTGCCGGTGCGGCTGTTCTATTGGACCGTGGGCCTGGCCTGCTTTGTGAAGGTGGATAAGAAGAATGTGATCAAGACGGCCCTGACCCACCCTTGTATCCTTTCGGTACTCATAGGGCTTTTGTACATGTTCTTTCCCATTCCTTTGCCCACGTTCCTTACCCGGACCATCACCAGCTTCAGCAGCGCCATGACCCCGGTGACCATGCTGATCATTGGCACCATTCTGGCGGAGGTGGATCTGCGGACCATCTTCAGCAAGGAAACCATCTGGATGAGCGTACTCCGTCTGTTCGTTCTGCCGGGCTTGGTGCTGGTGGGCGTGAAGCTGGCGGGACTGCCGCATCTGATGGCCAGCGTCAGCGTAATTCTCATTGCCATGCCGGTGGCTACCACCACGGCCATCCTGGCAGCCCGGTATGACCGGGACTACCAGTTTGCCACCAAGACCGTGGTGCTCAGCACCATTTTATCTCTGTTTACGATTCCGATTTGGAGTTTGGTAGTGGAGTGGGTGCTGTAATGAGCACTTCATTACCGGTTTACCGGTACCAATTCGCTGTAGTACCGGGTAGCATACTCCACAAACATCTTAGAAGAAATGGTCAGGTGACTGTCCCCAAACCAGGTGATCAGCAGTTTTCGAGATAACTGAGGTTGCCGGATGGGGACGGTGCATAGACCATGGAGAGAGAGTTGCCAGGAAAGTTTAGGAATGATTGAGATTCCAATTTTTGCCCGTACAAAGTCACAAAGTATATGCCAATCATGGCATTCGGTGACCACGTTGGGCGTAAAGCCGACGCTTTCACAGTGCCTGGTAATCATCTGGCGTAGCGTAGAGGATTCTTGAAAAAGGATAAATTTTTCATCTTGCAAATCTTTTAAATCCACATATAATTTGCCGCAGAAAGGATGTCCCTCCGGAATTGCGGCAACCATATCTTCTTCAAAAAGAACCAAGGAACTATCCGGAAGTGTTTCCTCCCCGGAGAGCATAAAAATTGCTAGGTCATATTTGGCAATGGGATAGGTAAGTTTGGTATTGGCTTTCCGAATAAAGAGACGAATCTGAGGATACTTGTTATTGAATCCGGTGACCAGTTTGACTAGAGAATCTGCTCCGGCTTCCAAATTCAGAGTGATATCCGGAAAAGATGCAGAATTTAATGCGGTTAATGCCTTTTTTCCATCTGCAAGAGCGTCCATGGCAGTATTCACATATCGCAGAAATATTTCACCATTGGTATTCAGGCGAATGGTTTTCCCGATACGGGTGAATAAGGGAACGCCCAGTTCATCCTCCAGACGCTTAATAGTTTTGCTGAGAGCGGGCTGGGTGACATGGAGGAGGTTGGCTGCTCGTGTGATGTGTTCTTCCTGGGCTGTCACTTGAAAATAGAATAGTTGAAGTAAATCCATTTCCGCACCTTTTTATAACTTATTTGTCATATATACATGATTTTATATCCATTTCACTTTTCTGTCAATGTGTGTTACAGTCACAATAGAAAGATTAATAGATCATTTTGAAGGAGGAGACAGAAAATGGCGAATAAAAAGCCCAAAGCTCGCGTTCTAGACCCGATATTAGATGCTCAGGAAGTGGTGTGGCTGGGGACAGAGCCGGGAACCATTCGGAAGGTGTACCGGATTATGAGTACTCCCTATTTTAACGTGGGTATGGCAATGTTTACTCCTGGAGAAGGTGGTTCGGTTCATGTCCATGACAATGCAGAGGAGGTCAGCTACTCAGTAACCGGAGGAAGCACTTCGGAGACGGAGGGGAATGTTGTGATTGGCGAACAGTGTGCCGGAACTATCAAGTGGAATCCCATGGGATCTTTTCATGGCGGGAGGACCACAGAGGAAGCAGGTGTTTCCATGAAATTATTTGTCTATTCCGCTGGAGGAGAACTACCCACCAACGACGGCGTGCGGAAGAAGGAGGAATGAAAAATGAAAGAACCTTTTGGACCTTCGCGGGTTATGCATCCCTACCGAGACAGCAAAGCAGAGTGGCTGGGCGGAGAACCAGGCAAGATGGTGAAGCTTTATTACATCATTGGACACAAAGACACTCCCTCACAGTTTTTTGAAGTAGGCGTATACGAGATCTTGCCAGGCGAAAAAGTGCCGGTTCACGTGCACGAAGCGGGTGAGGAGTTTGCTTATGTGATGAACGGGAAGGCTCTTCTCCTGGGAGAGAAAGAAGTTGTTCTGGGCGAGATGGCTCAAGGAAAACTGGCCTATGCGGAGTCGGGAACTGCTCACGGTTATTTGAATCCTACGGGATTACCGGTGGAACTGCTAGTCTGGACATCTAAAAAGGCTGGACTGAAGTTTTAAATAAATGAAGATTATAGCAGTACAGTTGGTCAAAACTTGTCCGCTGGCTTCAAAGGGAAACACAAGATGGCAGCCGATTTTTGTGCTGGTGCATACCGATGAGGGAATTACAGGCCATGGTGAAATAGGTTTGGCCTATGGCAAGTCTCAGGAAGCTGGTTTGGGACAGGGTGTGGATTATGCCCGGCTGATTCTGGGGATGGACCCACTGAACCACGAAGCGATCTGGCAGAAATTGTTGCGTACCACCTTTTGGGGTATGAGCGGAGGTGTTGTGACCTTTGCGGGAATTAGCGGGATTGACATTGCTCTTTGGGATATCAAAGGAAAAGTCTATGATACGCCGGTATATCGTCTGCTAGGAGGCAAAACCAGAGAACAAATTCGATGTTATGCCAGTCAGATTCAACTGGGATGGGGAACGGAAAGCCGCCGGCATGTCCGGCCGGAGGAATACGGAGAAGTGGCCCGAAAGGCCATGGAAGCCGGGTTCAAGGCAGTGAAGGTGGACCCCATTGGAATTGATGATCATGGTGTTTGGATGGGATGGAACACTACGGGGCTTTTAAGTAACCGGCAGCTTCGATTGATGGAAGCCAGGGTGGCGGCTATTCGGGAAGCAGGCGGTCCAGATTTGGATATTATTCTGGAAGCCCATGGCTTGACGGATGTCAATACAGCGGTCCAGGTGGGAAAAGTCTTGGAGCCCTATGGGATTTTCTATTTTGAGGAACCGACCCAACCATTAAACCCTCGGCTGTTTCAAAACATTGGCCAGCGGATTTCCATCCCTCTGGCAGGCGGAGAGCGGATTCATAGCCGTTGGGGATTCCGCCCTTTTTTGGAGGAGGGTGGACTGCAAGTGATCCAGCCAGATATATGCAATACAGGGGGGATCACAGAAGGGAAAAAAATTTGTGATATGGCCCAGGTATACGATGTGAGCGTGCAGTTCCACGTGTGTGGAGGTCCTATTTCTAATGCGGCGGCATTGCAGCTGGAAACGGTCATTCCAAACTTTATCATTCACGAAACCCACGAGTACTCTTTGATTCCAGAAAATATTTCTCTCTGTCGGTACGAGGATGCCCCTCAAGATGGATTCTTGCAGGTGTCAGAACGGCCGGGAATCGGACAAGAATTCAACGAGGAATTATTGGACAAATGCGAAGTGATCACAGTAGGGTAGGTGAACATATGGAGATCACAACCAAAACGAAGTTGCATCCCATTATTGGAAAGCCGATTGGCCAATCTTTATCTTCCCGCATGGGAAATAAGGTCTATGAACGGATGGGAAAAGATTGCTATCGTTTCCCTATTGAAATTGATCTGGAGGATTTGTGGCCGGTGCTGGACGGGTTGCGCCGGATGAACACTGTCTGTATTGGCATCACAAAGCCTTACAAGGTGGAAGTGATTCCATATCTGGATGAAGTGGACGAGTTGGCCCGTAAGATTGGTGCGGTAAACAGCATTCGAGTAGAAAACAAACGGTTGATCGGTCGGAATCTAGATGGTTTGGCATTCCTGCAGGCGTTGAAGGGGGAAGTAGGGTGTCGGCTAGAAGAAACAGAGTTTTTCTGTTTTGGAGCAGGAGGAGCGGGAAAGGCCATTTGTTGTACTTTGGCTTATTATGGAGCGAAAAAAATCTGGATTACGGACAAGATGGATTCCTTTGCTCAGCTTTTGGTAGAGGATATTAACGAAAAGTTCGCTCCGGTGGCGGAAATGGTTCCCTACGAAGATAAGGAAAATATGTGGAACAGCTTTTGCGCCAGCGGCGTCATTGTAAATGCGTCAGGACTGGGAATGGCTCCTCATTTGGGAGAGTCGCCTGCAGTCCCCAGTTGGTTTCATAAAAACCAGGTAGCTTTTGACGCTGTATACAATCCGGCTAAAACTCAGTTTTTGCTGGATGCGGAGGCAGCCGGGTGCCGGATCTTTAACGGTAAACGCATGGTGATAGGCTGTTCTATGTTGGGGTATCAGGAACGGTTTGACGATTGCCCGCCGTACTCTGTGTGGGAACAGGCTTTTGAGGATGCCTGGAGAGAAAGCCGGGCAATCCAGACCTGAGAGGAGGGAGAACATTGAAAAAAATCCTGATGCTTCACGGACCGAACCACAATATGTTTGGCCATCGGGATAAAATCCTGTATGGCACGGTATCCTATGAAGAGATCAACGCTGCCATGAAAAAAACAGCAGAAGAATTAGGGGTGGAGTTGGAGATCTTTCAGAGCAATCATGAGGGCGCCTTCATTGATAAAGTGCAGGAAGCATTTTACAGAAAGGCAGACGCGGTGATTGCCAATCCTGGCGGCTGGACGAACACTAGCGCGGCTGTTAAGGATGCCTTGGACATTCTCGCCTGTCCCCGAGTAGAAGTGCATATGTCGAATACTTTTCGGAAGCATGGAGGGACGGTGCAGGCTCAAACGGCTATCAGCGCTTCGGCCGTGATCATTGGAGGCGGTGTGACAGCGTATACGCTGGCGGTCCGGGCAGCGGCAGAACTGGCCTGGAATCAGGAGGAAGCGTAATGGAGAAAACTACTTGAAGGGAGAATGAATATGAAAAAATGGATAGCACTTTGTCTGGCAGCAATCATAGGATTGGGGCTTACGGCCTGCGGTTCCCAGGAAACTGAAACTACGGCACCGTCAGAGGAAACCACAGTTTCGGCAGGGGAAAATGTCTCTGATTCAGGTGCGGAATCCGATTGGGAGCCATCGGGTTCCATCTCGGCGGAAATTGGTTATGCCGCCGGAGGCTCCACCGATGCCGCCCTGCGGCCGCTGTTTTCTGTAGCAGAACAGATGTCTGGACATAGCATTGTGGTGAACAACGTAGCGGGCGGTTCTGGCTCCATTTCTTTCGCAGCGGCCATGGAAAAGAATGCTGATGGTCAGACGCTGATCATTGGCGCAGAGACGCCGGCATTGTATGATGCCTATGATCTGATTGAATATACCTATAACGATGTGGAGATTATCATGGTAGTGGCATCCACAGAAAATTTCATTTTTGTATCCAAAGACAGCCCGTATCAGACATTTTCCGAGATGATAGAAGCAGAGTTGACAGAACCGGGATCGGTGCTGAAGGTGGCTTCCGGCAATGTCGGTGCCAGCGCGAACGTGTCGGCGGTAATCAAAGCCATCACCGGCGCGGATTTCCAGGCATATACTTCGGACAGTTCCGGTTCCACAGTGACCACAGTTATGGGAGGCTTTGCCGATTGGGGCCTTGCCTCTTACAGTACGTTGAAGGATTATATAGAAAGTGGGGACGTGAGAATTCTGTGTGCGGTAGATTCCGAAAGTTCAATAGAAGGAGTTCCTCCTATCACAGACGAGTATCCGGATATGGCCCAATATCTTCCTATGAACGCATTTTACACCGTGACGGTTAAAAAGGGGACAGACCAGGCGATTATAGACTACTATACGGAGCTTTTTACCGAGGCATATCAGTCGGAAACGTATCAGGAGTCCCTGACGAATCTGGGATTGGTGCTGGAAGGACTCACAGGGGAGGATGCTAGGGCCTATGTGGACGAATACCGGAAAAACGCCATTGCAGTTTTGTCGGAGGTGGGTGCCATTAGTTACACACCGGCAGATTTGGGAGTTGAGTAAAGAGATAATCAGGAAATAAGGAGACAGGAAGGAGAGAAAATTTATGAACCACAGGCAGAATCAATCTGTTCCGCCGGCTGGAGAGCCGGCGGAACAGAAAACAGAAAAAAAGAAGGAAGAGATGCTGGCTCCGGGTGGGCGAATTTCCACGCTTCTGTTTTTGGTAGTGGGACTAGTTTTCTTTATTCAGTCTCTGCAACTACTTCAAAAGGATTCTTCCCCAAGCGGATACGCGATGTTTCCTCTTCTGATATCTGGACTGCTGCTAGTCTTGACAGTCATCGATTTTATCCAGAAAATGAAGGTGAAATCCGAGTTGGATAGGATGCCTCTGAAGGAAAAAATTTCAGTTACTTTCAAATATCTTTTCCCGGTCAACAGCTTGATTTTTCTTTTTATCAGCATTGCTTTTTATATAGTGATCGAGTTAGGTGTACCTTTTATGGTGGCTTCCGCAGTGTTTTTAATGGTATCCATGTGTTTCTTGATTCCCCACGCATTTTTTAAAAATCTGATTTATACAGTGGTGATTATGGCTGCCATTTACGTGGTTTTTGCCGTACTGTTTAAGGTGAGTCTGCCTTAAGGTGAGTCTGCCGAGGAGGGAGATTAATTATGGAAGCTTTGTCGTATTTGATGATTCCTTTCACTGACCCAGTGATGTTGTTAGCCGTCACCATTGGAACTTGTGCCGGCGTTTATGTAGGGGCTATTCCAGGGCTGACTGGTACCATGGCGGTTTCTCTCCTGGTGTCTCTGACTTTTGGCTGGTCTACTCATGTATCTCTGGCCGCCATGATTGGCGTATATATGGGTGCTGTGTTCGGAGGGTCCCGGTCTGCCATTCTTCTCAATATACCAGGAGCACCGGCGGCTGTAGCTACCGGCTTTGACGGATATCCTATGGCTCAAAAGGGGAAAGCGGCCCAGGCTCTGGGCATCACCACCACTATGAGTTGCGTAGGCGGTGTTTTTGGCGTGATCTGTTTAGCTGTTCTCACACCTCTAGTCTCCAAGATTTCCCTGAATTTCAGTCCGGTGGACTATTTTCTTCTGGGAATCATGGGCTTGATGATGATTGGGGCTCTGGGAGGCGGATCCATGATCAAGGGCCTTATGGGAGCTTGTGTGGGTGTGCTGCTGGGGCGAGTAGGTATGGACAATCTGTCCGGAGTGGTGCGGTTTACTTTTGGTTTCAGGGATCTGATGGCCGGTGTACCTTCTGTAGTGGCCATGATTGGGCTGTATGGTTTCTCCGAGGCATTGATGCAGCTGAAAGACAAGAATTTTGGCGTTGTGAAGCAGGATTTGACGCATATTGTGCCGCATTTTAAAGAGGTAGTCAATCATTTTTGGTTGACGATTCGCTGTTCTACCATCGGTATGTTGGTGGGGGCACTGCCTGGAGCGGGCGGTACAGTAGCGGCGTTGCTGGCCTATGACCATGCCAGGCAGACCGTGAAAAATCCGGAGGTTCCCTTTGGAGAGGGTGCAATAGAAGGTCTGGTTGCCCCTGAAGCCTCCAATAATGCGGCGGTGGGTGGAGCTTTTATCCCTATGCTAACGTTGGGAGTTCCTGGAGATTCCGTGACAGCCATTATCATGAGTGCCTTGATCGTACACGGTATGCAGCCGGGGCCGTTGCTGATGCAGAACTCTGAAGAACTGTTTTATATTGTTGTGACTCTGTGCTTCCTGGCCAGTTTACTGCTTCTCCCGTTTGGCCTTACGGGAATCCGGCTGTTCGCCAAGTTTGTGGAGATTCCTAAAGGAAGATTGTTCCCCATTATTGTTATTTTGGCAGTAACCGGAGCTTATGTTACCAGTAATCTGACCGTGCATATCGCCTGGATGATGCTGTTTGGATTTTTTGGCTATCTTCTGAAAAAGTTTAAGTATCCGGCGGCTTCTCTGGTTTTGGGAATCGTTCTGGGAAACATGATTGAAACCAACATGAGGAACGGCATCATCGCTTTCCACGGCGTGGGCGGGTGTATTGCCAGCATTTTCACGCGGCCAATCACCTTGATTCTATTTATTTTCATTGTTTGGTCCATGATTAGTCGTACCAGCTTTTGGAAAAAGATGATGGCATCGCTGAAAAATAGAAGCAGTAAGCAGGCGTAAAATAAAATTCAACTAAGGCGGCGAGAAAAGTCTGGAAAATAGCGGAACCGGCGGCGAAAACAGAAGTCTCCCGCCTTCTCTATGGAGAGGAAATAGAGCCGCATGAAAACCATTGCATTACCATATCACAAGTCTTTTCTGGAAGTGCACGTGGAAGAAGAGCGCCTGAAGGCAGTAATCTGCGCTCAGACAGAGTGTTATCGGCCAGAAAAGGGGGAAGCGGAACTGGTACGAGACGCTTTGGATCATCCCATAGGAACCCGAAAACTCCGGGAACTGGCTGTCGGAAGGAAACGCGTCACGCTGATCACCAGCGATCATACACGAGGTGTGCCCAGCAAGATCACCCTACCGGTGCTGCTGGAGGAAATTCGCAGCGGGAATCCGGAAGCGGAAATTACGATACTGATTGCTACGGGTTTGCATCGGGCCACCACCGGGGAAGAGCAACGGGAAATGTTTGGGCCGGAAATCGTAGAAAAAGAGCATATTGTCGTTCATGACGCTTTTGCAAAAAAGGCCTGCGATTTTGTACGGACCCTTCCCTCTGGCGCGGAGTTGTGGGTAAACCAGCTGGCTTTGAACTGTGATTTACTGGTTACGGAAGGCTTCATAGAGCCGCATTTCTTTGCGGGCTTTTCCGGTGGGAGAAAAAGCATTTTACCCGGCGTCTGTAATGCAGCTACCGTCAATGAAAATCATTCTTATCAGGCCATTGCCAGTCCTTATGCGGCGGCAGGCATACTGGAGCAAAATCCTATTCATGAGGATATGGTCTGCGCAGCCAGGTCCGTGAATGTGCAGTTTATTTTAAATGTGGCGCTGAACGCTCGGAAAGGAATTATAGGAGCTTTCGCAGGAGATCTGGAGGCGGCACATTTGGAAGGCGTAAACTTTGTTCGTTCTCTGGCCCAGTGTCCTTGCCCGGAAAGCAACATTGTCATAACGTCCAACGGCGGGTATCCTCTGGATCAAAATTTATATCAAAGTCCGAAAGCAGTGGCTACGGCAGCGTCTTGTTGCCGGAAGGGCGGCGTGATCATTATGGTGGCCGGGTGTATAGACGGTATGGGAGGAGATCATTTTGAAAAAATAATGATGAGGGGCACTCCGCAGGAGATTGAGGCATTTTTGTCTAGAATTCCGTCGAAAGAGAGTATACCGGAACAATGGTGCGCTCAGATTTATGCCCGAATTTTGCAGAAATATACGGTCATCCTAGTTACTACTTATTTGGATCATAGTTTGGTGCGCCAGGCCAATATGATTCCGGCTTCTACGCCGGATGAGGCTTTGGAATTGGCCTACGCTAAAGTAGGAAAGGATGCCCGAGTTGTGGTTATTCCGGATGGCGTAGCAGTGTTAGCTTGCGGAGATTTGGCAGATAAAGGAGGAGCGGAGTGAGGGAGGGACAGAAAATCGCGCTGAGAGTAGATCCTTTGGACAATGTGGCCACTGTTTTTGCAGAGGGCATTCAGGCGGGAGACTGCCTAACCGTGCGGGATCAAGGCGGAAGAGAAGAAAAGATGACGGCACAGAATGCCGTCCCTTATGGCCATAAAATCGCTGTGAAGAATATTTCTCGGGGAGAGGCGGTTATCAAATATGGACAGAAAATTGGAGCGGCCAGCCAGAAAATTGCAGCGGGTGTCTATGTGCATGTTCACAATATGGAGGCTATGCGTGGCCGTGGGGACCGAAAAAATAGTGTGGCACATAAAACGGGAGAAGAGATATGAGAAAAGGGTTTTACGGATTTCGGCGTCCCAATGGAACCGTTGGTGCTCGCAACCTGGTGGCGGTGATTCCAGCAGTAATCTGCGCTAACGATGTAGGGCAGGCTATTTGCCGTCAAGTACAGGGAACGGTTGGGTATTTCCATCATCAAGGCTGTTGTCAACTTCCCTCTGATTTAAAAAGAGTTACGAATATACTGTCCAACCTGGGTCAAAGCGCTAATGTGGGGGCTGCTTTAATTGTGAGCCTAGGATGTGAAGGGACGGATGCAGATCGGATTTATGAGGAAATTTGTTCCACTGGCAAGCCGGTAGAGATGATTCGAATTCAGGAACTGGGAGGTACATCCAGGGCTATCCAGGCCGGAATTGACGCGGCTTCCCACCTGGTTCGGCAGATTTCTGGTCAGCAAAGGGAGTGGGCGGATATTGCAGAATTGATTATGGCTATCAAGTGTGGCGCTTCGGATACCACCAGCGGTATGGCTTCCAACTGTGTAATCGGCTACGTGTCGGACAAACTGGTAGATTTGGGAGCTGCTGTGGTGTTTGGCGAGACCACAGAGTTTTTAGGCGGTGAACATATTCTGGCTGAACGGGCGGTGGGAGGACCGGGCGGACCGGTGGGACGGAAGATTTTTCAGATTGTGGAAGATATGGAAAAAAGGGCGATGGCTGCGGGAGAGGACATGCGCGGCGGTCAGCCTACACCGGGAAACATTGCAGGCGGTCTCAGCAGCATAGAAGAGAAAAGCCTGGGAGCCATTGTCAAGAGCGGGCATCGGGAAATTCAGGGCGTGTTGGAGTATTGGGAACGTATGGACGAGCGCAAGGGGTTGTGGATCAAGGATTCGCCTGGCCGGGAGCCGGAAATTCTTACGGGTATGGCAGCCACTGGCGCCCAGTGTATGTTGTTTTCTACCGGTCGCGGAGCACCTCAGGGTTTTCCCTCTATGCCAGTGCTAAAAATATGCGGGAATCCGAACACCTTTGAACGGATGCGGCATGACATGGATGTAAATGCGGGGAAAGTCCTTACAGGGGAAAAAAGCGTGGAAGCGGTGGGAGAGGAAGTCTTTTCCAAAATGTTGTCTGTATTGAGCGGCGAAATGCCCCAAAATGAGTCTCTAGGTTATTATGGTTCCATGGATATTTTCTGTTTGGGGCCGGTGATTTGAGTCTGGGGCGGGCGCGTATTGAATGAGAGAGGCCAAAGCCTGTTGGTTTGGATTTTGGTCTCTCTCATTCCGTATGCTGCTTTTTCTTAATATTTTCGGTTGAACAGCACCACTGCTTCCCCCACCGCCGGGATCAGCCCCCGCCGCTCGCTGTCCAGAATCTTCGGATAGATATCCTCCGGCTCCCCCACATGGGCCGCCACCGTGGGGCAGTCGTAGGTGCCGTAGTGGAAAGGCAGCAACAGGGCCTTGGAGAAGTGGTTGGCTAGCACCACTGCGGAGGTGTGGTTCAGGTGGTATTCGCAGGTGGACACATCCAGAGCCAGCAGATCCACGTCATCCGGCATCCGCAGGTGGTATTCCATAAGCCGGGTGTCTCCGGGGAAGAACAGGTGTCCGTCCGCTGTGTCCAGCAGGAACCCGCAGCAGTCCCCCGTACGGTAGGGCCGTCCACCCCGCTTCAGGTCTTTCAGCTGCCAGGGGTGATCCGCCGGGGTGGCGGTGATCCGGACGCCGTCTATCTCCATGGTCTCCTCAGTGCGCAGTACCAGAACCTGTTCCGGCGGCACGCCCAGCCGGGCCAGCCTCTCAAACACCGCCAGGGTCCCGATCATGGGGATCTTTTTTTCTGCCAAAATCCGAGCGGTGGCAGGCCCCAGATGGTCCGAGTCTGCGTGGGTGTAGAGTATGTGGCAGTTTTCCGGGATGTTCCGGGGGGCCAGGGGGAAGTCCGTCTTCAGGGGAAGCCCGATCTCGCTGCGGGACGGGTCTTGGGGATCTCGGGTCAGGACCGGGTCAATGAGCAGGAGGGTTCCCCGGGTATTGACCAGAAAACCGGCGCCGGAGAGCCAGTAGACGGTGGTGGAACCGGAATTTGCGAAGGCTTCCGGGCCTATGGGAACCATAGGTTTTCGCGTGATAGATGTCATCTTGGAATTCTCCTTTACGCTATTCGGCGTGTTTCCCACGCCATTCAGTTACACCCGAAGGTGTTTCTTCTGTTTGCCCGGCAGAATAGCCATCTGTGCCGCCGCATTCCAGCGCACATTCCGTCCGGCAGGTCAGGACTGAGTAGCTTCAATGGCGGCCAGGTACTCGTCCACCAACTCATCGCCCACTTCTTCCCGGATCATGTCGTAGACCACCTGGGCTTTCTCCCGCATCTGATCCAGGGTGGCCTCGTCCAGTTCAATGATGGTGACGCCGGCTTCTTCCACCGCCTGAATGTTGTCCGCCTCCGCTTCCTGGGCGATCTGGGTGCCGTACTGGCCGATCTCCGCAAAGCACTCATCCAGGGTGCTCTTCAGGTCATCCGGCAGAGAGTCATAGGTCTCCTGGTTCATCAGCAGGGTGGCGGTGAAGACCAGATGCTTGGTGTTGATCACGTAGTCCTGCTGCTCATAGAAATTGGAACTTAAGAAAATGTCCAGCGGGTTCTCCTGGGCATCCACCAGGCCCTGCTGCAGGCCAATGTAGAGCTCGCTGAAATCCAGGGGCGTGGCGGTGGCGCCCAGGGCATTCCAGTATTCCATGTGGTTGTTGTTGGTCATGGTGCGGATTTTGACGCCGGCAAAGTCATCTATGCTCCGGATCTCCTTGTTGCAGGACATGTACCGGAACACGGTGGGGAACAGGGAGCACAGGTGCATCTGGGTCCCGTCAAAGCTCCCGGCCATTTTGTCTGTGAAATCCGCCAGAACCGTCTGGGCCTGCTCAATGGTGTCATAGGTATTGGGCAGGTCGAACAGGGCCAAATCCGGCACAAAGGTTACCTGAGGCGCCGTGTTGCCGATGACCATGGTCACGTTCCCCAGCTGCACGCCCTCCACCAACTCTGCGTCGGAACCCAGCTGGGAGTCCGGATAGCAGGTGATGGAGATGCGTCCCTCCGTGCGCTCCTGGATCAGATCCGCCGCGTACTGCATGGTTTTGCCGATGGCGGAATCCTTGGTGGCGGAAGTGCCGATGGTGAAGTTATACTCCGCCTCGGTGGCCGCCGCCCGGGTCTCTTCGCCGGTGCTCTGGGTCTCCTCCGTAGCGGCGGTGGTGGTTCCAGAGCTGCCGCAGGCAGTAAGGAACAGTGTGCAGGCCAAAGCCAGTCCCATCAGTTTTCTTGCTTTCTTCATGTGTTTTTCCTCCTATCAAAATTTATGGTGACGCAGACAGGTCTGCGCGATACCAGTCTCAAGGGTTTACACTAGGATGATACCGGTCCGCCGGCATCATACCAGGAATAGGGAAATGCCGGGAACAAAGGTGATCAGGGCCAGGGCCAAGATGAACATGAGAATCATGGGGATCACCCGTTTCCCGATGGTCATCACCGGCACGTCCGCCGTGGAGCTTGCCACAAACAGGTTGAGGCCAAAAGGCGGGGAAGCCAGGCCGATGGTCAGGTTGCAGACAATGACCACGCCTAGGTGCACCGGATCAATGCCAAAGTTCTCCGCAATGGGCATCAGTAGCGGAGAGAGCACCAGAATGGCCGGAGCCCCGTCTATAAACATGCCCAGGATCAACAGCGCCACATTCAGGATGATCAGGAAGGAGACCTCGCTGGCAATGGTGCTGCCAATGAAATCCGCCAGAAGCTGCGGGGCGTTGAGCAGGGTCAGGACCCGGCTGAAAGCGGTAGCCAGGGCAATGAGCACGCACAAGGGGGCGCAGGAGGCCACAGCGTCCAGGATCAGTTTCCAGAGCTTTTTCAGGCTCACGGTGCGGTAGAAGAAACAAGACACAATGACTGCGTAGACCACAGAGACGCAGGCCGCCTCCGTGGGGGAGAAAATGCCGCTGTAGATGCCGCCCAGAATGATCACCGGGCAGAGCAGAGCCCAGAATCCGTCCTTAATCACACGGAACAGGCCGTGCTGGTGCATCTCCGCAGTGTTCTGCCGGATTTTTTCCCGGTCCTCCCCGTGCCTCTTGCAGTAAAACCAGCAGTAGGCCATGAGAAACAGGGCAATCAAGCATCCGGGCAGTATGCCGGCGGTGAACAGGGAGGCCACGGAAGTGCCGGTGACCAGGGCGTAGTTGACAAAGGAAATGCTGGGCGGGATGATCAACCCTAGGCCGCCTGCCACTGCCACAATGCCGGCGCAGAAGGCCTTCTCATATCCCAGAGAGACCAGCAGCGGGATGGACATGGCTCCCACCGCCGCGCAGGTGGCGGGACCGGAACCGGAGATGGCGCCGTAAAACAGGCAGGTGACCACCACGGCGCAGGGCATGCCGCCGGTGAGATTGCCAAAAAAGTAGGCGAACACGTTGAACAGCTTGCCGGAAATTCCGCCCTGGGCCATGATGGTGCCGGACAGAATAAACAGCGGTATGGCCAGAATAGGGGTGGAGTCGATACCCACCACCATGGCTCGGATGATGTACACAATATCCGCCGAAAAGGACGGGTCCAAAATGCCGGGGGCAATGGCGGCAATTCCCATGGCAATGGCCACCGGGAAGGAGAGCAGCAGACAGCCGATGAATACAAAAAACAGAACGCCAGTCATGCGTTTTCACCCTCCTTTTTGGAAAAATGCCGGACAATGGGAACAACCAGCGCTTGCACGGTTCGAAGCACCGCCAGAGCAAAGCCGATCACCGTGGACAGATAGATGAAGGTGTACGGGAGCTGCAGGGCAGCACTGACCCGGTTGGTCTGCCGCATGGAAGCAAGCAGGTCCAGAGAATAGATAAACATCAGCACAAAAAAGATCAGGGTCACCACCCGGACAAAGCCTTGGAGGACAGACCAAACCTTGGCCGGCAGAATGTCCTGGATCACATCCAGCTTCAGCATGGAATTTCGCTGTATGCAGTAGCCTAGGGTCAGGAAGGTGATGTACACAAAGCAGTAACGGCACAGTTCTTCCGGCCAAGAGAGGGCGTTGCTGAACACGTACCGCATGACGATCTGCAGCGTCATGACCAACGTCAGGGCGATCAGGAGGAAGGCGATCAGGTACTCTTCCAGATGAACGTCCAGAAACTTGAGGGCTTTCTTCATTTTTCCAACTCTTCTCCTTTCCTCTGCTTGCCGTGTTTCTCACGGCATTCAGTTACACCCGAAGGGGGCTTCCTTAAAGTGCCTTCAGTATAGAAGAGACGAAGAAAGATCACAATTCAAAGATTTAACGGGAGATCCAAAATGCGGGGAAAAAGAATAAAATATGAGATAAATATTAAGATATTTGATAGAAAGATAAATGTTCGCGGGGCGTTTTTGCTTTATGGAACAAGACCCATGATTCCAAATACTGTTTTCGGAAAACTGTTTCAAAAAAGGTTGTTTCAGGAATGCTGCCGCTGCCGGTATTCTCCCGGGGAGCAGCCGGTATGCTTTTTGAAAATGCGGAAGAAATTCTGCATGGAGTTGAAGCCGGTCTGGTATGCGATATCTTTCACTTTCAAGTCCGTCTTTTCCAACAGGCTTTTGGCCTTCTCCACCCGAAAGTCGTTGAGGTAGTCCACAAAGGAGACTCCTCTCTCCTCCTTGAACAGGCGGCTCAGGTAGGAGGGGCTGATGCCCGCCTGCTCCGCGGCGGTGTCCAGGGAAAGGCTGCTGTCCGAGTAGTTGGCGTGGATGTATTCCTGCACGTGGGCCACGTACTGATGGGAGCGCTTGCGGCTTTTGTGTTCGATGGCAGAGAGGGCCTCCCGGCAGAAGGCGCTTACCGCTTCCCGCTGTTCCTGGGGATTCGGACATTTGTCCAGGGATGTCTGGAGCCTAGCGTGCTTCCGCATCAGCTCTTCCCGGTTTCCGGTGTGAAGCGCCTCTGTGATCTCTATGACCGCATGGAGAAAACCGTCGTAATGCTGTCGGGCTTGAGTAGGGTATTCCCGAAAGATCTCCTGGATCATCTGTCCGGCCAGTTCCTGGGCGGCTTCCGGATGCCCCTGCTGGATCAGCAGGAGAATATGGCTGGCCTGTTCAAAGTAGGGGGTGCGGGAGGGAGGACCGCCGGGTCCCTCTTCCCCGTAAAAACGCCGGTGGTGCAGGCTCTTTAGGGCCTCCAGATAGGAGTAGCGCAAATCCGTGATCCGGCTGTAGACGTTGCCGCAGGCTGCCTCCAACCGGTAGGGAGTGGTGTGGGCCAGCCCCTCTATCTTTTTTTGCAGTTCCAGGACCGTCTGTTGGATGGCGCCGTCCTCCGTATCGGGAGAAAAGACCAGGACCACAGCGGCGGAAGATTGCTCCCGAGGCAGCAGGCAGCTGCAGACGGACTGGGGCAGCGACTGGCGGAGAAGACTCCGGAGCTGCAAGATCAGAAGGTTCATTTCCAGGACGGAAATCTCCTGTCGCACCTTGTTTGCAGCCTCCAGGGTCAGGACCAGAAAGCGGGCCTGACTGGAAAAGGGGCGGCCGATGCTGTCCAGAGCCGCATCCACATGCTCTCCGGTGGGAGCCCGGCCGCTTAGGATATCGGAAAAAAGCCGTTCCAGTACCAGCGGGGTAATGCTCTGGATGGCCTGGTGGAGGTTTTGATTCTGTTCGGCGGTGTAGTGATAAGCCTTGGTCAGATAGTCGATCTCGTTTTTGGCGTCCAGCATGTCAGGCGGATCGTTCGCCAGCCCTTTTAGCAGGCTGCGGATGGGATGGTTGGCCCGGAAGGCGATCCAGAAGGAACACGCCAGCCCCAGCGTCAACACAATCAGGCAGACGGTGAGCACCCGCCCCAGAGAAGGAGAATAATGCAGGTCTTGGGCGTTTTCCCGGTAAAGATAGAGCCATCCCGTGTCCTGGGAGCGGACGTAGAAGTAGAGAAAATCATCTGCCCCGCTTAAAATCCCCTGGGCCCCTCCGGAGGAGACCAGCGCCAGAGCCTGCTCCTGGATCTCCGGGGGCGCCTCCTCTGTGAAGACGGCGGTTCCGGAGGCATCAAACACATAGACCGGGTCGCCAGAGGAGTCGTCCTGGGACAGGGACAGGTTCAGGGCGGACAACTGGAACTCAAAGATCAGAACGCCGATGGTCTCCAAGTTGTCCGGGTATAAGTGCTGGCAGAGGAACAGGCGGCCGTCCAGCTTTCGGAGCACCAGGGCATCGGCATCCTCGGAGGGGCGGACTCCCTCAAAAGCCGTCAGGGCGGAAGGGTCCTGGAAGATCGGGTCCTCCACCTGGTCCGCCGGCTGGCAGTACAAATCGGAACTGTAGACCATGCCGCTGGTGGGTATGTACAGATAGGCCTTCTGGATCAGAGGATTGGATTCCGCCAGCTGATGCAGCTGCTTGATGATATTCAGGGTCCGGGAGTAGTCCTCAGAAGGGGAGAGAACCAGGGTTCGGGTAAAGTCTTCCTGCCAGATAGTCTGCTCCATCAAAAGCTGCATGTTCTGCAGCGTCAGCTCGGTGGCGGTGCTGGTGGTCTCCAGCATACCAATATAGGAAGCTTCTGTGCTTTCCCTGAGCGACTGATTTTCCCGGTGCAGGATGTAAAACGAGAAAGCGCCGAACAACAGGGTGCTGAGCAGTAGCACCAGTCCAAACATTTGAAAAAATGCGCTGTTAAAGTGGAATGCCCGGGAAAACTGGGAAACATAAGGTTGGATTCGATTTTTCATTCGTGCCTCCTGTGCCAGCAAGGGAATGAACGGATTTTTTACGGAAGCTTAACAAAAAGGTCATATCTGTCGCATCCGGTTATAAACAACTCTCAAAAATGCCCAAAATAAAAAGGGATTCCTTATGACTAATTCTACATCAATCGCCTACCGTTTGAAAAGAAAAATTTTGACTTTTACGAATAAAATTTCCCGCAGTCTTTCGAAACCAGACCGGAAGTTTACAGCAGATATGGTTTAGGACATTCTGGCATCCAGAAGCTGCCTGCTTACTGTTTGACATAGATAAAAGTATATGGCTCCTCAAGCCCGGTTCAGGCGAGGCTTATTAAAGTGCCTCTACTCTCGGTGCTGCCATTTCAAAACTCTCAAAAAACGGAAGATTGCCACTTTGAGAAAACATAGCATTTTTTTCAATGCAGTTTGCGGAAACTCAAGGGAAATATTCTTGAAAAAGGGATTCCCTTTTACCGGCCCTGTGCTATAATTTTTTCGGATAATTTCCAGTTGTACCGAGCTGCGGGACTAGAGCCACCGCATACATGGGAATTGTATCCACCAGGACTGCCCGGAATTCATCGCCAGAAAAGACAGATCCAAACAGGCGAGGCCTTGGACAAGAGAGAAAAAAGAAATAAATAGTTGTTGAAAATCGAAAACCATGATACACTAAACATAACGGTGGTGGTCTTGGGTGTTGATTGGTGAGTCAGGGGTAATTCAACAATACAACAAACACTCAAAAACTGCTACTTTTATTCTCAAAAAAGTGGCAAAAATATGCACTTGGGACTAGCCACCGCGTAAGCGGCGTGGTACAATTAGCAAGGAAAGGAGGTGGATTCCCATGCACGATGGGCATGATACGCATCTGGGAGATCACCAACATCCGGAGACGGCTTCCGCCACCCGGGAAGAAGCAGTTGCCTTGCTTGGCTACATGGTGGCCCACAACGAGCACCATGCGGAGGAACTGACGGAACTGGCAGAAAACATGAGAGGTCTGGGACTGGACACAGCCGCCGAGGAGATCGAGGAGAGCGTGGAAGACTTCCGGGAAGGAAATCTGAAACTGCGCTCTGCTTTTGCGTTGCTACAGAAGGAATAGGAGGTGGTATGCAATGTGTTTGGCAGCCGCGTACAAAAATAAACAGGCGCCGGAAAACCTGATCTGCAAATATGTCAGCAACATCGGGTTTGACGGAGGCAAGGTAGTGCTGACGGACGTGCTGGGGGAAGAGATCTCCCTGGCAGGAAAACTCAGCGCCGTGGACCTGGTCAAAAACGTAGTGGTCATTCAGTGCGCATGATGGAGGAGGCGGTATGAAAGCCTACGAGATTGTACGGGAGATTTTCAATCAGTGCTCCAACAACCAAATGCGGGACGTGATGATCGAGGAGAGGGAAGTGGAGGACCCGGAGGCGCACGTTCGGGATTTCTGCCAGGGCAAAGAGTTTTCCCTGGAGAAGGATGAACGGGCGGACGGAACGGTGCTCTTTGACTTGGAGATATCTGGACTGCGCCAGCGTTTTTCCTTTACCCCTCTGGACTAAAAAAAGCTGCCGCCGGAGGCAAAAAAGTGTCAGAGCCAGCGGCAGCGTTCTTTTGCCGGAATATATACGAGAAAAATATGTGCATATAGGAAGAAGGGAGAAAGATCCCGAAGGAAAACATCCCCTGCCGGGGGATTTTGTTTGACTTTTTCTGAATGAGATGATATGTTTATAAATAGTGATAAATTTGCAACATTCTTGTTAATATCTTAACATAAAACTGGATACGGAGGTAACAAAAGATGAGCGTAGCAGATATCATGGAAGAGAGAAGAGCCTTTTCCTTCGAGGTGTTTCCGCCCAAAACCGAGGAGGGCATGAAGAAACTCACCGGCGAAGGGGGAACCCTGGAGCAGCTGTATCAACTGAATCCGGACTATATTTCCTGCACCTACGGAGCTGGCGGCAGCAACGTGGGAAAAAATCTGGAGGTGCTGGATGCGGTGAAAGCTTCCGGCAAAGCCACGCCGGTGACCCATTTTACCTGTGTTGGCAATACCAAGGAGGGGATCCGGGAGCAGCTGCAGACCTACCTGGATCACGGTATTGACCACATGTTGGCGCTGCGGGGAGATTTGCCCTACGGCTGGACCGGCACCAACGGGGACCTGCACTATGCCACGGAACTGATCAAGTTTGTCCGGGATGAGTTTGGCGACAAGTTCATCATCGCCGCATCCGGTTCCCCGGAGGGCCATATTGCCTGCCGGAGTCTGGAGGCGGATATTGCGTTTCTGAGACAGAAGCAGGACATGGGGGCAGATTACATTATGACCCAGCTGTGCTTTGACATGGACGCCTTCCGCTACTGGCTGGACGCAGTCCGGAACGCGGGAATCTGGCTGCCGGTGGACGTGGGCATCATGCCGGTGCTGGACAGTCAGGCCACCATCAACATGTGCCTGTCCCGGAACGCCTGCGTGATGCCCCGGGAACTGTGCGAGGTCATCACCCACCACTGGATCTTCCCCGGCGAATCGGAGGAGTCCATTGCGGCCAAGAAAGCGGCGTTTAAGGAAGAGGGCATTGCCTATACCATCAAACTCATTGACGAATACCGGGCCTGCGGCATTGACGGGATCCACTTGTATGCCCTGAACAAGTACGAGGATGTGACCCGCATTGTCAAGGAATCAGGAATCGTGGATTTGATCTGAGCCGGAACCGCTTCCGTCATGGAACTTTCATAAAGAAAGAAGGAGAACCTGTATGTCTTATACCATTGCGGTGGCAGGCAAAGGCGGGGTGGGCAAGACCACCATCTGCGGCCTGATCATTGACCACCTGTGCAAGAAAAAGGGGGGGCCGGTGTTGGCGGTGGACGCCGATGCCAACTCCAATCTGAACGAAGTGCTGGGCGTGGAAGTGGAAATGACCCTGGGAGACCTCCGGGAGGAAGTGGCCAAGGCCGACCTGGTGAAGGACAGCCCCATCCCCCCGTCCATGTCCAAACAGGACTATCTGAACTATAAATTCAACGAAGTGATGATTGAGGAGGACGACTTTGACATGCTGGTCATGGGCCGCACCCAGGGTTCTGGATGCTATTGCTTTGTCAACGGCCTTCTCCAGGCGCAGCTTTCCCGTATCTCCGGAAACTACCAATATATTGTGGTGGACAACGAGGCGGGGATGGAGCATATCAGCCGGGGCATTTTGCCCAAGGTGGACGTGATCCTGCTGGTCAGCGACTGCTCCCGCCGGGGCATTCAGGCGGTGGGCCGGATCGCCCAGCTGGTGAAAGAAGTCCAGATGGCTGTGAAGACGGTGAAGCTGATTGTGAACCGGGCGCCGGAAGGAGAACTGGACCCGGCCATCCGCCAGGAGATTGAAAAGCAGGGGCTGGATCTGCTGGGCGTTCTGCCGGCGGACGATCTGGTGTATCAGTACGACCTGGAGGGGAAACCCACGGTGCAGCTGCCGGAGGATGCCCCCATCCGCCAAAAACTGGCGGACCTGCTGAAAGAGCTGAATCTGTAAACGCATGGTAACCGGAGGGCCGTGAACGGATCGCAGCCTTCCGGAGTAAATAGAAAGCAAGAAGAAATACAAAAGGAGGAGTTATGGACAATTTTACACTCACCACCGTAGAGGAGTTTGAGGCTGCCACCAACCGGCTGTTGGAAACCGGAGCCCAGGTAGGCGCAGACTCCTGGCAGCAGCGAGTCAAGAATCAGACCCCCCACTGTAAGTTTGGCGAGGAAGGCATTTGCTGCCGCATTTGCTCCATGGGACCTTGCCGGATCACCCCCAAAGCGCCCAGAGGCATCTGTGGCTGCGACGTGCACGGCATTGCAGGCAGAAACTTCCTGCGGTTCACCGCCGGCGGTTCCGCCTCTCACTCGGACCATGGCCGGGAAATCTGCCACACTCTGCACACCACCTCGGCGGACGGCAATTACCAGGTGAAAGCCCCGGAGAAGCTGCTCCGCATTGCCAAGGAATGGGGGGTGGAGACCGAAGGCCGGGACATTTATGATCTGGCCCATGAAGTTTCCGAGTTGGCCCTGATGGAGTACGGCAAGCCCTTCGGCGTTCAGAGATGGCTGAAGCGGGCCCCGGAGAAAACCCAGGAGATCTGGCGCCGGGAGGGCATTGAGCCCCGGGCCATTGACCGGGAGGTTTCCTGCGCCATGCACATGACCCATATGGGATGTTCCTCACTGCCGGAGGCCCTGGTCCGCCAGAGCCTGCGCTGCGGCCTGTCCGACGGCTGGGGCGGCTCCATGTGCGGCACCGAGTTCTCCGACGTAATGTTCGGAACTCCCATGCCGGTGGATACGGAAGCTAACCTGGGCGTCATGGAGAAGGATATGGTCAACATCATTGTCCACGGCCATGATCCGTCCCTGTCCGAGATGATTGTGAAATATGCGGAGGATCCGGAGATGATTGCCCTGGCCAAGTCTGTGGGCGCCAAGGGCATCAACATTGCCGGCGTCTGCTGTACCTCCAACGAGGTTACCATGCGCCACGGCATTCCCATGGCCGGCAACTTCCTGCAGCAGGAGAACGTGGTGCTCACCGGCGCCTGCGAAGCCATTGTGGCGGACGTGCAATGTATCTTCCCGGCCCTTGGGCCTCTGAGCAAGTGCTTCCACACCAAATTTGTCACCACATCCAACATTGCCCGGATGCCTGATTCCGACTTCATCCATTTTTCTGCGGAGAACGCCGGAGAGAATGCCAAGGCCATTGTGAAGATGGCGGTGGAGAACTTTGTGAACCGGAAGCCGGAGCTGGTACATATCCCGGATATGAAGCAGAAAGCCACCGTGGGCTACTCCTACGAGGCCATTGTGAAAACTCTGGATACGGTGACCAACAGCTTTGTGGACATCACCGGCACCACCAAACCTCTGGTGGACTGCATGCGGTCCGGCGTGCTCCGGGGGGCGGTGGCCATGGTGGGCTGCAACAACCCCAAGGTGCGCCCAGATACGGCCCACATTGAACTGATGAAGAAACTGATCAAGAACGATATTATCCTGGTGGTGTCCGGCTGTTCCGCCCAGGCGGCGGCCAAGGCAGGCCTCATGGATAAGCGGGCCAAGGACCTGTGCGGAGACGGCCTGAAGCGGGTCTGCGAACTGGCGGACATCCCGCCGGTGCTGCACATGGGTTCCTGCGTGGATATCAGCCGTATGCTGATCCTGGTGTCCGAACTGTCCAAGGATTCCGGCTGGGATATCACCCAGCTGCCGGTGGTGGGCTGCGCCCCCGAGTGGATGTCCGAGAAGGCTGTGTCCATCGGCAACTACGTAGTGGCCACCGGAATCGAGACCTTCCTGGGCGTGCATCCCATGGTTAAGGGCTCCTCTGAGGTGGACGGCCTGCTCCAGGGCGGCATCCACGACTGGGTGGGCGCCTGCTACCATGTGGAACTGGATATCGACAAGCTGGGAGATGATATGATCCAGACGATCGAGGAGAAGAGAACGGCCCTGGGCATCTGAGAAAGAAGGAAGCGAACATGAAGATTGCAGTAACCGGAAAAGGCGGAGTGGGCAAGACCACCTTTGCGGCCATCCTGGCCAGGCTGTATGCGGAAGAAGACCGGCCTGTATTGGCGGCAGACGTGGATCCAGACGCCAACCTGGGATTGGCCCTGGGCTTCCCGGAGGAGGAACTGGAGAGCATTACGCCCATCTCCAAAATGAAAGACTTTGTCAATGAGCGGGCGGGGGTGGACCCCAGCGGCATCATCAAGTTTTTCAAGCTGACACCCAAGGTGGACGATATTCCGGACCTCTTTGCCAAAACCTGCAACGGGGTGAAGCTGCTGGTGCTGGGCACCGTGGACGTGGCCGGAGCCGGCTGCGTCTGTCCGGAGCACGTGATCTTAAAGCGCCTGATCTCTCATCTGGTGCTGATGGACGACGACGTGGTGATTCTGGACATGGAAGCCGGTCTGGAGCATCTGGGCCGGGGAACCGCGGAGAATATGGACCAGTTTGTGGTGGTCATTGAGCCTGGCGCCCGGAGTGTTCAGACTTATAAAAAGATCAAGACCCTTGCCACCGATCTGGGCGTGAAACGGGTGCGGGTGGTAGCTAACAAAGTCCGGAACGCGGAGGATGAGGAATACGTCCGCAGCCGGATACCGTCAGAGGACCTGCTGGGCTTCGTCCACTACAGCGCGGACGTGATTGACGCGGACCGGCAGGGCCGCTCTCCCTACGACTTTGACAAGAAAGCCGTAGAGGAGATTCGTCAGATCAAGAGAAAACTGGAAGAAGACTAACAATTTTGGAGGATAATCGTGGCAACTTTATTTGGAAGAGTTTTTAACGGCTCAGATGAAATGTACCTGCGGGCAGAGGAAGCACTGGCAGAGGTCAGCAAGCAGTTTGCGGACAGCGAACCGGTGGCCTTCCCCAGCACCGCCTACTACCTGGCATGCCTCTATGCCATGAGCGGCCTCAAGGTCACCAACCTGGGTGAACTGAAAGCCAGCATGGAGTGGATCAAATCCCAGATGACCCGGGAGAACAAGACCCACGATATCTTTACCTCCGGCGTGGCCACCGCCTGCGCCGCCGAGGTCATTGAGGCCTGCAAGTATATCGGCAATCCGGATCCCTACGGCCATGATCCCCTGTGGGGCCACTGCACGGACGCAGAGGTCCGGGAGTTGGGCGTGCCGTTGGTTACCGGCGATATCCCCGGCTTTATCGTGTTCATTGGCGAGGCTCCCACAGACGAGCAGGCTGTGAAACTGGTCAAGGACTACCAGAGCAAGAGCGTGTTCGTGTTCATGGTGGGCGGAATTATTGACCAGGTGAAGCGCATGGGCATGAAGACCGGCTACAATGTCCGGGTGGTGCCCCTGGGCTACGAGTTGCCCAGCGTGTGCCATGTGGTGTCCGTGGCCATCCGGGCCGCCCTGATCTTCGGCGCGGTACAGCCCGGCGACTACGACGGCATCCGCAAGTACACCTTCGAGCGGGTCAATGCGGCGGTCAACGCCTTCCAGCCGGTGGACGATATGACCGTGGCCTGCGGCGCCGGCGCCATCTCCCTGGGCTTCCCGGTCATCACCAACGAGACCGAGAACATGTGGCGGGTTCCCAAGAGCCTGATCATCCAGGAGGATGTGGACAAATTTGTGGAGACCTCCCTGGAGGCCCGTGGTATCAAGATCAAAGTCACCGACATCGACATTCCGGTGGCCTTTGCCAACGCCTTTGAGGGCGAGATCATCCGCCGGGGCGACATGCAGTTTGAGGCGGACGGCTCCCGGGTGGACTGCCTGGAGTTGGTGCGCACCCGGGAGGCTTCCCAGGTGGAGGACCACAAGATCACCGTGGAGGGTCCGGATTTCGACTCCTTCGAGGTAGGCTCCAAGATCAGCCTGGCCATGGTGCTGGATGTGGCCGGCAAAAAGATGCAGTCTGACTTTGAGCCGGTGCTGGAGAGAAAGTTCCACGCCTACCTCAACTGCATTGAGGGCGTGATGCACACTGGCCAGCGGGATATGATCCGGATCCGCGTCAGCAAAGATACCTTTGAGGCTGGCTTTAGGGCCCGTCATTTGGGCGAGGTGCTCTACGCCAAGATCAAAAACGAGTTCGACGTGGTGGCGGACAAGTGTCAGGTGACCATCGTCACCGATCCGGCCAAGGTTTCGGAACTGCGCAAAGAGGCCAACGCCATCTACGACAAGCGTGACGAGCGCCTGGCTTCCCTCACCGACGAGACGGTGGACGAGTTCTACACCTGCATCATGTGCCAGTCCTTCTCCCCGTCCCACGTGTGCATTGTGACGCCGGAGCGGCTGGGCCTGTGCGGCGCCGTGTCCTGGCTGGATGCCAAGGCCACCCATGAACTGGATCCCAGCGGTCCCTGCCAGGTGGTGGAGAAAACCGGCATCATCGACGAGAATATTGGTAAGTGGGAGACCGTCAACGAGGCGGTGCGCAAGTACTCCCAGGGCGCTCTGGAAGTGGTATCTCTATACTCCATCATGGAAGACCCTATGACCAGTTGCGGCTGCTTTGAGTGTATCTGCGGCATTGAGCCCTTCTCCAACGGCGTGGTGATCGTCAACCGGGAGCATGCAGGAGCGACGCCTCTGGGCATGAGCTTCTCCGAGATGGCTTCCATGACCGGCGGCGGCATCCAGACTCCTGGCTTCATGGGACACGGCAAGCACTTCATTGCCTCCAAGAAGTTCATGAAAGCCGAGGGCGGCGTGCAGCGGATTGTCTGGATGCCCAAGGCCCTGAAGGAACAAGTGGCAGAAAAACTCAACGCTACGGCCAAAGAGTTCTACGATATCGATAACTTTACCGACATGATCGCGGACGAGACCATCACCGAAGATCCGGAAGCCCTGGTGGAATTCCTCACCGAAAAGGGACATCCGGCCCTGGGTCTGGACCCTCTGATGTAAACAGCATCCGGCGGGAAATCGGCTTGCCTCCATCCAAGGCAAGTGGTATAATAGCCGCAAAAGTAAGAAAATGGTATAGAAAATCTAAACAAGGAGAGTAAGACAATGCCGTTTAAGAACAAACCTCAGACGTTTTCTGCTGCAATCAAACCAGTGGAACTTGGCACCGGCGACAAGGCGATTACCATCGGTGGCGAGAATGTGCTTCCTTTCTACAGCTTTGACGCACCCATTGCCAACGCGCCGAAGATCGGTATGGAGATCAGCGACACCATAATGGAAACGGCTCCGGCCCGGCTGAAAGAATTCTATGCCGGCTGCGAGACCATGGCGGACATGGCCAAGAAGGCCGCTCAGGTGCCGGGGGTTTCCTTCCTGTGCCTGCATTTTGAGAGCGCGGATCCCAACGGAGCCGACACCTCCGCAGACGACTGTGTGGCGGCGGCCAAGGCAGTCTCCGAGGCCGTGGACCTGCCTCTGGTAATCATGGGCTGCAAGAACAACGAGAAGGATTCCGAGTTGTTCAACAAGATGTCCGACGCCCTCCAGGGCAAGAATATCCTGGTGCTGGCAGCCAAGGAGGAGACCTACAAGGCAGTGGGCGCTTCCGCCGGTCTGGCCTTCAATCAGAAAGTGGGCGCCGAGTCCTCCGTGGACATCAACCTGGCCAAGCAGCTGAACGTGCTCATGACCCAGCTGGGCGTGAAGCCGGAGAGCATTGTGATGAATGTGGGAAGCGCGGCGGCCGGCTACGGCTTTGAGTATGTGCTTTCCACCATGGAGCGGATCCGTCTGGCAGCTTTGGGCCAGAATGATACCACTCTTCAGATGCCGATTATGACCCCTGTGTCCTCCGAGGCATGGAGCGTCAAGGAAGCCATCGCTTCCGAGGCGGACATGCCGGAGTGGGGAGACATGGAAGACCGTGGCGTGGATATGGAAGTGGTGACGGCCACGGCGGTTCTGGCCGCTGGCAGCGACGCTGTGATTCTGCGACACCCGGAGTCCATTGCCACTGTGTCCAAGCTGATTGACCAGCTGATGTAATCGACTGAGAGGAGGAAAAGAAAATGGCGTTAAAAGGCTTAGATATTTTTAAACTGTCCCCCAAGACCAACTGCAAAGAGTGCGGCGTTCCCACCTGCATGGCCTTCTGCATGAAGGTGGCCCAGGGCGCTCTTCCCATTGAAAAGTGTCCCCACATGGGCGCGGATGTGATTGCCAAGCTGTCTGAGGCTACGGCTCCGCCCATGAAGACCATCCAGGTAGGCGAGTTCAAGATGGGCGGCGAGACCGTTCTGGCCCGTCATGAGAAGACCTTTGTCAGCAAGAACCTGTACGCGGTCTCCGTATCCGATGCGGATGCGGACGCAGATGCCAAGCTGGAAGCCCTGACCAAAGTGGACTACGAGCGGATCGGCGAGCGGATGTTCGTGGAGATGATCTTTGTCACCTACGGCGGCAACAAGGACGCCTATGTGGAGTTGGCCAAGAAAGCGGCGGCGGTTCCGGACCGGGCCGTGATCCTGGATGTGAACTGCCCGGAGGCGGCGGAGGCTGCCCTGGAGGCCATCAAGGACGCCAAGCCGGTGTTAAACGGCGCCACGGAAGAGAACGTGGATGCCATGAACGCCCTGGCCGTCAAGTACGGCGTGGTGCTGGGCGTCAAGGCGGACAGCCTGGACACTCTGTATGACCTGACCGCCAAGATTGAGGGCATGGGCAACAAGAATCTGATCCTGAATGCCAGCACTGCTTCCATCAAGGAAGCCTTCAAGGACGCGGTGGAGATCCGCCGGGCGGCCATCAAGAACACGGACCGGACCTTCGGCTATCCGACCCTGGTCAATGCGGCAGTCCTGGCGCCGGGAGACGCCACCATGCAGGCGGCTCTGGCATCTCTGTTCACCCTGAAGTACGGTTCCATCATTGTTATGGAGAGCATGAGTTACGCCCAGGGCCTGGCCCTGTACGGCCTGCGCCAGAACGTATACACCGACCCGCAGAAGCCCATGAAAGTGGAGCCGGGGATTTATCCGCTGAACGGAGCCGACGAGAATTCCGTCTGCGCCGTGACCGTGGACTTTGCCCTGACCTACTTTGTGGTGTCCGGCGAGATCGAGCGCTCCGGCGTGCCCTGCGGCCTGCTGATCTCCGATGCCGGCGGATACTCGGTGTTGACCGCCTGGGCCGCTGGAAAACTCAGCGCCTCCAGCATTGCCAAGTTCATCCAGGAGCATGACATTGAGAACAAGATCAAAAACCGGACCTTGATTCTGCCCGGCAAGGTGGCTGTGCTCAAGGGCGAGGTCCAGGATAAGCTGCCTGGCTGGAACGTGGTGGTAGGCCCCGCCGAGGCCGTGCAGCTGGTGCAGTTCCTGAAGGACTACAAATAATGTGAAAAAGGGCAAGAACCCTTGCCCCAACACTTATAAAAAGGAGAACACGATTATGGCAAAATTTATCACCATCGGTGAGCGGATTCACTGTATTTCCCCGGTCATCCGGGAGGCCATGGCCACCAGAAATCCGGAGCCCATCCTGAAGCGGGCCAAGGAGCAGCTGGATGCCGGCGCCACCTATCTGGATGTGAACATCGGCCCGGCGGAGAGCGACGGCGAGGATCTGATGAAGTGGGCGGTGACCCTGCTCCAGTCCGAGTTTGACAATGTTCCGCTGTCCCTGGATACCGCCAACAAGAAAGCCATTGAGGCCGGCATCTCCGTGTACAACCGTTCCAAGGGCAAACCCATTGTGAACTCTGCAGACGCAGGAGAGCGGATTGAGTACATTGATCTGGCTGCCGCCAACGACGCCATTGTCATTGTCCTTTGCTCTGCCCACGGCATTGCCGCGGACAACGACGAGCGGATGATGCACTGCCAGAACATGCTGGAGAGAGGCATGACCTTGGGAATGGACGAGACCGACCTGTGGTTTGACCCGCTGTTTCTGGTGGTAAAGGGCATGCAGGACAAACAGATGGAGGTCCTGGAGGCCATCAAGATGATCAGCGATATGGGACTGAACACCACCGGCGGCCTGTCCAACAACTCCAACGGAATGCCCAAGAATATTCGTCCTATCATGGATTCCGCCATGGTCGCCATGGCCATGATGCAGGGTCTGACCTCTGCCATCGTGAACCCTTGCGATCAGAGACTGATGGAGACCATCAAGTCCTGTGACGTGCTGAAGAACAACGTCCTGTATGCGGATTCCTATCTGGAACTGTAAAAATTCCCGAAGGCTGCTGTGAGGTGCCCTTTTAGCGAATGGAGGCCAAACTTGGCGGCCGTCCGGCGCGAGACGGCATGTTGCGGCAGCCTTTTGGGCAAATTAGAAAGTGCTGACGGCAAAGGCGCCAGCAGGAACAGGAGGAATGAAGATGAGCGTTTTGTCAGATCTGATTTATGGCGGTTCCCATGCAGTGACCGGCCTGACGGAGGGCGCGGTGCAGGATGCCATCGGTAAGCTGGGGAAAGATGCCAAGGTGGCGTTTCCGGATACGGCGTATTTCCTGCCTACCATTTATGCCGCCACCGGGGTGAAAGTGAAGACCCTGGGGGACCTGCCGGCCTGTGTGGACGTGATGAAGAGCCTGGTTACGGACAAGGAAGATCTGGGGGATGCCTTAAATGCCGGCTTGGCCACGGCGGTGGGCGCCGAGATCCTGGAGGCGCTGAAGTTTGTGGAGAACCCGGAGCCCTACGCCAACGAGACGGGGATCGGCTTTGTTCCGGACCCGGTGATTCGTTCCCTGGGCGTTCCGCTGGTGACCGGCGATATTCCCGGTGTGGCCGTGGTGCTGGGCAAGGCGGAGGATCCGGAAGATGTGGTGAACGCCGTGAAGGACTATCAGAGCAAGGGTATTCTCACTTTTCTGGTGGGGGATGTCATGGATCAGTGTGTGGAAGGCGGCGTCAAGATGGGTCTGGAGTTCCGGGTGGTTCCCCTGGGCCATGACGTGACGGCGGTGACCCATGTGGTGACCGTGGCCATCCGGGCAGCTTTGATCTTCGGCGCCCTGGAACCCGGCGACCTGAAGGGCCTGCTGGCCTACACCAAGGACCGTGTGCCGGCCTTTGTGAACACCTACGGCCCCATCGACCAAGTGGTGGTTTCCGCCGGAGCCGGCGCCATTGCCCTAGGATTCCCGGTAGTGGTGGACATTGACTTGGGAGAAAACCAGGTGCCCGGCGCTCTGGAGTCTGTGACCGACCACAGCCAGACGGTGAAGAAATCCCTGGAGTTGCGGAACATCAAGATCAAGGTGAAGGAGATGCCCATCCCGGTGGCCTTTGCGGCGGCTTTTGAGGGTGAGATCATCCGGAAGAACGATATGCTCACCGAGTTCAGTTCCCACGCCAACCCCACCTGTGAGTTGGTCACCTCCGTGCCGGCGGACCAGGTGGAAGACCATAAGATCACCGTGGTGGGGCCGGACATTGACGCCGGCGGCGAGTTGGCCCTGGCCACCTGCGTGAAGGTTTACGGTTCCAAAATGCAGCCGGACTTTGAGTCGGTCATCGAGAGAAAGATTCATGCCTGGTTCAACTATATGGAAGGCGTCATGCACACCGGCCAGCGGAACCTGATCCGGATCCGGGTCAGCAACGACGCCTTTGAGAAAGGCCTGCGGCTGAACCATTTCGGAGAGGTCCTCTACAATATGATCATCGACGAGTTCGGCACAGTGGTGGACAAATGTGAGGTGACCTTCTACACCGGCCGTGATCAGGTCCAGGAAATCCTGGAGAAGCAAGCGCTACCCACCTACAACGCCCGGGACGACCGTCTGGCTTCCCTCACCGACGAGAGCGTGGATACCTTCTACACCTGCATTCTGTGTCAGTCCTTTGCCCCGTCCCACTGCTGCGTGGTGACCCCGGAGCGGCTGGGCCTCTGCGGCGCCGTGTCCTGGCTGGACGCCAAGGCCACCAAGGAATTGACTCCTACCGGTCCCTGCCAGCCCATCCCCAAGGAGGGATGTCTGGACGAGTGCACCGGCCATTACACCGCAGTGGATGAGATGGTGGAGAAAATGACACAGGGCGCGGTCTCTGAGGTGACCCTGTACTCTCTGATCGAGAATCCCATGACCAGCTGCGGCTGCTTTGAGTGCATCTGCGGTGTGGAGCCCGCTTCCAACGGCGTGGTGGTGGTGAACCGGGAGTACAAAGGCATGACCCCCACAGGCATGACCTTCGGTGAACTGGCCTCCATGACCGGCGGCGGTGTGCAGACCCCCGGCTTCATGGGCCATGGCCGCCACTTTATCTCCTCCAAGAAGTTTATTGCGGCGGAGGGCGGCATCGAGCGGATTGTCTGGATGCCCAAGGAACTGAAGGACGACGTGACGGAGAAGCTGAACAAGACGGCCAAGGAGCTATACGATATTGACAACTTCACGGATATGATCTGTGATGAGACCATTGCCACAGACACCGAGGAGGTTCTGGAGTTCCTGACGGAAAAGGGCCATCCGGCGCTGGAGCTGGATCCGATCATGTAATCAAACACGGCGGTCTCGTGCGCAGAGAGTCCGGCTTTGCCGGACTCTCTGTGTGAATAGCCTGAAAGGAGAAACTCCCATGTATACCATTCGGTTTTGTTTTGAGTCCGGCGATCCGGTGGAGGCTTCTGTCCCCAGCGGCGTCAATCTGCTGGAGTTGGCTCAGCGGCATAACGTAGCCATAGATGCCCCTTGTTCAGGCAACGGCGCCTGCGGCAAGTGCCGGGTGAAATTGCTGAAGGGCCACGTACAGTCGGAGAAGAACCGGCATATCACCCAACAGGAGTACGACCGGGGCTGGCGGCTGGCCTGCGCCAGCACCGTCTGCGCAGATGCGGATATTATGGTGCCGGATATTGCCTCCGCCTACCGCTCCCGGCTGAAGGTGGCAGACCTGAGCAGCCGGGAGGAGGTGGAAATCTTTGAGAAAGTGGTGGCGGACATCCAGAATGCCGGGATCGAATGGAAAAATCCCTTCTCTCTGTTGAATCTGACTCTGTCCGAGCCTACACTGGACGACACCATGCCGGACAATGAGCGGCTGCTGCGGGCCGTGCGCATTGCCACCGGTGTGGGCACCAACCACCTGCACATGAATTTTTCGGCCTTAAAGAAACTGCCGGATTCCCTGCGGGCCAACAACTTCCAGGTCCAGTGTGTGATGGAGCAGGACCAGGACCGGCTGATCATTCACGATGTGATTCCCGCCGGGGAGCGGGCCACCATTGCCGGCATGGCGGTGGACATTGGTACCACCACGGTCTCCGCTCTGATGGTGGATCTGGAGACCAGCAAGATCCTGGCCAAGGCGTCCACCGGCAATGGTCAGATCCGCTATGGGGCGGACGTGATCAACCGGATTATAGAGTCCACCCGCACCGGGGGCCGGATGCGCCTGCAGAAGGCCATCATTGACGAGACCCTTCTGCCGCTGCTCCAGGGCCTCTGCCATGAAGCCCGGATCCCCTATGACGGGGTGTACCGGATCTGTGTGGCGGGTAACACCACCATGAACCACCTGCTGGTGGGGGTCAATGCGGACCCTATCCGCAAGGAGCCCTATATTCCGGCCTTTTTTGAGACCCGTTCGGTCCAGGCCATTGACCTGGGGATCGATGTGTCCTCCAATGCCAAGGTGATCATGGCGCCCAACGTGGGCAGCTACGTGGGCGGAGATATCACCGCAGGGACTCTGGCCAGCGGTATCTGGCACCGGCCGGAATACTCCCTGTTCATTGATCTGGGCACCAACGGAGAGATTGTGTTCGGCAACGAAGATTTTCTGATGACCTGCGCCTGCTCCGCAGGACCTGCCTTTGAGGGAGGGGATATCAGCTGCGGCATGCGGGCCACCGACGGAGCCATTGAGGCCTGCTCCATAGATCCGGAGACTTTGGAGCCCACCCTGACGGTTGTGGGGGAACCGAGGACTAAACCGGTGGGGATCTGCGGCTCCGGCATCATTGATGTAATTTGCCAGCTGTTTCTCTGCGGCGTCATCAACGCCAAGGGCAGCTTTGTGAAAGAAGGACGGCGAATCCGTCAGGATGTCCACGGGGTCTCCAGCTATGTGCTGGCCTTCCGGGAGGAGAGCGGCGCCACCCGGGACGTGGAGATCAACGAGGTGGACATTGACAATTTTATCCGGGCCAAGGGGGCTATTTTCTCCGGCATCCATACCATGCTGCAAGCCCTGGACATGGATATCTCCGTGGTGGAGAACGTGTATGTGGCCGGGGGCATTGGCAGCGGTATCAATATGAAGAACGCTGTGACCATCGGCATGCTGCCGGATATCCCCCTGGAGAAGTATCATTATATTGGCAATTCGTCTCTGTCCGGGGCCTATGCCATGATCCTCTCGGACGCCGCCAGGAAGAAAGTGGTGGAATTGTCCAAAAATATGACCTACATGGAGTTGTCCACCAACCCGGGCTACATGGGAGAGTTTGTGGCGGCCTGCTTCCTGCCCCACACGGACGCATCTTTGTTCCCGTCGGTGGAAGCAGCCAGGAAAGGGTAAGATATGGCAGAACTGGATAAGAGAAAGAATAATAAAGAAAAGGTGCCCTGGGAGCACTATCTGGAGCTGTACCGGGCCCTGGACCCGGAAGAGGCGGCTCTGCGCTGCGGTGTGGAGTACGACCCGTCCAAAGGCGGCTTCGGCATCCGGCTCATGGGCGTGGATTACCGGGTCAGCTTTCCGGATTTCACGGTGACCACAGGGGCGGAAGGCTTTGCGGTCCTCCGGGATACTTATCCGGCCAAGATTCTGGTGGCCCGGTATCTCACCGGCGGCCGCCACACCCCCTTTGGAGGCACCTTTGTCACCTACCGGGACGTGCCCTGGGGGGAGTTGTATTTCCGGAATTTTCAGAGCCGCTGCCTGGCCCGGCTGGCCTACGGCTTTGGCTCCCGGCTGCCGGCGTTTTCCGCGGCTCTGAAGAGCATAGGCGGAAAACGGGTGAAGACCGGGGACGCCGGGTATGAGTTTGAGTTCATCAATCACTTTCCCATGCAGTTTTTGCTGTGGGAAGGGGATGACGAATTCCCCCCTTCGTCCCAGATCCTGTTCGGGGACAATGTGACCTTCGCCTTTTCCGCAGAGGATATGGCGGTGATCGGGGATGTGTCCATTACCACCCTGAAGGCCATGTGCCAGAAAGCCAAACAATAAGGAGTACAGGAAATCATGAATTACCAGGAGGCACTGCAATATATTCACAGTGTAGAGTGGCGGGGCAGCCGCCTTGGACTGGAGAGGACCTATGAACTGCTGGACCGGTTGGGCAATCCCCAAAAGGACCTGCGGTTTGTCCACGTGGCCGGGACCAACGGCAAGGGATCCACAGCGGCCATGCTGGCGTCCATTCTGGAGGCCTCCGGCTACCGGACCGGCCTCTACACCTCACCCTATATCCACCGGTTCAACGAGCGGATGCAGGTGAACGGGCAGATGATCGGGGATGAGGAACTGGCGGAACTGACGGAGCAGCTCCGCCCTTTTGCCAGCGCCATGGAGGATCCGCCCACCGAGTTTGAACTGATCACGGCTCTGGCCATGGAGTTTTTCAAGCGTCGCCAGTGTCAGGTGGTGGTGCTGGAGGTGGGGCTGGGGGGCGCCCTGGATTCCACCAACGTCATAGACACCCCGGAACTGGCGGTGATCACCGCCATTGGCCTGGATCATACCCGGGAACTGGGGGACACCATTCCTCAGATTGCCTCCGCCAAAGCCGGCATCATCAAGGAAGGCGGAGATGTGGTGATCTACGGACAGAATCCGGAGGCGGAGGCGGTCTTGGAGCGGACCGTACAGGAAAAGCACGGCCGCCTGTACCGGCCGGCTTACGGCACCCTGCGCCCGGTTTCCCGGAGCCTTAAAGGACAGGTGTTTGACTATGGCGCATACCGGAATCTGCAGATTCCGCTGCTGGGGACCTATCAGCTGAACAATGCGGCGGTGGCCATTGCAGCGGCGGAGGTCCTGGCGGGGAAGGGCTGGGCCATCGCCCCGGAGACGCTGGCGGAGGGTCTGGCCAGGACCCGGTGGAGAGGGCGGTTTGAACTGCTCTCAGAGGAACCGGTGATTTTGGCGGACGGCTCCCACAATCTCCAGGGAATCCGGGCCACTGCAGGCAGTCTTCGGGAGTATTTTCCGGAGGGCGGCATTCTCTTTGTGGTGGGCGTGCTGGCGGACAAGGACGCCCGGTCCATGATGGAGGCCATTCTTCCTTTGGCAAAGGAGTTTATTACCGTGACGCCCCCCAGTCCCCGGGCCATGGAGGCAGGAGAACTGGCGGAACTGCTCCGGTCTCTGGGCGCCGGAGCGGTGACGGCGGCGGCTTCCATCCCCGAGGGCTGCGGACTGGCTCTTGGGAAAGCGGGAAAGACGGGAATCATCTGCGCCCTGGGGTCTCTGTATATGGTGGGGGGGCTGACCCAGGCGTTTGAGGATAAAATCAAAGAGTGAGGAGGAAGAAACATGGAGTTTACCAAAGGCAGTTGTGAGGCATTTGTGGAGGTGCTGGCTTCCAAGGCGCCGGTTCCGGGAGGCGGCGGCGCATCCTCCCTGGTGGGGGCCATTGGCGCCGCTCTGGGAAACATGGTGGGAAGCCTGACTTTGGGCAAAAAGAAGTATGCGGATGTCCAGGAGGACATTGTGGCGCTGAAAGGCCAGGCAGACCGTCTGCAGGCAGAACTTTTGAGCCTGGTGCAGAAGGATGCGGAGATGTTCGAGCCTCTATCCAAGGCATATGGACTCCCCAAGGATACGGAGGAGCAGCGGGCAGAGAAGGCCCGGATCATGGAGGAAGCCCTGAAAGGCGCCTGCAGCGTGCCTTTGGAGATTATGGAGCGGTGCTGCGAGGCCATTGAACTGCACCAGGCCTTTGCCGCCAAGGGGGCGGCCCTGGCCATCAGCGACGTGGGCGTGGGAGTCATCTGCTGCCGGGCGGCGCTCCAGGGTGCCAGCCTCAACGTATTCATCAATACCAAATCCATGACGGACCGGGCCTATGCGGAGGAGATCAACCGGAAGGCAGAGGAAATGCTGAGCAAATATGTGCCCATGGCCGACGAAATTTTTGCGGATGTACGCCGCCGCTTTGACTGATTGCAGCACCCTGTGGGTGTAACTGGATGCCGTGAGAAACGCGCCAGACAGAGGAAAGGAGACTTTATGGCACAGATTTTGTTGGGGAAGGAAGTCAACGCTTCCTTGAATGAGAGAATCCGCACCAAGGCGGAGGCGCTGAAGGAAAAAGGAATTTTCCCAACCCTGGGCATTATCCGGGTGGGAGAAAAGGGAGATGATATCGCTTACGAAAAGGGCGCCATGAAGCGCTGCTCCACCCTGGGAGTGGAGGTGAAGCAATTTTTGCTCCCGGAGAATGTGACCCAGGAAAAGCTGATGGAGACCATCCGGCAGGTCAATGAGGACGAGACGGTTCACGGAGTGCTGATGTTCCGGCCGCTGCCGGCGCACTTGGACGAGGAGGCTGCCTGTGCGGCTCTGGATCCGGAGAAGGATGTGGACGGCATCACCACCGGCTCTATGGTGGGCGTGTTTACCGGCCATGAGAAAGGGTTCCCGCCTTGCACGCCGGAGGCCTGCATGGAAATTTTAGACTATTACGGTTTTGACTGCCGGGGCAAACGGGCCGTGGTGGTGGGCCGCAGCCTGGTGGTGGGCAAACCGGCCGCCATGATGCTGCTCCAGAAAAATGCCACCGTCACAGTCTGCCACACCAAGACTGTGGACATGGCAGCCGTCTGCCGGGAAGCGGACATTTTGATTGTGGCGGCGGGGCGGCCAGATATGATCGGCAAAGATTATCTCTCCCCGGGCCAGGTGGTGATCGACGTGGGCATCAACGTGGACGCAGAGGGTAAGCTTTGCGGGGACGTGAACTTTGGGGAGGCAGAGTCCATTGTGGCGGCCATCACCCCGGTGCCCGGCGGTGTGGGAACCGTCACCACCTCCGTGCTGGTGGGACACGTGGTGTCCGCTGCCGCCCGGAGAGCGGAGCGGTAACGGGCAGGACGGAAAACAGAGATAAATCAGAGAAAGCCGAAACTTCTGTTTTAGGGCTCCCGGGTGTCCACCGCCCATCTGTTGGCATTGGCGGTGGACATTCCGGCCATTGGCTGGGCGGAAGAGCGCTTTGGAGGGCGGACGCGGACGAGGCCCGTCCGCTGGAGAAAGGAGTAGCGGAGAGCCGGAAGACTTCCTTGAGTTTCCGCGAATTGCAATAAAAAGATGGATATGTCTTCCCAAAGTAC